>NZ_JAPHNL010000101.1 GCF_026274175.1 Streptomyces beihaiensis
CACGGGGGCGGCGGGGGCCGCTGCACCGGTGTCCTGCGCGGTACCGGACGCCGCGTGCACCCGCGTCGGTACGTAGGCCTGCGCCGCGCTCGGCCGCCGCCCCTCCGCCGCCTCGGCCAGCATCGCCTCGGCCTCGTCGACGTCCGGCCGGGCCGCCGGGTCCTTGCGCAGGAGCGCGCTGATGACAGGACCGATCGCCCCGGCGTACGCGGGCATCTCCGGCTCGTCCTCGATGACGGCCTGCATGGTGCTCAGCGGCGACGTGCGGCGGAACGGCGAGCGGCCCTCCACGGCCGTGTACAGCGTCGCGCCGAGGGCCCACAGGTCGGCGGCGGGCCCCGGTTCGGCGCCGCTGACCCGTTCCGGCGCCAGGTAGTCCACCGAGCCGACGATCTCGCCGGTCCTGGTGATGGCCGTGTCGCCCTCGACCTGCGCGATGCCGAAGTCGGTGAGCTTGACCCGGCCGTCGGGGGCGAGCAGCACGTTGCCCGGCTTGACGTCGCGGTGCAGCACTCCGGCGGCGTGGGCGGCGCGCAGCGCCCGAAGCGTCCACAGGCCGATGCGGGCGGCCTCGGTGGGCGCGACCCTGCCGTGCTCCTTGACGACGTCGGCGAGCGAGGGGCCCTCGACCAGCTCCATGACGATCCACGGCCGGTCGTCGTGCTCGAGGACGTCGTGGACGGTGACGACCGCGGGGTGGTTGATGCGGGCGGCGGCCCGCGCCTCCGTCTGCGTACGCGCGAGCAGCACCGCGCGGTCCGCCTCGTCGGCCCACTGGGCGGCCGTCAGCTCCTTGACCGCCACGGTCCGGTGGAGGACTTCGTCGTGTGCGCGCCACACGCGGCCCATGCCACCGCGCCCGATGGCGTCACCGAGGCGGTAGCGGTCCGAGAGGAGCTGGCCCTGCTGGCCCTGCATCTGATTCACGTTCCCCCGTAATGGTCTTGACAGGGCCACATTAGGGAGCAAGGGACAGGCAAGGAACAGCCGGGGTCCGATGGAAACCGCAATGTGACGCTTTTCGCGCGGGCAGCGGCCTCGACGGCCGCCTCGGTGAAGGTCTCAACCGTCGTACGTGTACGTGCCCTCGGCCTGTTCGAACAGCCGGGTCACCTCGTCGCGCTCCGCCTCCGGCCCGCGTACCTGCACCACGTGGTACTTGCCGCCGATCAGGATGGCCACATTGCGCACGAACACCTCGCGCCCGTCCGGCCCCTGCCAGGTGAACTGCCCCTCGGCCATGGTGCGTCCACCGACGTCGATCGTCTTCATCCCGCTCGACGTGGCCCAGGTCGAGTCCCGGAACGGCTGCAGTTCCCGCTCGTGCTCGCGCTGGTAGGCCATCGGGTCGCTGCCGTACGTGGCGGCGGAGTCCCGGCCGGGCACGACGAGCAGCTCGAAGTCCCCGTGTGCGTAGACGACTTGCCGCTGCCCGTTCTCCCCCTCCCGCCGCCACCCGTCGGCGACGGCGACATGGAACCCCGCGGGGTCCTTGCGCAGGGTGAACCCGGCGGCGATGTCGGACTGGGGCTGCGTGCTGGAGGACCCGGACGCGGAGGTGGACGGCGACGAGGACGGGGAGGCGGAGGCGGCCGGGGAGGAGGCAGGGCCGGACGGGGAGCCCTGGCCGCTGTGCGGCGCGCCCGACGTGCTGGGCGACGCCTTCGGCATGAACACCATCGCGTACGCGACCGCGCCCGCGAGGCCGAGCAGGACCAGCACGAGCAGCCACCGCCCCAGCGCCCTCGGCCGCCGCTCCCCCGCGCCCGCGCCGCGCTTGTGCCGCCCGTGGGCGGTGGTCGCGGGCGCCTTGGCGCGGCGCCTGCGCACCAGCTCGCCCCGGCGGCGTACGACGGGGAGGCGGCCCGGGTCGGCGGACGGCACGGAGACGACACGGGTACCGACGTCCGGTTCCGGCGCCGAGCGCACCAACGAGGTCAGCCAGCCGCGCAGTTCCTCGACGCGGGGCCGTTCGGTGGGGTCCTGGCGCAGCAGCGACTCGACGACGGGCCGCAACGGCCCGCACTCCTCGGCGGACGCGGGCGGTTCGGCGCACACCAGCCGCGCCAGCTCGACCGCCGACTCCTCGGGGTAGGGGGCGTTGCCCTCCACGGCCCGGAACAGCAGCGCGCCGAGCGCCCACAGGTCGGTGGCGGGGCCGACCGGCGCGGCGAGCTGCCAGGTGTCGCGTACGGGCCACGCCTGTTCGGGCGCCCAGCGCTCGGTGACGGCCCCGACCACGGTCATCCGCACCTGTCGGGCCCGCTCCCCGGCGGCCGCGGGGCGCCGCCGCTCCTCGAACGCCGCGGGGGCTGGTTCCGGTTCCCTCGCCGTGGGGGCCGCTGGTTCTTCGGGTATTTCGGGTATCAGGTCGTCCTTGCGGACAAGCGGCACCCCGGAGCCGACGGCCCGCCGGGCCCCCGCCCGATAGGCCGCGATCGCACCGGCCCTGGCGGCCCGGTAGTCCTCGGGTGCGGGCTCGGCCGGTGCGGCGGGAGACGGGTCGGGCCGCTCCGCAGGGCCAGTCACAGGCTTTGGACCAGGGCCAGGCACGGGCTCGGGGGCGGGCGCGGGCTCCGGCCTCGGCACCGGGTCGTTGCCGCACAGCACCTCCTCCGCCGCACCGGCCGCGAGCCCGCTCAGCACCACCCGCCCGTCGGCGCAGACCAGCACCGTGCGCGCGGTGACATTGCGGTGCACCCACCCGTACACGTGCAGCACCCGCAGCGCCGCGAGCACGTCGGAGGCGACCTCGGCCGCCCGGTAGGGCGTCAGGGGCCGGTCGGCGAGGAGCGAGGCGAGCGGCCGCGCCGCCACCGCCTCGCTCACGATCCACAGCGAACCACCCTCGGCGAACACGTCGAAGACCTGTTCGAGCCTGGGGTGGTCGGGTATAGCCGCGGCGGCCTGCGCGGCCTCGACCGCGCGCGCCACGACCGGCTCGCCGAGACCACCGCCTCCGCCTTCGCCACCGCCACGCATCGACGGCGCGGGGCTCCCCGGCCGGAATCCTTCGGGCAGCCCGTCCGCGTCGAGCACCTCCGCCTCGACGACCTCGGGCAACGGCACCTGCCGCACGAGCACTTCCTGCCCGCTGTACGTGTCGAAGGCCGGGGTCTCGCTGAAGTCGGAGGGAATCAGCGGCAGTCGGTACCGGTCGGCGAGGACCCGGCCCGCGTACTCGTCCACATCGCCTCCCCCCTGTCGGCCGCGCACGGTCCGCAGGCACTCACGATACGTGCCGAACGGCCGTCCGGTTCACGACTTCGGCTTGAACGACCGCGTGAACGTCTTCCACGCCGCCTCGCGCTGCGCCCCGCCCCAGTCGGCGTCCTTCGCGGTGTACATCAGCCCGTACCCCAGCGAGCCGTTCACCACGAACCCCCGGTCCACGGAGTGGTACTTCGTACCCCCGTCGACATAGGTGAACTCCCAGTCGGCGGTCTTCCAGCCGCGGTAGTCCACCCCGGCTATCCGTACGCGGTGGTACTGGGGGCGCCGCATGTACTTCTCCTGGTTCTCCCAGTCCCGCACGGGGTCGGACTTGGGCGAACTCGTCCAGCCCACCAGTAGTTTCTGCCCGTTCGGGCCCGTGAAGCGGGCACCGGCCCCGCCGGTCGAGACGTACTTCCAGCCCTTGGGCAGCCCGATCGAGAAGCCCTCCGAGTGCGTGTACGTACGGTCGGCACCGGTCTTGCCGCCGCCTCCGTCTCCCGATGACGAGGCGTTCGGTGAGGCGCCCGAACTCCCGCCCGTGCCCGTGCTCGCCGACCCGTCGGGAGACCGACTCGGCGTGCGGCCGGGCGCGCCACCGCCGTTCTCGCCGTTCTTGTCCGTGCCGGAAGGTGCCCCGGTCGAGGCGGTCTTGCCGGACCCCGCCTTGGCCCCGTCGCCACCGCCACCGCCACCGCCCAGGGCGAACGCCAGAACCGTGCCGAGCACGGCGAGCGCGACGACGATCGCGGCGATCACGAGGGTGCGGCGCGGCACGACGTCCGTGATGGAGGCGCGGCTCGCGGGCGTACGGGGCGGGCCGCCGGGCTGGGCCGGGACCTTGGCGGCGGCGTTGCGCACCGACTTCAGCGCGCCCCGCATCCGCTCGGCGACCTCTTCCGTGCGGACGGCGGTGCCACCGCGCCCGGCGCCTTTCACGGCCCCGCTCTGCGGCAGCGGCACCACCTTCGTGGCCTCGACGGGCTCCGGCTCGGGCGCTACCGGCGCGGCCTTCGGCTCCGGCGCGTGCACGACGGCCTCCAGCAGGGCTCGCGCCCCCTGGTCGTCGAGCCGCTGGTCCGGGTCCTTGGCGAGCAGCCCGTAGATGGCCGGCTCCAACGGCCCGGCGTTCTTGGGCGGGTCGAGCGGTTCGGTCATCACCGCGGTCAGCGTGGCGATGGCCGAACCCTTGTCGTACGGGGGGCTACCCTCCACGGCCGCGTACAGCAGTCCGCCGAGCGACCACATGTCGGCGGCGGGGCCCGGCTTGTGGCCGCGGGCGCGCTCAGGAGCTATGTAGGAGGGGGCCCCGACGAGCATGCCGGTGGAGGTGATGGACGGGTCGCCCTCCACCTGCGCGATGCCGAAGTCGGTGAGGACGACGCGGCCGTCCTCGGCGATGAGCACGTTGGACGGCTTCACGTCGCGGTGCAGGATGCCCTCGCGGTGGGCGGACCTGAGCACGTCGAGGATCGCGAGCCCGACCTCGGCGGCGCGCCGCGGTTCGAGCAGCCCGTCCTCGCGGATGGCCTCGGCTAGCGACTTGCCCTCGACGAGCTCCATGACGATCCACGGCCGGTCGTCCTCGTCGACGACGTCGAAGACCGTGACGGCGCCGTTGTTACGGATCCGCGCGATGGCTTTCGCCTCACGCAGCGTACGGGTGACGAGCCGCCGCTTCTCCTCCTCGTCGATGCTCGACGGGAAGCGCAGTTCCTTGACCGCGACGGTGCGCCCGAGGGTCTCGTCCTTGGCGCGCCACACGGTGCCCATGCCGCCACGGCCGAGGACGGCACCGAGCCGGTAGCGCCCCGCGAGCAGCCGTGCGCCCGGCTCGTCGTCCCGCTGCTTGTCCGCCTGCTCCGCCTCCGACATGAGTCCCCTCTGCAACCCGCCCCGACAGAGCCTTCATTGTCTCCTACCCGAGAGACACGTGAAGCCCAGGGGGCAGCGCCGCCAGGGGCGCGGGGAACCGCGCGACCAGCCACGACGCTCCCGCACGCGCCACCGGGGCGAAAACAGGGCGGACCGGGGTCGCGCCCGGAGGGCCGGCGCGGCCTCAGAACCCGTGCGGCGGCACGATGTCGGGCGCGCCCAAGCGGGCGGCGTCGGCCGTGAGGTCGTCCGGCTGCCGCTGCGACTCCCGTTCCGCCTCCACCCGCTTCTCGTAGTGCTCGACCTCCCGCTCCACCTGCTCCTTGCCCCAGCCGAGCACGGGCGCCATCAGCTCCGCGGCCTCCCGCGCACACCGCGTGCCCCGGTCGAACGTCTCGATGGAGATCCGCGTACGCCGAGTCAGCACGTCATCGAGGTGCCGCGCCCCCTCGTGCGACGCGGCGTAAACGACCTCGGCCCGCAGGTAGTCGTCGGCCCCGCCCAACGGCGCGCCGAGCCCGGGGTCCTCGGCGACCAGCGCGAGCAGTTCCTCGGCCAACGCCCCGTACCGGTTGAGCAGATGCTCGACCCGGACCACGTGCAGGCCGCTGCGCGCGGCGATGCGCGCCCGCGCGTTCCACAGCGCCCGGTACCCCTCGGCGCCCGCCAGCGGCACGTCCTCGGTGACGCACTCGGCGACCCGCTGGTCGAGCCCGTGCACGGCCGCGTCGACCGCGTCCTTGGCCATGACCCGGTACGTCGTGTACTTGCCGCCCGCCACGACGACAAGGCCCGGCACGGGGTGCGCCACGGTGTGCTCGCGCGAGAGCTTGCTGGTGGCGTCGGACTCGCCGGCGAGCAGCGGGCGCAGGCCCGCGTAGACGCCCTGCACGTCGTCCCGCGAAAGCGGCACGCCCAGTACGGAGTTGACGTGTTCCAGCAAGTAGTCGATATCAGCGCTGGACGCCGCCGGATGGGCCTTGTCCAGGTCCCAGTCGGTGTCCGTCGTCCCCACGATCCAGTGCCGCCCCCACGGGATCACGAACAGCACGCTCTTCTCGGTGCGCAGGATCAGCCCGGTCGTGGAGTGGATGCGGTCCTTGGGCACGACCAGGTGGATTCCCTTGGAGGCCCGTACGTGGAACTGTCCGCGCTCGCCCACCATGGCCTGGGTGTCGTCCGTCCACACGCCGGTCGCGTTGACGACCTGGCGGGCCCGGACCTCGTACTCGCCGCCGCTCTCGACGTCCCGCACGCGGGCCCCGACGACCCGTTCGCCCTCGCGCAGGAACCCGGTGACGCGTGCCCGGTTGGCGGCCTTGGCGCCGTACATGGCGGCGGTGCGCACGAGCGTGGCCACGTAGCGGGCGTCGTCCATCTGGGCGTCGTAGTACTGGAGCGCCCCGACGAGCGCGTCCTTCTTCAGGCAGGGGGCCACCCGCAACGCGTGCCGGCGCGACAGGTGACGGTGCGTCGGAAGGCCGCGCCCGTGCCCGCGCGCCATGGACATCGCGTCGTACAGGGCGACGCCCGACCCGGCGTACAGCCGCTCCCAGCCCTTGTGCCGCAACGGGTACAGGAACGGCACCGGCTTCACCAGGTGCGGCGCGAGCCGTTCGAGCAGCAGCCCGCGCTCCTTCAACGCCTCGCGCACGAGGGCGAAGTCGAGCATCTCCAGGTACCTGAGCCCGCCGTGGACGAGCTTGCTGGAGCGGCTCGACGTGCCGGACGCCCAGTCGCGCGCCTCCACGATCCCGGTGGCCAGGCCGCGCGTCGCGGCGTCGAGGGCGGTGCCCGCGCCGACCACGCCGCCGCCCACGACGAGCACGTCCAGCTCGTGTTCGGCCATGGCGGCGAGCGCCGCGGCGCGCTGCTCGGGTCCCAGTGCGGCTGCCTCCACTGCTGCCTCCCGCTGTCGTCGGCCTCACGACGATTCTGACCGCCCTGACCGGATCCAGCCACCACGCGGCGCCACGCCCACCCGCCAATGCCACATATCGGTCATATTTACTCCTAGTCTGACCATGCGCTCGCCCGTTCCGACCACCCGGCTTGCGCACCCGCCCCGCTCCGGCCAACGCCGGTCCGTCACCCGGGAAGGACGGCATCCGCCATGCCCGCAGACCTCGCCGTCATCGGCCTCGGCCACCTCGGCCTGCCGCTCGCCCAGGCCGCCGTCGCCGCAGGCATCCAGACCGTCGGCCACGACCCGGTCCGCGCCCAGGACCTCGCGGCCGGCCGGCTCCCCTGCGACAGCGACGGCGCCGCACTCACCGCCGCCGACGTACGCCGCATGCTCGCGTGCGGGTTCCGGCCCACCGCCAACCCCGCCGAGCTCGGCCGCGTCCGCACCGCCGTCATCTGCGCCCCGGTGCCCCCCGGCCCGGACGGCGCCCCGTCGCTCACCCCGGTCGCCGAGGCGACCCGCACCCTCGCCGCCCGGCTGCGCCCGCACACCACGGTCGTCATCGAGTCGCCGGTGCCGCCCGGCACCACACAGACGGTCCTGCTCCCCCTGCTCGAAGAGGGCTCCGGGCTGCGCGCGGGCCGCGACTTCCACCTCGCACACGCGCCGGGCCGCGTCGACCCGGGCAACCGTCTGCACTCCTACGCCTCCACTCCCAAGGTCATCGGGGGCCACACCCCGGCCTGCACGGAATCCGCCGCCGCGTTCTACGGCCGCCTGACCGACAAGGTCGTACGCGCCCGCGGCCCGCGCGAGGCCGAGACGGTCCACCTCCTGGAGACCACCTACCGCCAGGTCAACATCGCCCTGGTCAACGAGATGGCCGTGCTCTGCCACGACCTGGGCGTCGACCTGTGGGACGTCATCCGCTGCGCCGAGACCAAGCCGTTCGGCTTCCAGGCGTTCCGGCCGGGGCCCGGCGTCGGCGGCCACGCCATCCCGCAGGACATGTCCGGGGGAACAGGCCGGGGCCTGCGCCTGGTCGAACTGGCCCGCCAGGTCAACGACCACATGCCGTCCTACGTCGTCCAGCGCGCGGCGGCCCTCCTCAACGAGCACGGCAAGTCGGCCCGCGGTGCCCGCGTCCTCCTCCTCGGCGTCACGTACAAGCCGGACCTCGCCGACCGACAGGCCACCCCCGCCGAGGAGATCGCCACCCGCCTGATGCGCCTGGGCGCGTCCGTCAGCTACCACGACCCGTACGTCCCGTCCTGGAGCGTCCTCGACCGCCCGGTCCCGCGCGCCGACTCCCTCTACGAGTCCGCCGCCGACGCCGACCTGACGATCCTGCTCCAGCCCCACCGCACGTACGACCTGCAGGGCCTCGCGGTGAAGGCCCAGCTCCTCCTGGACACCAGGGGGGCGACCCCGGCCGGAGCGGCACACCGTCTGTGACTGCTAATGTGCGCACGCCTTTGTGCGCACACCAGTGCGACACTCACATCCCGGGGGGACACCACCATGACTCAGCCGCCTCAGCCTGCCCAGACGCCCCAGTCGGCTCAGCCCACCCAGCAGCCCTACGCCCCGTTCCCGCAGCAGCAGGGGCAGCCGACGGCGCAGCCGGCACCCGGCGCCGCGGGCGGCTACCCGCTCGCCCCCACGGCCTCGCAGCCCGACACCGGGAAGCCGGGGCTCGGCATCCTCGCCGCGATCGTGGCGGCGGTCGTCTCGGCCGGCGTGTACGGCGCGATCATCGGCGGGACCAGGCACGAGATCGGCTACGCGGCGGTCGGCGTCGGCTTGCTCGTGGGGCTCGCCGCGGGCAAGGTCGGCGGCCGCAACCCGGTGATCCCGGTCGTCAGCGTCGTCCTGTCGCTGGCCGGGGTCTACTTCGGCCAGCTCCTCGGCGAGGCCATCCTCGCCTCCAAGGACCTGCCGGTCACCGTGTCCGAACTGTTCTTCCACCACTTCGGCCTGCTCAACCAGGCGTGGCGGGACACCGTCGACCCGCTGACCTTCCTCTTCTTCGCCATCGCGGCCGCGGCCGCCTTCAGGTCGGCCAAGAGGGCCGCGGCGTAACGGTGGCGCGCGGGGCGGGCGTCTTGGCGGTGCCGACGGAGCCCACCGGGGCGTGCACCGCGGCAGGCTCCTGACGTCCGGCCCCGCATCCGCCCCGAACGCGACCGCACGCCCCCACCCCGCCCCGCACGCCCCACACGCGTGCCGAAGGGGGCCGGCCACCACCCGGTGACCGGCCCCCTTCACGCGTGCGCGCGGCGGCGCCTACCGCCGGTGCTCCGAGTCCGCGACCGTGACCTCGACCCGCTGGAACTCCTTGAGCTCGCTGTAGCCGGTCGTCGCCATGGCGCGCTTGAGGGCGCCGAAGAAGTTCATCGAGCCGTCCGGGGTGTGGGACGGGCCGGTGAGGATCTCCTCGGTCGTGCCGACCGTGCCCAGGTCGACCTTCTTGCCGCGCGGCACGTCCTCGTGGACGGCCTCCATGCCCCAGTGGTGGCCCTTGCCGGGCGCGTCCGTGGCACGGGCCAGCGGCGAACCCATCATCACGGCGTCCGCGCCACAGGCCACCGCCTTGGGCAGGTCGCCGGACCAGCCGACGCCGCCGTCCGCGATGACGTGGACGTAGCGGCCGCCGGACTCGTCGAGGTAGTCGCGGCGGGCCGCCGCGACGTCCGCCACGGCCGTGGCCATCGGGACCTGGATGCCCAGCACGTTGCGCGTGGTGTGCGCGGCGCCGCCGCCGAAGCCGACGAGCACGCCCGCCGCGCCGGTGCGCATCAGGTGCAGGGCGGCCGTGTACGTGGCGCAGCCGCCGACGATGACCGGGACGTCCAGCTCGTAGATGAACTGCTTCAGGTTCAGCGGCTCGGCGGCGCCCGACACGTGCTCGGCGGAGACGGTCGTGCCGCGGATGACGAAGATGTCGACGCCCGCGTCCACGACCGCCTTGGAGAACTCGGCGGTGCGCTGCGGCGAGAGCGCGGCGGCGGTCACGACACCGGAGTCGCGGACCTCCTTGATGCGCTGCCCGATCAGGTCGGCCTTGATGGGCGCGGCGTAGATCTCCTGGAGACGGCGCGTCGCGGCCTCGGGCGCCAGCTCGGCGATCTCGTCGAGCAGCGGCTGCGGGTCCTCGTAACGGGTCCACAGTCCTTCGAGGTTGAGCACGCCGAGGCCGCCCATCTCGCCGATGCGGATCGCCGTCCGCGGGGAGACGACGGAGTCCATGGGCGCGGCCAGGAACGGCAGCTCGAAGCGGTAGGCGTCGATCTGCCAGGCGATCGAGACCTCCTTCGGGTCGCGGGTGCGCCGGCTCGGCACGACGGCGATGTCGTCGAAGGCGTAAGCGCGGCGGCCGCGCTTGCCGCGCCCGATCTCGATCTCAGTCACGTTGGGGGCGCCTTTCCATCTGGGTCCCACTTGGGCGTGCCCGTCCAGTATCCCTGACACGCACGGGAGGGGCGGCCCCGGGAATCCGGGACCGCCCCTCACCGTACGGCCGTCGCTACTTGCGGCTGTAGTTCGGCGCCTCGACCGTCATCTGGATGTCGTGCGGGTGGCTCTCCTTGAGGCCCGCCGAGGTGATCCGGACGAAGCGGCCCTTGCTCTCCATCTCCTCGATGGTGGCGGCGCCGACATAGCCCATGGTCTGGCGCAGGCCGCCGACGAGCTGGTGCAGCACGTTGGCGAGCGGACCGCGATAGGGGACCTGGCCCTCGATGCCCTCGGGCACGAGCTTGTCGTCGGAGGCCACTTCCGCCTGGAAGTAACGGTCCTTCGAGTACGAGCGGCCCTGGCCGCGGGACTGCATGGCGCCGAGCGAGCCCATGCCCCGGTACGACTTGAACTGCTTGCCGTTGATGAACAGCAGCTCGCCGGGCGACTCCTCGCAGCCCGCCAGGAGCGAGCCGAGCATCACCGTGTCGGCTCCGGCGGCCAGCGCCTTGCCGATGTCGCCGGAGTACTGCAGGCCGCCGTCGCCGATGACCGGGACGCCCGCCGCGCGGGCCGCGAGGGCGGCCTCGTAGATGGCGGTGACCTGCGGCACGCCGATGCCGGCGACCACGCGGGTGGTGCAGATCGAGCCGGGGCCGACACCGACCTTGACGCCGTCGACACCGGCGTCGATCAGGGCCTGGGCGCCGTCACGCGTCGCCACGTTGCCGCCGATGACGTCGACGCCGACGCTCGACTTGATCTTCGACATCCAGTTGAGGGCGTTGCTGTTGTGGCCGTGCGAGGTGTCGACGATGAGGAAGTCGACACCCGCCTCGGCCAGCGCCTGCGCCCGCTCCAGCGCCTCGGGGCTGGCGCCGACGGCGGCACCGACGAGGAGGCGGCCCTCGGCGTCCTTCGCCGCGTTCGGGTACTGCTCCGCCTTCACGAAGTCCTTGACCGTGATGAGGCCCTTGAGCACACCCGCGTCGTCGACCAGCGGCAGCTTCTCGATCTTGTGGCGGCGCAGCAGCTCCATGGCGTCGACGCCGGAGATGCCGACCTTGCCGGTGACCAGCGGCATCGGTGTCATGACCTCGCGCACCTGGCGGCCGCGGTCGGCCTCGAAGGCCATGTCGCGGTTGGTGACGATGCCGAGCAGCTTGCCGGCCGCGTCGGTGACCGGGACACCGCTGATGCGGAACTTGGCGCACAGGGCGTCCGCCTCGGCGAGCGTGGCGTCCGGGTTCACCGTGATCGGGTCGGTGACCATGCCGGACTCGGAGCGCTTGACGAGGTCGACCTGGTTGACCTGGTCGGCGACGGACAGATTGCGGTGCAGCACGCCGACGCCGCCCTGCCGCGCCATGGCGATGGCCATGCGGGCCTCGGTGACCTTGTCCATGGCCGCCGACAGGAGCGGGATGTTCACCCGGACGTTGCGGGAGATGCGGGACGAGGTGTCGACCGCGTTCGGCAGCACTTCCGACGCGCCCGGCAGCAGCAGCACGTCGTCGTAGGTCAGCCCGAGTGTCGCGAATTTGTCGGGCACTCCGTCGACGTTTGCAGTCATGACACCTTCCCCAAATGGCCTTGATCGGTGCGGATGTCCATGCTAACGGCCTGGAGAGGTGTCCCATTCCACGAGCAAGATCATCGGCGTTCTTTGTACGTTCACACGTACGCGGCCCGATTCCCGTGCTCCCGCGCGGCCTACTGCTCGGCCAGCGCCCGCAGACGGCTCAGCGCGCGGTGCTGGGCGACGCGTACGGCACCGGGTGACATGCCCAACATCTGGCCGGTCTCCTCGGCGGTGAGGCCGACGGCGACGCGGAGCAGCAGCAGTTCCCGCTGGTTCTCCGGCAGGTTGGCGAGCAGCTTCTTGGCCCATTCGGCGTCGCTGCTGAGCAGCGCCCGCTCCTCGGGGCCGAGGGAGTCGTCGGGCCGCTCGGGCATCTCGTCGGACGGCACGGCCGTCGATCCCGGTCCGCGCATCGCGGCGCGCTGCAGGTCGGCGACCTTGTGGGCGGCGATGGCGAAGACGAACGCCTCGAAGGGCCGCCCGGTGTCCTTGTAGCGCGGCAGCGCGAGCAGCACCGCGACACAGACCTCCTGGGCGAGGTCCTCCACGAAGTGCCGTGCGTCACCCGGCAGTCGGGACAGACGGGTGCGGCAGTAGCGGATCGCGAGGGGGTGGACGCGTGCGAGCAGGTCGTGCGTCGCCCGCTCGTCGCCGTCGACGGCACGGCCGACGAGCTTGCCGATGGTCCCCTGCGGGGTCGGTGCCTCGTCGTCGCGCATCGGTCCATGGTGCCTCGGCGTCGCCCGATCCGTGACATCGCGCCCGTAGTTGTGCGCTGAAGCGTTATGAGCAGGTGCGCCGGCACTCATCTCCTGCGCCCTCCCCTCTCGCTGACCCTGCTCGCCCGACTCGTTCCCGCGGAACTCCACACATCAAGGATGCGGCATCGCGCGGGAAACGAGGCAATGGCGTCCCGCGGCGCCCCCGCGAGGGGCGCGGGACATGATCCACCGGCGGCTCCGCCACACGGTGCGACCAGCCACAACGGGAGTCGCGCTCGGTCGGCGGCGGCACGGGACGACGCCCGGCGGGCGTTGCCGAAATTACCGGACCAGGCCCCACCGGAACCCGAGCGCCACGGCGTGCGCCCGGTCCGACGCGCCGAGCTTCTTGAACAGGCGCCGCGCGTGCGTCTTGACCGTGTCCTCGGAGAGAAAGAGCTCACGCCCGATCTCCGCGTTGGACCGCCCGTGGCTCATGCCTTCGAGCACCTGGATCTCACGCGCGGTGAGGGTCGGCGCGGCACCCATCTCGGCCGAGCGCAGTCGGCGCGGGGCGAGCCGCCACGTGGGGTCGGCGAGCGCCTGCGTCACCGTGGCCCGCAGTTCGGCGCGCGAGGCGTCCTTGTGCAGATAGCCGCGGGCACCGGCCGCGACGGCGAGCGCCACGCCGTCGAGGTCCTCGGCGACCGTGAGCATGATGATGCGCGCGCCGGGGTCGGCGGACAGCAGTCGTCGCACGGTCTCGACGCCGCCCAGGCCGGGCATGCGTACGTCCATCAGAATCAGGTCCGAGCGGTCGGCGCCCCAGCGGCGGAGGACTTCCTCGCCGTTGGCCGCGGTCGTCACGCGCTCGACGCCGGGCACGGTCGCGACCGCGCGGCGCAGCGCCTCTCGGGCGAGCGGGGAGTCGTCGCAGACGAGGACGGAAGTCATGACAGTGCTCCTCCGCGGCTCTCACAGCTGCTGCGCGTCACCTTGAGCCTCCAGGCTGGTACGAATCGTCACCTGTGCGGTCGACACTCTCAAGCGGATCTCCGGCAGATGGGGACACCTGCCCGACCGCTTGTTCCTTCAACCGCCTCCGCACTCTCAACGACGGTCACCCGAAAGAGTTACGGGTCGGACGGCCTGATTCGGCACTCTACGTGAGGGCCCGGACACGGTGGGAGCGGCGCGACGGACCCTCAAAGTTTCACCACAACCTATGCCCCATTTGGCGGCATTTCTTCCCTTTTGCTGGTGTCTGTAGCTAGATTCTCAATGAGTCATATTTTCATCTCCTTAGACAGTAGATGTACGGTCAAGGGCACCGTATCCGCGTCATAACGGCTACAAGGGGACACAGCAATGGCAGACTTCTCCCGCCTTCCCGGACCGAACGCAGATCTATGGGACTGGCAACTGATCGCAGCCTGCCGCGGGGTCGACAGCTCGCTCTTCTTCCACCCGGAGGGCGAGCGCGGGGCGGCGCGCAGCGCCCGTGAGAACTCGGCCAAAGAGGTGTGCATGCGCTGCCCGGTGCGGGCGGAATGCGCAGCTCACGCCCTACAGGTACGAGAGCCGTACGGAGTGTGGGGCGGACTGACCGAGGACGAGCGCGAGGAGCTCATGGGCCGGGCGCGCAACCGTCTCGTCACGGCCTCGGCGGGCGGGGGGCAGCGGACAGCGAGCGCGACCCACCACTGAAGGAACGTTTTTTCGGCAGAGGGGCGCGGCGCCGCCGCGCCCCTCCACACGTCGCCGACCCGGTGCGCCGGGTCGGCGCCTCAGCGCGTGGCGGCCTTCGCCAGATGATCGAGGGTCGCCGCGACCGCGGGCACCTGCGCCAGGTCGGGCAGCGTCAGCGCGACGATCTCCCGCCGCACGGCCGGCTCCACGCTCACCGTGCGTGCACCTCTGGGCCGAACGGACTCGATGGCGAGTTCGGGGAGCACGGCCACCCCGAGCCCGGCGCCGACGAGCCCCACCACCGCCGGGTAGTCGTCGGTCGCGAAGTCGATACGGGGCACGAACCCGGCCTCCTCGCACACCTCCACCAGCTGGCGGCGGCAGCGCGGGCACCCGGCGATCCACGGCTCGTCGGCGAACGCCCCGATGGTCACCGACCCTGCCGCCGAGAGCGGGTGCCCCTCGGGGACGAGCCCGACGAGCCGGTCGGAGAGCAGCGGCCGTACGACGAGGTCGTCCCACTCCTCCACCGCCCGCGCCCCCTCGCCCTCCCGTCTCCCGCCACCGCCCCTGCGCGCGGGCGCTTCGCGCCGCCCCTCGTACCGGAACGCGAGCGCCACGTCGCAGTCCCCCTCGCGCAGCATCTCCACCGAGCGCGGCGGCTCGGCCTCGACCAAGGACACGCGCGTACCCGGGTGTTCGGCGCGCAGGGCGGCGAGCGCCGCCGGGACCAGCGTCGAACTGCCACTGGGGAAGGACACGAGCCGCACCCGCCCCGCCCGCAGCCCCGCGATGGCGGCGACCTCCTCCTCGGCCGCGGTGAGCCCGGCGAGGATGCCCGCGGCGTGCCGCACCAGCGCCTCCCCGGCCTGCGTCAGCCGCATCTCGCGCCCGGTACGGATGAGCAGCGGCGTGCCGGCCGAGGACTCCAGCGCCTTCATCTGCTGACTGACGGCGGGCTGGGTGCAGCCGAGCTCGCGGGCGGCCGCGGAGAAGGAGCCGGTGGCGGCCACGGCACGCAGGACACGGAGATGACGGGCTTCGATCACACCTCAAGCATAAGCACATCTTGGGGTGCGAGCCACTTTCTTTGGATCGACTTTTAATGCGTGGTGTGCGGGCGCGCACCTCTCCTAGCCTTCTCGCCCATGAAGCTTCTCTCGCTCAACCTCGGCCGCCCCAAGCCCGTGGAGTACACCGACCAGGCGGAGGGAGTGACCGGCATCGACAAACGACCGGTCGAAGGTCCCGTCCGGGTGAGCGCGCCCGGCGCCAAGGGCACCGGCGGCAGCGGCCTGGCGGGGGACGCCGTGTGCGACAAGCGGCACCACGGCGGCGACGACCAGGCCGTGTACGCGTACGCGCGCGAGGACCTGGACGCCTGGGAGCGGGCGCTGGGCCGCACCCTGCCCTGCGGCGTGTTCGGCGAGAACCTCACCACCGAAGGCGTCGACGTGACCGGGGCGAAGATCGGCGAGCGCTGGCGGGTCGGCTCCGACCTCGTCCTCGAAGTGACCACGGGTCGCATCCCGTGCCGTACCTTCCAGGGCCACCTGGGCGAGAAGGGCTGGGTCAGACGGTTCACACGGGACGGCGCGTCGGGCGCGTACCTGCGGGTGATCGAGCCGGGCGAGATACGGGCGGGCGACCCGATCGAGGTGGTCCACCGGCCCGACCACGAGGTGACCGTCTCCCTGGTCTTCCGCGCGGTGACGACCGAGCGGGAGCTGCTGCCGAGAGTCCTGGCGGCGGGTGACGCCCTGCATCCGGAGGAACTGCGGGCGGCACGGGAGCACGTGGCGAAGTACGGATCGCGGAGCGGCCCGCGCGACGAGGGGTAGACGCGGACGGCAAGGGAGTTGACGTGGCGTCGGGCGCGTCGCGGCGGCGGTGATCAGCACCCCTTTCCCGTCACTACCCTTGCCCCATGACTACGGCACTGATCACGGGATCCACCGCGGGCATCGGCGCCGCGTTCGCCCGGCGGCTCGCCGCCGACGGCCACAACCTGGTGCTCGTCGCGCGCGACACGAAGCGGCTGCGCGAGCAGGCGACCGAGCTGCACGACCGGCACGGCATCGAGGCCGAGGTACTGACGGCGGACCTGGCCACGGACGACGGCATCGCGGCGGTCGAGCAGCGCCTGCGGGACCCTAAGGCACCGGTCGATCTGCTCGTCAACAACGCCGGCTTCGGCAACAAGGGACACTATCTGGAGGTCCCGATGGCCGACGAGCTGAAGATGCTCAAGGTGCACTGCGAGGCGGTGCTGCGGCTCACGTCGGCGGCGACGTCCGTGATGCGCGAGCGCGGCCGGGGCGGCGTGATCAACGTGGCCTCGGTCGCCGCGTTCGTGCCGCGCGGCACGTACGGGGCGTCGAAGGCGTGGGTCGTGCAGTTCACGCAGGGCGCGGCGAAGGACCTGGCGGGCAGCGGTGTGCGGCTCATGGCGCTGTGCCCCGGCTTCGTACGCACGGAGTTCCACCAGCGGGCCGGGATGGGCACGGACAACATCCCGAAGTGGATGTGGCTCGACGCGGACAACCTGGTGACGGCGGCGCTGTCCGACCTGGCGCGCGGCAAGTCGCTGTCGATCCCGGATCCCCGCTACAAGGCGCTGATGGGCGTGGTGAAGGTGACGCCACGCGCCCTGCTGGGCGGGCTCACGTCGCGGACGGGACGCAAGTACGGGCCTCGGTAGATCTGTCGGTGGCCGGGTACGGGTCCGTCGTGGTTCCCCGCGCCCCTGAAGGCACGCGGCTTCGCCGCTCCTTGCCCGATGAGGTGCGCACGAAGGGCGTGCGCCTCAGGGGCGCGGGGCTGTGCCGGTCAGCGGCTCTGCCGAGGGACGCGAGCAACCACACGCCGGCCGCGCCCGGCAACGAGGCACCAACCCGGCGGACGTCTGCCCGCTGAACGCCAAGGCCCGGCCCCCCGCGCATGGCGGGGGGCCGGGCCTCAGGGGCGTGTCAGGTCAGTGGGAGTGACCGTGGCCGTGGCCCGCGGCCTCCGGCTCCTCGTCCGCCGGCTTCTCGACGACCAGGGTCTCGGTCGTGAGCAGCAGCGCGGCGATGGACGCGGCGTTCTCCAGGGCGGAGCGGGTGACCTTGACCGGGTCGATGACGCCGGCCTTGACCAGGTCGCCGTACTCGCCGGTCGCGGCGTTGTAGCCGTTGCCCTTCTCGAGCTCCTGGACCTTGGAGACGATGACGTAGCCCTCCTGGCCGGCGTTCTCGCCGATCCAGCGCAGCGGCTCGACGACCGCGTTGCGGACGACCGCGACACCGGTGGCCTCGTCGCCGGTCTTGCCGAGGTTGTCCTCCAGCACCTTGGCGGCGTGCACCAGGGCGGAGCCACCACCGGAGACGATGCCTTCCTCGACCGCGGCGCGGGTCGCGGAGATGGCGTCCTCCAGACGGTGCTTCTTCTCCTTCAGCTCCACCTCGGTGGCGGCGCCGACCTTGATGACGCAGACGCCGCCGGCGAGCTTCGCGAGGCGCTCCTGGAGCTTCTCGCGGTCCCAGTCGGAGTCCGTGTTCTCGATCTCGGCCTTGATCTGGTTGACGCGGCCCGCGACGTCCTCGGACTTGCCGGCACCGTCGACGATCGTCGTGTCGTCCTTGGTGACGGTCACGCGGCGGGCGGAGCCGAGCACGTCCAGACCGGCCTGGTCGAGCTTGAGGCCGACCTCCTCGGCGATGACGGTGGCACCGGTGAGGGTGGCCATGTCCTGGAGCATCGCCTTGCGGCGGTCACCGAAGCCGGGGGCCTTCACGGCGACGGCGTTGAACGTGCCGCGGATCTTGTTGACGACCAGGGTCGACAGGGCCTCGCCCTCGACGTCCTCGGCGATGATCAGCAGCGGCTTGGAGCCACCCGCCTGGATGACCTTCTCCAGGAGCGGGAGCAGGTCCTGGATGGCGCCGATCTTGCCCTGGTGGATCAGGATGTACGGGTCGTCGAGGACGGCCTCCATACGCTCCTGGTCGGTGACGAAGTACGGGGACAGGTAGCCCTTGTCGAAGGCCATGCCCTCGGTGAAGTCCAGCTCCAGACCGAAGGTGTTGGACTCCTCGACGGTGATGACACCGTCCTTGCCGACCTTGTCCATCGCCTCGGCGATGAGCTCGCCGACCTGGTTGTCCTGGGCGGACAGACCGGCGACGGCGGCGATGTCGGACTTCTCGTCGATCGGGCGGGCCGAGGCGAGCAGGTCCTCGGAGACGGCCTTGACCGCGGCGTCGATGCCCTTCTTCAGGGCGGCCGGGGAGGCGCCCGCGGCGACGTTGCGCAGACCTTCCTTGACCAGGGCCTGGGCGAGCACGGTGGCGGTGGTCGTACCGTCACCCGCGATGTCGTTGGTCTTGGTCGCCACCTCCTTCACGAGCTGCGCGCCGAGGTTCTCGTACGGGTCCTCGATCTCGACCTCACGGGCGATGGTGACGCCGTCGTTGGTGATGGTCGGGGCACCGAACTTCTTGTCGATGACGACGTTGCGGCCCTTGGGGCCGATCGTCACCTTCACCGTGTCGGCCAGCTTGTTGACGCCGCGCTCGAGGGCGCGACGGGCGTCCTCGTCGAACTTCAGGATCTTCGCCATGGGAGCGATTCAGCCCTCTCGGAAAACTTGGGGTGAAGCTGTGTGTGAACGAACTGCGCCCCGGGCGCCCGGCTTGTCGTCGCGGGGGCCAGGGGCGCAGATCAAAGCGGAAGCCTAGGCTTCTCGGCTTGCGTACTCGTGCTTACTTCTCGACGATCGCGAGGACGTCGCGGGCCGAGAGAACGAGGTACTCGTCGCCGTTGTACTTGACCTCGGTGCCGCCGTACTTGCTGTACAGCACGACGTCGCCGACCTTGACGTCGAGCGGAAGACGCTCGCCGTTCTCGAAGCGGCCCGGACCCACGGCGAGGACGGCGCCCTCCTGGGGCTTCTCCTTCGCGGTGTCCGGAATGACCAGGCCCGAAGCCGTGGTCTGCTCGGCGTCGAGCGGCTGGACCACGATGCGGTCCTCAAGCGGCTTGATGGCAACCTTGGAGCTGGCGGTCGTCACGATCCGACCTCCCCCTTCGGAGATCTCACGGGGTTAACTGTCTGAGGTGGCGACCAGGTGGATCCGTCGTCGCGGGTGCCGGACCTGCCCGTCGCTGTTGGCACTCTATGGTGCCGAGTGCCAGAGCTGAGACTATGACCGCGATTAGCACTCGGTCAAGCGGACTGCTAATCAGCCGCGGCGCGGCGCGGGATTTCGCACCGGTTTCACGCCGCTTTCGCGCCGCGGGGGCACAGGTTGGTCTCGTTCCGGCGACCTCCGACGAGGAACGATCCGTTCCGTACGAGAGTTCCGGCATGGCCGGTCACTACCGCACTCCGCGCTCCCCCTGGGGCGACGCCGCGCTCGCCGTCTTCGTCGTGTTCGTGGACGCCGTCGCCTGCCTGAACGCGGCGCTCTGGCTCTTCGCCGCCCACGCCTGCGGCGCGGCGGTCACAGGGGCGTACCTCGGCCTCGCGGGCCTGATCGGGGTGTCGGCGGCCGCGTTCTTCGGACGTGCGGCGCTGCCGTTGACCGGCGCCGCGCAGGTCGTCGCCGCGGTGGTCCTGGGCCTCGGCGCCCTGGCCTCGCACCCCGGCGGGTGACCCGACCCGCCGGACCGACTCCGGAGCCACGGCCGGGGCCACGGCCGGGGTCGGTCCGGCGGGAGGGGCGTCAGAGGTAGTCCTCCAGGCGCGCCACCGCGTAGCCCTTGGCCGTGATGCGCTTCAGAAGGTTGCGGACCATGTCTTCCATGCTGCCCTTCAGGTCCAGGTGGTTGAAGTGCGTGAGGATGATGTCGCCGGGGTGGAGCTTCTGGTCGTCCTCCCCGTAGTCGACGGTCTTCGCGAAGACCTCGGCCTCCCACAGGGGCACGTACTTGATGCCGCAGGCCTTGGCCGCCTTGAGGGTGTCCTGGTTGTAGTTCCCGTAGGGCGGGCGGAACATCACGGGCCGCTTGCCGTAGCGCTTCTTCATGATCTTCTGCATGCCGCAGATCTCGTGCTTCTGCTGCGCGTACGAGAGGGCGGGCAGATAGCGGTGGTGGAGGGTGTGGTTGCCGAGGACGTCCCCGGCGCGCTGCACCTTCTTGTAGTAGCCGTAGTCGTCCTTGACCGCGTCGTTCGTGAGGAACGCCGAGTACGGGATCTTCAGCTCGTTCATCATCTTCACGAACTTCCGGTCCTTGTCCCACCCGTCGTCGATGGTGAGGAAGACGATCTTGTCCTTGGTGGGGACCCTGGCGAAGACCGGCGGCAGGCCCAGCTTCTTCTGGTCGTGCACCCACAGGCGCTTGCCCGGCTTGATGACCGGCTTCTTGGTCGGCGGTCTCGGCGGCAGGATCGGCACCTTCGCCACGCCCCACCGCTTGGCCACGGCCGCGC
Source organism: Streptomyces beihaiensis (assembly GCF_026274175.1). Lineage (GTDB taxonomy): Bacteria > Actinomycetota > Actinomycetes > Streptomycetales > Streptomycetaceae > Streptomyces > Streptomyces beihaiensis. The sequence continues at coordinate 20,838 of NZ_JAPHNL010000101.1, forward strand.
GCTGGATCTGCCGGATCTTGAGGTGGGCGGCGTACGCGCGCAGCGCGCGGGCCGCGGGGACCTTGAGCGGTGGCCCGCCGGGGGCCGGTCTCACCGGATGGGAGCCGCCGCCCTGCGCCGCGCAGCCCGTGGCCAGGGCGCAGGCGGTGAGGCCCGCGGCGGTGAGCCGGAAGACGTACTTGCGCCGCGTCCTGCGCGCGCCGGGACGCCGGTGCCGTGCCGCCGCGTCGGCCCGGACGCCTCGGCATGGACCATTCGAGTCACTTTCTTCAGTTTGTAGTACTAGTTCCATGGCGCCGGATCTTCGCAGCCGACTGGCGCGATCCCGCGCCGACACCTCCGCCGGGCGCACACCATCCACCGACTGGCCCACAATGAGCTGGTGAACGACCTCGCCGACCTCCTCACCCCCGACGGCCGTGCCCTCCTCGACGAGGTGCGCGACACCGCCCCGGCCGACGAACTCGCCGTCGCCACCCGGCTGCGCCGCGAGCACCCCGCCGCACTGGTGTCGGCGGCGCTCGGGCAGGCGCGGTTGCGGCAGCGGGCGGCGGCCAAGTTCGGCGCCGAGGACGCGGCGCGGATGTTCTTCACGCCGAACGGGGTGGAGCAGTCGACGCGGGCGACGGTGGCGACGTACCGGGCGGAGTCCTTCCGGAAGCTCGGCGTGCGCTCCGTCGCCGACCTGTGCTGCGGCATCGGCGGCGACGCCATCGCCCTCGCCCGCGCGGGGATCGCCGTCCTCGCAGTGGACCGGGACTCGCAGACCTGCGCCGCGGCGCGGGCCAACGCGGCGGCGCTCGGCCTCGGCGACCTCATCGAGGTACGGGAGGCCGACGTGACACAGGTGGACGTCGCGCCCTACGACGCGGTGTTCGTCGACCCCGCCAGGCGGGCGGCGAGGCAGGGGGGCGGCCGCGGCCGGATCTTCGACCCGGAGGCATACTCGCCGCCCCTGTCCTGGGCCGTCGCCACCGCGCGCACGGCGCCGCACGCCGCCCTGAAGATCGCGCCGGGCATCCCGCACGAGGCGATCCCCGCCGAGGCGGAGGCGGAGTGGATCTCGGACGCGGGTGACGTGAAGGAGGCCGTGCTGTGGTTCGGCACCGCGCCCGGCCGGATGCGCGCCACGCTCCTGCCGGGCCCACGCGCCCTGGTCGGCCGAGGTCTTCCGGACCCCGGGGTGCGGCCCGTGGGGCGCTACCTGTACGAGCCCGACGGCGCGGTCATCCGTGCGCACCTGGTCGCCGAGGTGGCGGACGAGCTGGACGGCGGCCTGCTCGACGAGACCATCGCCTACATCACCGCGGACGAGTTCCGCCCGACCCCGTACGCCACCGGCTACGAGATCACCGACCGGCTCCCGTTCAACGTGAAGAAGCTCAAGGCGCTGCTGCGCGAGCGCGAGGTCGGCGTCCTGACGGTGAAGAAGCGTGGCTCGGCCGTCGAGCCGGAGGAACTGCGCCGCAAGGTGATGCCGAAGCCGTACGGGAAGGCGGCGGCGACGGTGTTTCTGACGCGGGTGGCCGGGGCGCCGACGATGCTGCTCGCCGACCCCGTCCGTCCGCCTCGCTGACACCACCCACACGGGCGAACCTCTACGCTCCCTCGCCATGCCGTTCGACCACAACGACCACTACCACCCCCTGCTGCTGCGCCACCTGCCCCCGCACGGCCGCACCGCGCTCGACGTCGGCTGCGGCACGGGCCGGTTCGCACGGCGGCTTGTCGCCCACGGCTACCGGGTCGACGCGCTCGACGCCGATCCGGCGACGCTGGCGGTGGCCGAGGCGTCCGGCGGCGGCCCGCGCTACCGCCTCGCCGACGCGGCCACCGCCGAGCTGCCGCACGCCCGCTACGACGTGATCACCTGTCTGGCCGGCCTCCACCACATGCCGTTCGAGACGGTGACCCGCTTCACCCAGGCCCTCGCCCCGGGAGGCCGCCTGCTGGTCCTGGGCTGCTACGCGGGCGTGACGGCCTGGGACCTGGCGGCGATCCCGGCCAACGCCGTGGCCCGGCTCGCGGTGTACGCGGGGGAGCGCGCGATGGGCGCGGGCGCGGACACAGCGCCGCGCAAGGCGGCGGTGCGGGAGCCGGGAATGACGCTTCCCGAGGTCAGGGCGGCGGCCCAGCGACTGCTGCCCGGCAGCAGGGTCCGGCAACTTCTTTACTGGCGTTACCTGTTGGAGTTCACCGCACCTGAGTGAGCTGGGCTCAGACCGCCTCGAAGCGCCAGCGGTGGACCGGACGGCTGGTCAACGTCTCGTCGGGCTCCGGGAGTTCGGGGACCTTCGCGTCGAAGTCCTCCGCGTCCCACCATGTGATGACCAGGACGCGGTCCCCGGGGGCGCGGAACGTCTCACGGCGGGCCGGGGCGGGGTCGAGGGTCTTGCTCTTCGCCCAGGCCAGCAGGGCGTCGCCGCGGCCCTCGGTCGCGCGGGCCTCCCACATCAGGGCGAGCGTCATGAGTAGAGGTTCTCCTTGCTGACCTCGTGCACGTGCTCGTGGGAGTGGCCGGCCGATGCGTCGTCCGGCGCCGGAACGTGCGGGTCGGTCACCGGCAGGGACGAGTCCGCCGACAGGCCCCACGACGACGGGCGCCTGCCGCGGGCCACCATCTCCGCGCCCAGCGCCGCGACCATCGCGCCGTTGTCCGTGCAGAGCTTGGGGCGCGGCACGCGCAGCCGGATCCCGGCGCGTTCGCAGCGCTCCTGGGCGAGAGCGCGCAACCGCGAGTTGGCGGCCACCCCGCCGCCGATCATCAGGTGGTCGACCCCCTCGTCCTTGCATGCCTTGACCGCCTTGCGGGTCAGGACGTCCACGACCGCCTCCTGGAACGACGCCGAGACGTCGCGCACCGGAACCTCCTCCCCTGCCGCCCGCTTGGCCTCGATCCAGCGGGCCACCGCCGTCTTGAGGCCGGAGAAGGAGAAGTCGTACGCCGGGTCGCGCGGGCCCGTCAGGCCGCGCGGGAAGGCGATCGCCGTCGGGTCGCCCTCGCGCGCGTACCGGTCGATGACCGGGCCGCCGGGGAATCCGAGGTTCAGTACGCGCGCGATCTTGTCGAACGCCTCGCCCGCCGCGTCGTCGATGGTCGCGCCCAGCGGGCGGACGTCGGAGGTGATGTCCGTGGACAGGAGGAGCGAGGAGTGGCCGCCCGACACCAGCAGCGCCATCGTCGGCTCCGGCAGCGTGCCGTGCTCCAGCTGGTCGACGCAGATGTGCGAGGCGAGATGGTTGACGCCGTAGAGCGGCTTGCCCAAGGCGTACGCGTACGCCTTCGCCGCCGAGACGCCGACCAGCAGGGCGCCCGCGAGGCCGGGGCCCGCCGTCACCGAGATGCCGTCGAGGTCGGACGCGGCGACACCCGCGTCCTTCAGGGCGCGCCGGATCGTCGGGACCATCGCCTCCAGGTGGGCGCGCGAGGCGACCTCGGGGACGACGCCGCCGAAGCGGGCGTGTTCGTCGACGCTGGAGGCGACGGCGTCGGCGAGCAGGGTGGTGCCGCGGACGATGCCGACGCCGGTCTCGTCGCAGGAGGTCTCGATGCCGAGGACGAGCGGTTCGTCAGCCATGGTTCCTGGTCTTCTCCGTCTTCGCTTCGTTCGCGGGATGGTCGTTCGCGGGATGGTCGTTCGCGGGATGGTCGTTCGCGGGATGGTCGTTCGCGGGATGGTCGTTCGCGGGGTCGGTGGTCAGGCGCATCACCAGGGCGTCCACGTTGCCCGGCTGGTAGTAGCCGCGGCGGAAGCCGATCGGCTCGAAGCCGAAGCGCTCGTAGAGCTTCTGCGCGCGTGTGTTGTCGACGCGGACCTCCAGCAGCACCTCGGCGACCTCGAACGCGGTGGCCTGCCGCAGGAGTTCGGTGAGCAGCCGGGCGCCGAGCCCGGTGCCCCAGTGGTCGCGGGCGACGGCGATGGTCTGCACGTCGGCCAGGTCGTCCGCGGCGGCGAGCCCGGCGTAGCCGACGAGCCGGTCGCCGCCGTACGCGACCAGATAGCGCCGCGTCGAGCCGACGCCGCGCGCGTGCGCGAGCTCGGACCAGAACATGCCGCGCGACCAGGCGTCCTCGGGGAACAGCTCCCGTTCGAGTACGAGTACGGGGTCGATGTCCCACCAGCGCATCTCGCGCAGCTGGATGTCCGCGGCCGTCACTGGGGCGTGACCACCTTGTAGTTCTTGGGGACCTGGGCGTCGGGGCGGCGCAGATACAGCGGTCTGGGCGCGGGCAGCTCCTCCCCGGCCGCGAGCCGCTCCGCCGCGAGGGAGGCGAGCGCGGCCGCGGAGACGTGCTGCGGCTCGTGCGCCTTCGGGAACGTGTCCGGGTAGAGCAGCGCGCCCGCGCCGACCGCGGGCAGGTGGGACACCTGGTCGGCGATGTCGGCCGGCCGGTCGACGGCCGGGTCGGACAGGCGCGTGCGCGAGTCGGCGTAGCGGGCCCAGTAGACCTCCTTGCGGCGGGCGTCGGTCGCCACGACGAACGGCCCGCGCTCGACGTCTGCCTCGTACGCCAGCGCGTCGAGCGTGCACACGCCGTGCACGGGGACGCCGAGCGCGAGGCCGAAGGTGTCGGCGGTCATCAGGCCGACGCGCAGGCCGGTGTAGGGGCCGGGGCCGATGCCCACGGCGATGTCGGTGACGGCGTCGAGCGCGAGTCCGGCCGAGTCGAGCACGCGGTCGACGGCCGGAAGCAGCAGCTCTCCGTGCCGGCGCGCGTCCACCTGGGTCGACGAGGCGATGACGTGCGTGCCGTCGTGCAGGGCGACGGTGACGGCGGGGGTGGCGGTATCCAGAGCGAGCAACAGCACACGAACAGCCTACGGCTCCCGGCGACCGGACACGTCCGCGCTCCGTCAAGCCCAGGCTGACGGGTGCCGGCTGCTACCGTCGTCCGCGGGCCCGGACCGACGAGGCTGGACTGGAGAGGCAGGAACCTGTGGCACGGAGCAGCAGCGGATTCGTCGCCGCGCTGACCGCGAGCGCGGTCGCCGCGGTCGGCTTCCTCGCCTACCAGGCGTCGGCCAACGCCCCGGACACCCTCGGCAAGGCGAAGACCAAGGCCCCCGCGGCCACCGCGTCCCGCTCCCCCGCGCGCAAGGCCGACCCGGCGGCGCTGCCCGCCGATTCCGGCAGGGGCGAGCGGGTGGTGTACTCGCTGCGCGCGGACCGGGTGTGGCTGGTCGGCACGGGCGGCAAGACGCGGCGCACGTACAAGGTGATGCCCGGCACGGTCGACCCGGCGGTCGGCAAGTACACGGTGACCTCGCGGTCGGGCCATGTCACCGGTACCGACGGGGTGCCGATCGAGCACGTCGTACGGTTCGACAGCGTGAGCGGTGTGGCGGTCGGGTTCAGCGCCGCGGTCGACGGGTCGACGCCGGAGCCCGACTCGTCGAAGAAGACCGGCGGCATCCGCGAGTCGCGGGCCGACGGCCGGGCGATGTGGGAGTTCGCGACGTACGGGCGGCAGATCGTCGTCGTGCCGTAGTCAGGCCGCCGCGTTCTGCCCGTGCTCGTCCTCGTTCTCCGTCTCGGCGCGCGGCGGGGTCGACACCGCTCTGGCAGCCGCGCAGGAGGCCAGCAGAACACTCATCGGCACCTCGTGCGGCGTGTCCCTCGGCAGGTCCCGCGGCAGGTCCCGGGACTGCTCCCGCAGCCGCTCCCGCGGCCGCTCGTCGTGCCGGGCTGCTGACGCGCCCGGAGCTGGCATGGACGACATGGGCGCCTCCCGATGGCACCGGACCCGACTCAGTTAGGTAGACCTAACCAATACCGGTCTCCATGTGACCACGGCAGACGCGCGCCGCGCAACATCTTCCCGACGCCATGTCGGAATCTCTCACTCCGCCAGCGCGTCGAGCCCCGCCCCGGCCCAGCGCTCCCCGATGCCGTTCAGCGTGACGACCCGCACCTCGTCCGTGGTGTCGCCGGTCGCCCGGTCGATGATCACGTGGAGCCGGTCGTCGGACAGCTCCTCGACCTTGCCGTCGCCCCACTCCACGACGACCACCGAGTCCGGCAGGGACACGTCGAGGTCGAGGTCCTCCATCTCGTCGAGGCCGCCGCCGAGCCGGTACGCGTCCACGTGCACGAGGGCCGGTCCCTCGCCGAGGGACGGGTGGACCCGGGCGATCACGAACGTCGGCGAGGTCACCGCGCCGCGCACCCCGAGCCCCTCGCCCAGGCCCCTGGTCAGCGTCGTCTTGCCCGCGCCCAGCTCACCGCTGAGCATCACCAGGTCGCCGGGGCGCAGCCGCCGCGACAGGGCGCGGCCGAGCTCCCGCATGGCCTCCGGCGAGGTGACGGTGGCAGTGACGGTCGTGACCGGCATGGCATGGGTGAGGGGCGTGAGCGGCGTGAGGGGTGTCTCCATGGCTCCCCACGGTAGCGGCTGCGCGGGGGCGCGGTTCTCAGGCGTCGTGCGCGGCTGCGCGTCTGCACGTCCGGCACGACCGCACGCCTCGCACATCCGGCACGACCGGAACATCCGGCACGACCTGCGCGGACCTGCGGCCGCTCGGCCGCTCGTCCGCACGTCCGCACGTCCGCGCGTTTCAGACCGCCGCGCTGCGCGCCTTCTCCTTCGCGCGGGTCAGGAGGTCGGCGAGGCGGTCGGTGACCAGCTCCGGGTGCTCCAGCATCACCAGGTGCCCGGCGTCGGGCACGAGGACGAACTCGGCGTCGGGCAGCCGCTCGGCGATCACCTCGCTGTGCTCGCTGGGCGTCACCAGGTCCTGTTCCCCGGCCAGGACGAGCGTCGGCAGCCCGGCGAAACGGGCGAGCGCGGCCGTCTTGTCGTGCTCCTGGAACGCCGGGTAGAAGTCGGCGACCACGTCGATCGGCGTGCCCTCGATCATCCGCTCGGCGAACCGGGCGATCGCCGGGTCGACGTCCCGCGTCGCGAAGGAGTACCGCTTGACGATCCCCGCGAACAGGTCCGCGGTGGCCCTGCGCCCCTTCTCGATCAGGTCGGCGCGCCGCCCCATCGCTTTCAGCACGCCGGGCAGGACGCGCCGGATCGCGTTCACCCCGGCCGCCGGGAGGCCGTAGTTGACCTCGCCGAGGTTGCCGGGCGACGTGCCGACGAGCGCGACGCCGACGACGCGGTCCCGGATCAGCTCCGGGTACTGGTCGGCGAGGGCCATCACCGTCATGCCGCCCATGGAGTGCCCCACGAGGACGACCGGGCCGTCGGGCGCCGCCGCGTCGATGACCGCTTTGAGGTCGCGGCCGAGCCGGTCGATGGTGACCGGCCTGCCCTCGCCGCCCGCCCCGGGGTCCTGTTCCACGCCGCGCGCCGAACGCCCGTGGCCGCGCTGGTCCCAGTGGACGCAGCGCACGACGCCGCGCAGGGCCGCGCGCTGGAAGTGCCAGGAGTCCTGGGTGAGGCAGTAGCCGTGGCTGAAGACGACCGTGACCGGCAGCGGCGTCCTGCGTCCGAACAGGCGGCGGCGCCGCGGGGTGCTGCCGCCCTCGGGCTCGACCTCGTCGACCTCGTAGTACAGCTGTGTGCCGTCGTCCGCGCGGGCCGTGCCGGGGGTGCCGCGCAGCGTGCCGTACGGGCCCGACGCGTCGAGGGCGAGGCGGGCCTTGCGGCGCATGCCGCGCCCCACGGTGAGCCGCTCGATCGCGACACCGGCGGCCGCGCCCGCGGCGACGACGCCGATCGCGGCGCCCGCGACACCGGCCCCCCGCCGCCAGGTACCGGCGGCTGCCTGTCCGGCCGCGTCGGCGACGGCTGCCGCCGCCTGTGCGCTGGTCTCGCTCACGTGCCGCTCCTTCGCCGTTCCTGCCCTGTCCCGCGTTCCCCACCGTTCTCTTCACGGTCCCGTGTCGGCCGCCCCGCCGCACCACGGAACCACGGGCTCGTACCGCTACGCCCCGGAGCCCTCGCCCACATAGACGCGCGGGACCCGCGCACCGATCCGGGTGACGATCTCGTACGCGATGGTGCCCGACGCCACGGCCCAGTCCTCGGCCGTCGGCTCCCCGCCGTCGCCGGGCCCGAACAGGATCGCCTCGTCGCCCGCCACGGGCTCGTCCCCGCCCAGGTCGACGACGAACTGGTCCATCGCGACGCGGCCCGCGACCGTCCGCCGCTTGCCACCGATCAGGACAGGTCCCGTGCCGGACGCGTGGCGCGGGACGCCGTCCGCGTAACCGAGCGGGACGAGGCCCAGCGTCGTGTCGCCCGGCGTGACGTAATGATGCCCGTAGCTGACGCCGAGGCCGCCGGGTGCGTGTTTCACCAGAGCGAGCGACGCCTTGAGCGACATGACCGGGCGGAGGCCGAAGTCGGCGGGCGTGCCGACTTCGGGGCTCGGCGAGATCCCGTACATCGCGATGCCGGGCCTGACCAGGTCGAAGTGGGTCTCGGGGAGGGTGAGCGTGCCCGGCGAGTTGGCGATGTGCCGCACCTCCGGAGTGACACCCTCCTTCTCCGCGTACGCCACCATCTCGCGGAAGGACTCCAGCTGGGCGGCGATCGACGGGTGGCCCGGCTCGTCGGCGCACGCGAAGTGCGACCACAGGCCGGTGACCGTGACGAGACCGGCGGCCTGCGCGGCGAGCGACGCGCGGACCAGCTCGGGCCAGTCCGCGGGCAGGCAGCCGTTGCGCCCGAGCCCCGTGTCGGCCTTGAGCTGGATACGGGCGGCTCGGCCCGACTCGCGTGCCGCGCTCGTCACTTCGCGCAGCGCCCACATACCACTCACCGACATGTCGAGGTCGGCCTCGATGCCCTCGCGCCAGGGCCCGCCAGGCACCCACAGCCAGGACAGGATCCGGCCGGGAAGCCCGGCGGCGCGCAGTGCGAGCGCCTCCTCGGCGGTGGCCGTGCCCAGCCACTCCGCCCCCGCCTCCTTCGCGGCGCGGGCCACCGGCAGCATGCCGTGCCCATACGCGTCGGCCTTCACCACGGCCATGAACGCCGCCGTGGGCGCGTGGGCGCGCAGGGACCGCACATTGGCCTTCAGTGCGGCCAGGTCGACCTCGGCGCGGGCGCGGAGCGGGGCAGTCACGTTCTCGTTCATCGTGCGCCCAGTCTCTCAGAGCCCTGTGACCGTCCCTGGAACGGCGGCGGCCCGCCGGTGGGGCCCGAAACCTGTTGATCGGCCAGCCAGAACCTAGGTACCGTAAGAAAAAACCTAAGCTTCCTAGGAAACGAGTGGAGGCAAGATGGTCAGAGCCGGTCTGACCACGGACCGCGTGGTGGCGGCCGCCGCCGATCTCGCGGACACCGTGGGCTTCGACCACATCACCGTCGCGGCGCTGGCCCGCGGCTTCGGAGTCAAGGACGCGAGCCTGTACGGACACGTCAAGAGCCTCGCCGACCTGCGCACGCGCGTGGCGATCCGCTCCGGCCTCGACCTCGGCGACCGGATCGCGGACGCGCTGGCGGGCCGTTCGGGTCGCGAGGCGCTGATCGCGTTCGCGCACGCCTACCGCGACTTCGCGCTCGCCCACCCGGGCCGGTACGCGGCGACCCAGCTGGAGCTCGCCCCGTCCGCGTACGACGAGCATCCGGCGCTGCGCCGCAACCTCACCTGCACGTACGCGCTGCTTCGGGGCTACGGCCTGGCGGAACCCGCCCTGACCGACGCGGGCCGCCTGCTGCGCAGCACGTTCCACGGTTTCGTCACGCTCGAACTCGCGGGCGGCTTCCGGCACGAGCGGGATGTCGCCGCGACATGGACGAGCGCGCTCGACGCCCTCCACATCGCCCTGACCAACTGGCCGAAGGGACACGACAGTTGACTCCCCGACCCGGCACGCTCACGCCCCCCGGCGCGACCTTGTACTACGAGACCCGGGGCCACGGCCCCGCCCTGCTCCTGCTCCCCGGCGCGGGCGGCGACGCGGCCGTCCTCGACCCGCTCGCCGACGCGCTGGCCGACACGTACACGGTGATCACGCACGACCCGCGCGGCTATTCGCGCTCGGCCCTGGACGGCCCGCACACCGAGCAGCGGGTGCCGGTGCACGCGGACGACGCGCTGCGGCTGCTCGACGCGGTCTCCCCCGGCGAACCGGCGTACGTGGCGGGCTCGTCGAGCGGGGCCATCGTCGCGCTCGACCTGCTGGCCCGGCACCCCGAACGGCTCCGCCGCGTGGTGGCGCACGAGCCGCCGTCATGGAGCGTGCTGCCGGACGCGCGCGAGCAGCTGGCGTTCTTCCAGGAGGTGTACGACGCGTTCACGGCGCGGGGCCTGGACGCCGCGGGCGAGCGGTTCCTGCGCGGGGTGGGCCCGGTGCTGCTGCCGATGCCGGGGCACGACTCCCCCGTCACGGTACGCCGGCGCGAGTCGCGGGACCGTCTGGCGGCCAACGCCCCGCTGGCGATCCGGTACGAACACCGCAGCTTCGCCGCGTACACGCCCGACCTCGACGCGCTGGCCCGGTCACGGGACCGTCTGACGCTGGCCGTCGGCAAGGCCACCCGGCCCCACCTCCCCTCCCGCCCGGCGACGCTCATGGCCGACCGTCTGGGCCTGCCGGTGGCGGATTTCCCGGGCGCGCACAACGGCTGGTCGACCCACCCGCGGGAGACGGCCGACCTGCTGCGTACCCGCCTCCTGGGAGACACTCGATGACATGCGCACTGCTTACGACGTGGAGACGGTCAGGACCGCCGAACGCGCACTGATGGCGCGGCTGCCCGAGGGAGCGCTGATGCAGCGGGCCGCCGCCGGACTGGCCGCCGCCTGCGCCGACCTGCTCGGCAAGGTGTACGGGTCCCGGATCGCCCTGCTCGTCGGCTCCGGCGACAACGGCGGCGACGCCCTGTACGCGGGCGCCCGCCTCGCCCGTCGTGGCGCGGGCGTCACGGCGCTGCTCCTCTCGCCGGACCGGGCGCACGCCTCGGGCCTCGCGGCGCTGCGTTCGGCGGGCGGCACCGTGCTCGGCGCCGAGGCCGACGCGTCCACCGGGATCGTGGGCCGCGCCGACCTGGTCGTCGACGGCATCGTGGGTATCGGTGGCAAGGGCGGCCTGCGCCCGCGCGCGGCTCAACTGGCCACGGCGGCAGCGGCGTCGGACGGCCTCACGGTCGCCGTGGACCTGCCCAGCGGGGTGGACGCGGACACCGGCACGGTGCACGGCGAGGCGGTGCGGGCGGACGCGACCGTCACGTTCGGCGCGTACAAGCCGGGCCTGCTCGTCGACCCGGCCCGCGCGCACGCGGGCGCGCTGCGCCTGATCGACATCGGCCTCGAACTCCCGCCGGGCCGCGCCGAACTGACGGCGTTGCAGCACGACGACGTGGCGGCACTGCTGCCCGAACCCGCCGGGGAGAGCGACAAGTACCGCCGGGGCGTGGTGGGGGTCGTGGCGGGCTCGGCGCGCTATCCGGGCGCGGCGGTCCTCGCGGTGGCCGGGGCGCTGCGCGGTGGAGCGGGAGCGGTGCGCTATGTGGGCCCGGCCGCTCAGGCGGTGCTGTCCCGTTTCCCGGAGACGCTGGTGTCGGCGGGGCCCCCGGCCGGGGCGGGCCGCGTCCAGGCGTGGGTGATCGGTCCGGGCCTGGGCGACGACGCGTCGGGGCTCGCGGACGTGCTCTCGGCCGACGTGCCGGTCCTGATCGACGCGGACGGCCTGCGCCTCGCCGACGCGAAGACGGTCCGCGCCCGCACGGCGCCGACGGTGATGACGCCCCACGCCGGTGAGGCCGCGGCGCTGCTCGGCGTGGAACGCGGGCGAGTCGAGGCCGAACGCCTGGCATCCGTAAGGGAGTTGGCGGAGCGCTATGCCGCGACGGTCCTCCTGAAGGGCTCGACCACGCTGATCGCTCCGCCGCCGGGGGACGGCGACAGCTCCCCGACCCGCGTGAACCCGACGGGCACCCCGTGGCTGGCCACGGCCGGCAGCGGCGACGTCCTGTCGGGCCTGACGGGTTCGCTGCTCGCGGCGGGCCTGGCCCCGGCGGACGCGGCGGCGACCGGCGCCTACCTGCACGGCCTCGCGGCCCGGCACGCGGCCGACGGAGCGCCGGTGTCGGCACAGGACGTGGCGGCGGCGATTCCGGCGGTGTGGCGGGACGTACGGGGCTGACCGCGGAAGAGTGTCGCAGTCGTACGTATGACTGCGACACTTTTCTGGGCGGGTACTTGGTGGCCGGGGGCGGCTCACCCTTCGGCGACCACCACGGCCGACGCGACCCCCGCGTCATGGCTCAACGACACGTGGAACCCCTGCACCCCCAGGTCGGCCGCACGGGCGGCGACCGTCCCGGTCACCCTCAGCCTCGGCTGCCCGCTCTCCTCGACCCACACCTCGGCGTCGGTCCAGCGGAGGCCGGACGGTGCGCCCAGCGCCTTCGCCACGGCCTCCTTGGCCGCGAACCGGGCGGCGAGCGAGGCCACACCCCGCCGCTCACCACTGGGCAGCAACAGCTCCGACTCCAGGAACAACCGCTCGGCCATCCCGGGCGTACGCTCCAGCGACGCCCCGAACCGCTCGATCTCGGCCACGTCGATACCGACCCCGATGATGCTCATGCCGAGCACCCTACGGGTGCCTCGGTGACTCAGCTCGGACCGGCCTCACCCCCGGCTTCCCCCCGGCCTCAGCCCCGACCTCAGCCCCGGAGCCCTCCGGACCTCCTCCGGGCCCCACAGGGCGCTCAGGGCCTTCGCTGAACAGGTCCTCCGCGCGCTCGACCGTTCCGGCCCGGTCGAGCCAGTCGTCGAGCAGGGCGATGTCGGCGCAGGAGGTGATGCGCTCGCGCACGTCGTCGGAGACGGCGAGACCACGCAGTTCCAGGATGCGAAGCACACCCTTCGCCTCGCCGTCCAGATACGCCTCTTCAAAGACAGCGCCCCTGCCCGGGAAGTAGGTGACGACCGTCTTCTCCAGCTCCCTCCATGTCTCTCGGGCCGGAGTGTCCTCCAGGCCGGTCTCCAGCAGCTCCGACCAGTACATGGCCGTGTGTTTGCCGAACGACCGCATTCCGCGGGCCGGCAGTTCCAGTACGGCGGCGATGTCCGCGCTTTCGCTGTGCACGATGGCGCTGAGCGCCGACAGCGCGGGCTGCCGCGCCACCTCCGACTCGTCCGTGATCCTCGCGCCGGATTCACTCTTTCGAGATGTGAGCAAACGTTCACGCGGCCGCGAGGTCGCACCACACGTACTTGCCCCGGTTCTCGCCGGCGCCCAGCGGATGCCAGCCCCACCCGTCGGCACAAGCCCGCACCAGTACCAGCCCTCGCCCCGCCTCCGCCCCGGCGTCCCGCCCCGCCGCTCCGGGCGGTTCCGGCGGCTCCGGGTCCGTGTCCCAGGCCCCGATGCGCAGCACCCCGGCCGACCATCGCACCCGCAGAGCGGCCGGGCCCTTCGTGTGACGTACGGCGTTGCTCACCAGCTCCGTCGCCAGCAGTTCCGCGACGTCGACCAGGCGGATCAGACCGTGCATGGTCAGGACGAGGCGCAGCACGCGACGGCTGATGGGCACCGCGCGCGGATCGTTCGGGATGTACAGCGAGTACTCCCACGGTTCGTTTTCGGGCATGCGTCAACTCCAGTTCGGTGACGGGTGTGTCGAGAGTCCGCGAGTGCGCGGGCGGTGGCATGCCGCATCCGTCATGGCAGGACGGAGCGGTGCGCTTCCGGTGCCCCGGCGTTCCGCAGTGTGTGCGTCGCGCCACCGAGCGTAGGGACTAATTTTGGTCCCGCGCAAGCAGTTCGCGTAACCTGTCCCCCGAACGAGGCTCTGCCGCCCGGCTGTCGGAACCGAGGAGAACGCCATGCCACGCAGGCAGAACGCGAGCGCACGCCAAGAGCGACTCGGTGCCGAGCTGCGGAAACTGCGCGAGGCAGCCGGACTCAAGGGACGTGAGGCGGCCGCGCTCCTGGGCACGGACTCCGCCCAGGTGAGCCAGACCGAGGCCGGTCTCGCGGGGCTCAGTGAAGCGCGCCTGCGGCGGATGGCGGTCCAGTACGCCTGCACGGACTCGGAGTTGATCGACGCCCTGGCGGCCATGGCGACCGACCGGACACGCGGCTGGTGGGAGGCGTACCGCGGCCTGCTCCCCACGGTGTACCTGGACCTCGCCGAACTGGAGCACCACGCCACCTACCGGCAGGACATCGAGTTCCTGCACATCCCCGGGCTGCTACAGACGGAGGAATACGCCCGCGCGGTCTTCTCCTACCAGGTTCCCGCCCTGGCGGACGACGACCTGGAGTTGCGCGCCCGTCACCGGATGGACCGCCGGGTCGTCATCGAGGGCCCCTCCCCCATCCCGTACGAAGCAGTCATTCACGAAGCGGCCCTGCGCATCCGGGTGGGCGACCGTCCAGCCGCGCGGGCTCAGCTCGACCGAGTCCTGGAACTCTCGGAAGCAGCCAACGTCACCGTGCGCGTCATCCCCTTCGACCTCGACGGGTTCGCCGGCGCGTGGAGCGCCATGATGTACGCGGGTGGAGCCGTCCCCAAGCTGGACACAGCGGTGCGCGACTCACCACACGGCACCGCCTTCATCGACTCCGAGGCCCAACTCAGCGCGTTTCGAACGCTTTTCCGTAAAGTGGAGGCCGTGGCGCTCGAACCCGATCGTTCACGTGACTTCATCCACGGCCTGGCGAAGGAACTGTGAGGCACACCGTGACCCCCTCCTACCACTGGCGGAAATCGTCGTACTCCGGCGGCGGCGAGGGCAACAACTGCGTAGAGATCGCCACCCGCCCCACCCACATAGCCGTCCGCGACTCGAAGAGGCCGACCGAGCGCACTCTGGTGGTCCCGAGCGGAGCCTTCCGCGCCTTCATCTCGTCCCTGAAGGACGGCGGCCGCCCCGGGCCCGTCGGCCTCTGACGTCCCCACGCGCCACGGCGCACCGCAGGAGCCCGTCACCGGAGTGACACACCCCACCTGCCACCCCGCCCCGGCAGCCAGGACAATGAACGGGTGATCTCTCCGGTCTCCGAGCCCAGAAGCGCCCACCGGCCCCGGCCGGAGGCGACTCCCTACGTCGATCTCACCCGCAGCCAGTGGAGCGCCCTGCGGGACAAGACACCGCTGCCGCTCACCGCCGACGAGCTGGAGCGGCTGCGCGGCCTGGGCGACGTGATCGACCTGGACGAGGTCAGCGACATCTACCTGCCGCTCTCCCGGCTCCTCAACCTCTACGTGGGCGCCACCGACGGCCTGCGCGGCGCCCTGAACACGTTTCTCGGCGACACCGGCGAGAAGGCCTCGCAGTCCGGTACGCCGTTCGTCATAGGGGTCGCCGGTTCGGTGGCCGTCGGCAAGTCGACCGTGGCCCGCCTGCTCCAGGCTCTGCTCTCGCGCTGGCCCGAGCACCCGCGCGTGGAGCGGGTCACCACGGACGGGTTCCTGCTGCCCACCAAGGAGCTCCAGGCACGCGGCCTGATGTCGAGGAAGGGGTTCCCGGAGTCGTACGACCGACGCGCCCTGACGCGGTTCGTCGCCGACATCAAGGCCGGCAAGGACGAGGTGACCGCGCCCGTCTACTCCCACCTGATCTACGACATCGTGCCCGGCGAGCAGCTCGTGGTCCGCCGCCCCGACATCCTCATCGTCGAGGGCATCAACGTGCTGCAGCCCGCACTCCCCGGCAAGGACGGCCGCACCCGCGTCGGCCTCGCCGACTTCTTCGACTTCAGCGTGTACGTCGACGCGCGCGCCGAGGACATCGAGCGCTGGTACCTCAACCGGTTCCGCAAGCTGCGCGCGACCGCCTTCCAGAACCCGTCCTCGTACTTCAGGAAGTACACCCAGGTCTCCGAGGAGGAGGCCCTCGACTACGCGCGCACCACCTGGCGCACCATCAACAAGGTCAACCTCCTGGAGAACGTGGCCCCCACGCGCGGCCGCGCCAACCTGGTCATCCGCAAGGGACCTGACCACAAGGTGCAGCGGGTGCGGCTGCGCAAGCTCTGACGGCGCGCCCGTTACTGTGCGCGCATGCTGCACCTGCGCCTGATCACGCCGCCGGACCGCACCGACGCCGTCGTGCGCCTGATCGAGACATCGGTCGGCACGACGAACGTCGCGGTACTCTCCGGCGCCGCCCGCGACCCGGTGGGCGACGTCGTGCTGTGCGACGTGGTCCGGGAGGCCGGTCACGACCTCCTGCGCGCGCTGCGCGAGTCGGGCATCGAGGAGTGGGGCTCGATCGCCGTCGAGACCGTCGACGTGTCGCTGTCGCAGCGCGCCGACGAGGCGGAGCGGCAGGCGCCGGGCGAGGGCGCGGACGCGGTGGTGTGGGAGCAGCTGACCGAGGTCACGCACGAGGAGTCGACGCTCACCGTCACGTACGTGGCGTTCCTCGCGCTCGCGACGATGATCGCCGCGTGCGGTGTGATGCTCGACAACGCGATCCTGATCGTCGGCGCGATGGCCGTGGGACCGGAGTTCGGCCCGCTGGCCGGAGTCTCGACGGCACTGGTGCAGCGAGCGCCGCGCCTGATGCTGCGCTCGGTGTGGGCGCTCGTGGCGGGGTTCGCGCTCGCGATGACGCTCACGGCCGGGTTCAGCTGGTTCCTGGACGGTGTCGGCCTCTTCAGCCGGTCCATGGTGGAGGGCCCTCGGCCCAACACGGGGTTCATCTGGCGGCCGGACTGGATGTCGTTCGTGGTCGCCCTGCTCGCGGGCAGCGCGGGCACGCTCTCGCTGACCTCCGCCAAGTCGGGCGCCCTGATCGGTGTCGCCATCTCGGTGACCACGGTCCCCGCCGCCGCGAACGCGGCGGTCGCCTTCAGCTACACCGACTACGCCCAGACGTGGGGCTCGACCGCCCAACTGCTCGCCAACATGGGCGGCATCGTCCTGGCGGGCACCCTGACCCTCCTGACCCAGAAGGCACTCTGGGCCAGGAGGAAGGGACGGCCGATCGCAGGCCGAGCAGGGGCGCGGAGCGCTCCCTAGCCCAGCGCCGACTTCACCACATCCGCCAGACGCCCGGCGACGGACCGCGCCTGCTCGATGTCGGCGGCCTCGACCATCACCCGCACCAACGGCTCCGTCCCGGACGGGCGCAGCAGCACCCGCCCGGTCGCGCCGAGTTCGCGCTCCGCGTCGGCGACCGCCGCCGTCAGCTCGCCGGACGTCGCGACCCGGGACCTGTCCACGTCCGGGACGTTGATGAGCACCTGCGGCAGCCGGTTCATGACCGACGCCAGGTCCTTGAGGCTACGGCCGGTCTGCGCGACGCGCGCCGCGAGCAGCAGCCCGGTCAGCGTGCCGTCACCGGTCGTGGCGTGGTCGAGCACGATGACGTGGCCCGACTGCTCGCCGCCGAGCGCGTAGCCGTGCTCCTTCATCGACTCCAGGACGTACCGGTCGCCGACCGCGGTCTGCACGAAGCGGATGCCTTCGCGCTCCATCGCCAGCTTGAACCCGAGGTTCGACATCACGGTCGCGACAACGGTGTCCTCGCGCAGCGCGCCGCGCTCGCGCAGCGCGAGGGCGAGCACGCTGAGGATCTGGTCGCCGTCGATCTCGGACCCGGTGTGGTCCACGGCCAGGCAGCGGTCGGCGTCGCCGTCGTGCGCGATACCGAAGTCCGCGCCGTGCTCCACGACGGCGGCCTTCAGCTGGTCGAGGTGGGTCGAGCCGCAGCCGTCGTTGATGTTGAGCCCGTCGGGCTCGGCGCCGATCGTGACGATCTCCGCACCGGCGCGCGCGAACGCGACCGGAGAGACGCGCGCGGCCGCGCCGTGCGCCTCGTCGAGGACGATCTTCAGCCCGTCGAGGCGGTTCGGCAGCACGCCGACGAGGTGCGCCACGTACTGGTCGAGCCCCTCGTCGTACGTCCTGACACGGCCGACGCCCGCACCGGTCGGCCGGTCCCACGGGGCGCCGGTACGGTGCTCCGCGTACACGGACTCGATGCGGTCCTCAAGCTCGTCGGCGAGCTTGTGGCCGCCACGGGCGAAGAACTTGATGCCGTTGTCCGGCATCGCGTTGTGGCTCGCCGAGAGCATCACGCCGAGGTCGGCGCCCAGGACGCCGGTGAGGTGCGCCACCGCCGGGGTGGGCAGCACACCGACGCGCAGGACGTCGACGCCCGCGCTGGCCAGACCCGCGACGACCGCGGCCTCAAGGAACTCGCCCGAGGCCCGCGGGTCACGGCCGACGACCGCCACCGGCCGGTGGCCCTCGAACGTGCCCACCTCGCCGAGTACGTGCGCCGCGGCCACCGACAGACCGAGCGCCAGCTCGGCCGTCAGATCCGCGTTGGCGACACCGCGCACGCCGTCCGTGCCGAAGAGTCGTCCCACTTGGTGTCCTCCGAAGTAACTCACATGTTTCATAAGCCGAACGCCCCGGTGGCACAGAACGTGCCGCCGGGGCGAACGGAAAAAAGTACAAGCAGGCAGCGCGGGATTTAGCGCTTGCTGTACTGCGGGGCCTTGCGGGCCTTCTTGAGACCGGCCTTCTTGCGCTCGACCGCGCGGTCGTCGCGGCGCAGGTAGCCGGCCTTCTTGAGGGCGCCGCGGTTGTTCTCCACGTCGGCCTCGTTCAGCGCGCGGGCCACGCCCAGACGCAGGGCACCGGCCTGGCCGGAGACACCGCCACCCGAGATGCGGGCGATGACGTCGTAGCGGCCGTCGAGCTCGAGCACCTTGAAGGGCTCGTTGACTTCCTGCTGGTGGACCTTGTTCGGGAAGTAGTCCTCGAGCGTGCGCCCGTTGACCTTCCACTTGCCCGTGCCCGGCACGATGCGGACGCGCGCGATGGCGTTCTTGCGACGGCCCAGGCCGGCGGCCGGCTGCGGGTCGCCGAAGCGGGCCGGGTTGGACTCCGAGGTGTACTCGCCCTCGACGGGCGCGTCGGACTCGGTGGTGTAGCTCTCGACGTCGACGATCTCTTCGACCGGCGTCTCGGGGGTGGTCTCGGCCACGATTCTCCTCAGATTCTTTTCTGTCTTAGGGGGTGTGGCCGGAACTACTGCGCGACCTGGGTGATCTCGAACGGCACCGGCTGCTGGGCAGCGTGCGGGTGCTGGTCGCCCGAGTAGACCTTCAGCTTCGAGAGCATCTGACGGCCCAGCGAGTTCTTGGGAAGCATGCCCTTGACCGCCTTCTCGACGGCCTTCTCCGGGTTCTTCTCCAGGAGCTCGTCGTAGCGGACGGACCGCAGACCACCCGGGTAGCCGGAGTGGCGGTACGCCATCTTCTGGGTCTTCTTGTTGCCGGACAGGTGCACCTTGTCGGCGTTGATGATGACGACGAAGTCGCCCATGTCCATGTGCGGAGCATAGGTCGGCTTGTGCTTGCCACGGAGGAGACCCGCGGCAGTGGTGGCCAGACGGCCCAGGACGACGTCCTGCGCGTCGATGACGTGCCACTGGCGAGTCACATCGCCGGGCTTGGGGCTGTACGTACGCACTTAGCAGCCTTCTTCTTCTTCAGTGGATGGGTGCTGAAAATGGCATCACTGAAGCGATCGTGCAGCTGGGGACGACAGTGCCGGGTTCAGCGCCCGTATGCCGCCCACTGGTAACTGCTCCAGGGAACCCGTGCAAGGGCCTCTCACAGGAGAATGAGCAAGCCGATACACATAACGACTAGGCAGACTACCCGGGCACTGCCGGGCAGGTCAAAACGTGTAGGGCCCGCCCGTCAACAGCGGCACGCGGCGCGTCTAAGATGCGCCCCATGAGTTTCGGGCAGGGGGGACCCCAGTGGGGGCAGAACGACAACCAGTGGGGCGCCGGGAACAGCGGAGGCACCCCGGACTGGGGAGCTCTCGCCGAGGCATCTGAGGCACGCGCGCGCAAGAAGCGCTGGATGATGATCGGCGGCGCGATCGTCGCCACCCTCGCGGTCGGCGCGGTCGTCGCCTGGGGCATCGTCTCGGCCAACGGGAACAACCAGGCCGGCGACAAGCCCGCCGACCAGCTGCCCAGCACCGCGAACATCCCCAGCGGCGCCAGGACCACGGCCCCTTCGTTCGCGGAGACGACCCCGCCGCCCCCGCTCGACCCGAACGACTTCATCGACAGCGCCGCCAAGGACAAGGCGCCGCTCACGGCGAACACCCTGTTCCCCGGCAAGACGCTGACGGTCGGCGGCCGCGTCTACAAGAAGGGCGCCACGGCCAGCACCAAGAACTGCGCGTCGGTCGCGCTCAAGGGCGTGGTGGGCCTGCTGCGCAAGCACCACTGCACCCAGGTGATCCGCGCCACGTACTACAAGGGCACCGACGCGGTCACCGTCGGCGTCACCGTCTACGACACCAAGGCGCAGGCCACCAAGGTGCGCGACGAATACGACAACGGTTCGGTGCTCTCGCTGCCCGGCGACGGCGTCCCGACGTTCTGCCGCACCACGGTCTGCCGGATAACGGTGAACTCGTGGGGCCGCTACGCGTACTTCACCAACGGCGGCCACACCGACGGCAAGAACGCCACGAAGAAGGACACGGCGCTCTTCACGCTCGGCAACGATCTGAACGAGTTCGTGTTCGAGCAGATCAAGCGCCGCGGCGAGCTGCAGGCGTCGGCCGCGGCGGACGCGGGCTGAGCGGCGCGCCGACGGAGGTCCGACAGGAGCCCGACGGGGGTCGGACGGGCTGGTGACGGGGGTCGGACGGGGAGTGTGACCTGGTGTGACGCCTTTCAGCAGCACCCCCGGCCCGGCAGCGTCCGCTTGTTGCGGGCCTCGCGGTTGCGTGCGGCGAGCAGTTCGTCCGCCGGGTAGCCGACCTCTTCCAGGGTCAGTCCGTGCGGCCGCACCACGTGCACGGCGGAGTCCCGCACCCCGGCGTCGAGCACCTCGCGCGGCCAGTCCGGCGCCCGGTGCCCGTCCCCGACGAACAGCAGCGCCCCGATGAGCGAGCGCACCATGTTGTGGCAGAAGGCGTCGGCCCGCACGGTCGCGGTGACGATGCCGTCCTCGTCCCGTACGAGGCTGAGCTCCTGCAGCGTACGGATGGTGGTGGCGCCCTCGCGCTTCTTGCAGTACGCGGCGAAGTCGTGCTCGCCGAGCAGTCCGTGCGCGGCGGTGTTCATCGCGTCGACGTCCAGCGGCCAGTCGTGCCACAGCACGTGCCCGCGCAGCAGCGGGTCGACGCCGCCCGGGTGGTCGGTCACCCGGTACGCGTAACGCCGCCAGATCGCGGAGAAACGGGCGTTGAAGCCACTGGGCGCCTCGGCGACCGACCAGACCCGGACGTCCTTGGGGAGGCGGCCGGCCAGCCGCTTGAGCAGCTTCTCCCGGTGCTCGGCCCACAGCTCGCCGGGCAGATCCACGTGCGCCACCTGCCCGCGGGCGTGCACGCCCGCGTCGGTGCGCCCGGCCACGGTCAGCTCGTGCGTCCGCGAGGACCGTGTCACGGTCCGCAGCGCGTCCTCGATCTCGGCCTGCACGGTCCGCTGCCCGCGCGCCTGCTTGGCCCAGCCGGAGAAGCCCGCCCCGTCGTACGACAGGTCGAGCCGCAGCCGCACGAACCCGTCGGCCACCTCGTCACTCACACCCAGTTCCTCTCCCGTACCCGTATCCGAACCCGAGCCCGATATCCCGATCCGATCGACCCGCACAACGCGAGAACGGGCCCGCCCCCGAAAGGGCGGACCCGCTCACGCACACGACGAGGCAGTGCCTCAGGCGTCCTCGGACTCCTGCTTGGCGTCCTCGACGACCTCGGCGGGCGTCTCGGCCTTGGCCTCGGCGTCCTTGGCGGCGCGCTTGGTGGCGGCCTCGGCCTCACCGGTGGCCTGCTGCGCGACCGTCAGCGCCTCGACCAGCTCGATGACAGCCATGGGCGCGTTGTCGCCACGGCGGTTACCGATCTTGGTGATGCGGGTGTAGCCACCCGGACGGTTCTCGTAGCGCGGGGCGATCTCCGTGAAGAGCGTGTGGACGACGCTCTTGTCGGTGATGACCTGGAGCACCTGACGGCGGTTGTGAAGGTCGCCCTTCTTCGCCTTGGTGACCAGACGCTCCGCGTACGGGCGCAGACGGCGGGCCTTGGCCTCGGTCGTCGTGATCTTGCCGTGCTCGAAGAGGTTCTTCGCGAGGTTCGCGAGGAGCATCTTCTCGTGCGCGGCGCCGCCACCCAGACGGGCACCCTTGGCGGGCTTCGGCATGATGTTTCTCCTAGGTGTCTGCCCCGGCCGTATCAGGTACCGGGGTCAGTATCCGAGCAGGCGGTCGCCTGTCGGAGACCCGCGCCCCAGAGGGACGCGGGGCGGTGTCGAGCGAGCTCTCAGTACTGCTCGGTCTCGACGAACCCGGTGTCGCCCTCGTCCTCGGCGCCGAAGGCGTCAGCCGCGGCGGTCGGGTCGAAGCCGGGAGGCGAGTCCTTCAGGGCGAGGCCCATACCGGCCAGCTTGGCCTTGACCTCGTCGATGGACTTCGCACCGAAGTTGCGGATGTCGAGCAGGTCCGCCTCGGAGCGGGCGACGAGCTCACCCACTGAGTGGATGCCCTCGCGCTTGAGGCAGTTGTACGACCGGACGGTGAGCTCCAGCTCCTCGATCGGAAGAGCCAGGTCCGCCGCGAGCGCGGCGTCCGTCGGCGACGGGCCCATGTCGATGCCCTCGGCGTCGACGTTGAGCTCGCGGGCCAGACCGAACAGCTCGACCAGCGTCTTGCCGGCGGACGCCATGGCGTCGCGCGGCCGCATGGCCTGCTTGGTCTCGACGTCGACGATCAGCTTGTCGAAGTCGGTGCGCTGCTCGACACGCGTGGCCTCGACCTTGTACGTGACCTTGAGAACCGGCGAGTAGATCGAGTCGACCGGGATACGGCCGATCTCCTGGCCCACCTGCTTGTTCTGCACGGCCGAGACGTAGCCGCGACCGCGCTCGACGGTCAGCTCCATCTCCAGCTTGCCCTTGCCGTTGAGCGTGGCGAGGACGAGGTCGGGGTTGTGCACCTCGACACCGGCCGGGGGCGCGATGTCGGCGGCGGTGACCAGACCCGGGCCCTGCTTGCGCAGGTACATCACGACCGGCTCGTCGTGCTCCGAGGAGACGACCAGCTGCTTGATGTTGAGGATCAGGTCGGTGACGTCTTCCTTGACGCCCGGCACGGTGGTGAACTCGTGCAGGACACCGTCGATCCGGATGGACGTGACGGCCGCACCCGGGATCGAGGACAGAAGAGTCCGGCGGAGGGAGTTGCCGAGGGTGTAGCCGAAGCCCGGCTCCAGCGGCTCGATGACGAACCGGGAGCGGAACTCGTCGACGACCTCTTCGGTCAACGAGGGACGCTGAGCGATCAGCATGAAGTGATTCCTTCAGTTCAGGGGCACCCACTATTTGATGCCCTGAGATACATCAAGGGTACGGGCGGTACGGCTCGTAAGAGCCGCACCGCCCGAAAACCTCAGACCAAACGGTCGTGCGTCAGACGCGGCGACGCTTGGGCGGACGGCAGCCGTTGTGCGGCGTCGGCGTGACGTCCTGGATGGAGCCGACCTCGAGGCCGGTCGCCTGCAGGGAGCGGATGGCGGTCTCGCGACCGGAACCCGGGCCCTTGACGAAGACGTCGACCTTGCGCATGCCGTGCTCCTGGGCGCGGCGCGCGGCGTTCTCGGCGGCCATCTGCGCGGCGAACGGCGTGGACTTGCGCGAGCCCTTGAAGCCGACGTGGCCGGCGGAGGCCCACGAGATCACGTTGCCGGTCGGGTCCGTGATGGACACGATCGTGTTGTTGAACGTGCTCTTGATGTGCGCGTGGCCGTGAGCGACGTTCTTCTTTTCCTTGCGGCGCACCTTCTTGGCAGCGCCCTGACGACCCTTGGGGGGCATGTCGTTCTCCTACGGGAGGTGGTCGGTCCTACAGCGAAGACCGCTGGACGGCGAGTCCGCTGCGGACTACTTCTTGCCCGGCTTCTTCTTACCGGCGATGGCGCGACGCGGGCCCTTGCGGGTACGGGCGTTCGTGCTGGTGCGCTGACCGTGGACCGGGAGGCCGCGACGGTGACGCAGACCCTGGTAGCAGCCGATCTCCACCTTGCGGCGGATGTCGGCCTGGATCTCGCGACGGAGGTCACCCTCGGTCTGGAAGTTCTGGTCGACGTACTCGCGGATCTTGACGAGGTCGTCCTCGCCCAGGTCGCGAACGCGGATATTGCGGTCGACACCGGTGGCGTCCAGCGTCTGCTGGGCGCGGGTACGGCCGATGCCGAACACGTAGGTGAGGGCAACCTCGATGCGCTTGTCGCGCGGGAGGTCAACGCCTTCAACGCGTGCCATTCATGGCTCCTGTTGATCTTCGGAGGTCTGCAGCAGGACCACTCCCGCCCGCCGTCCCCTTTGATGCAAAAGAGTCGGTACGAACCGGGTCCCCGGCCTCCGACCGAGGGTGTCGCCACGATGGCGGTTGCCACCGCCGGCGGGTCCTGCGTATGTACTCGTTGTGTTGCGTGCGTCGCGCGAATCTCTGCGAACGAACTGCAGTCAGTCGTGCGTCAGCCCTGGCGCTGCTTGTGGCGCGGGTTGTCGCAGATCACCATGACCCGGCCGTGACGGCGGATCACCCTGCACTTGTCGCAGATCTTCTTGACGCTCGGCTTGACCTTCATGGGTGAGGTTCTCCGGGTCAGTTGCCGGCAGCCCGCGGGAAGCGGGATCAGGCAAGATCTACTTGTACCGGTAGACGATCCGGCCACGCGTCAGGTCGTACGGAGACAGCTCCACCACGACCCGGTCGTCAGGGAGGATGCGGATGTAGTGCATGCGCATCTTGCCGCTGATGTGTGCCAGGACCTGGTGGCCGTTCTGGAGCTCGACCTTGAACATGGCGTTCGGCAGAGACTCGACGACAGTGCCCTCGATCTCGATGGCACCTTGCTTCTTGGCCACGCTTCGCCCTTCGAATCGACTACCTTGATCGACTCTCCTCACACATGCGGGCATGCGGAGACACGAGAGCCGACGCGTCAGTCTACGCCAGTGCCCCCGGAAAGACGAATCCGGGGATTCTCCCCCGGCGGCAAGATCGTTACGCACCTTGGGGAGCTGTCGGAGGAGCCCTGAAGGGGCGCGGACCGGATCGACATACGGCTCCGCCGCACGGGTGCGGGCAACCACCGCCCGCCCGCACCCGGCCACGAAGCTCAGCCCAGCGGGTCGGGAGCCGCGGTAACCCCCAGCTCGGCCAGCTTCGCCCGCCCCCCGTCGGGAGACGTGAGCACGAGCGGGCCCTCCTCCGTCAGCGCGACGGAGTGCTCCCAGTGCGAGGACCAGGTGCCGTCGATCGTCACGACCGTCCACTCGTCCTCAAGGACCTCGGTCTTCGGGGTGCCGAGGGAGACCATCGGCTCGATGGCGAGGCAGAAGCCGGGCACGAGCTTGGGACCGCGGCCGCGGCGCCGCTCGACGTAGTTCAGCAGGTGCGGGTCCATGTGCATCTCGGTACCGATGCCGTGGCCGCCGTAGTCCTCGACGATGCCGTACTTGCCGCCGCCGGGCTTGGGCTGGCGGCGGATGTACGTCTCGATGGCGCGGGAGATGTCCACGAGGCGGTTGCCCGCCTTCACGGCGGCGAGCCCGGCCCACATCGACTCCTCGGTCACCCGGGAGAGCTCGATCAGCTCCGGAGCGTGGCCAGAGCCGACGAAGCAGGTGTACGCGGCGTCGCCGTGCCAGCCGTCGACGATCGCGCCGGCGTCGACGGAGATGATGTCGCCGTCCTCCAGGACGACGTCGTCGCTCGGGATGCCGTGGACGACGACCTCGTTCTTCGAGGTGCAGATGGTGGCGGGGAAGCCGCCGTACCCGAGGAAGTTCGACTTCGCCCCGTGCTCGGCGATCACCTTGCGGGCGACCTCGTCCAGGTCCCGGGTGGTCGCGCCGGGCACGGCCGCCTCACGGGTGGCCGCGTGGATCGCCGCGACGACAAGCCCCGCCTCCCGCATCTTGCGAATCTGCTCGGGGGTCTTGATCTGCACCATGGGGGCCTGCGCTCTCATACCGGTATAGGAATACGCATCAACACTAAGGCCGCGGACCCCCATAAGGGGAACCGCGGCCTCAGGAACGTACAGAAGAAGGCTGAACCTAGCGGCCCAGAGCCTCCATCGCCCGCTTCGTCACGTCCTCCACCTTGCCGAGCGCGGAGATCGTCACGACGAGCCCCTGCTCCCGGTAGTAGTCGATGATCGGCTCGGTCTGCGTGTGGTAGACCTCGAGCCGCTTGCGGACGGTCTCTTCCTTGTCGTCGTCACGCTGGTACAGCTCGCCGCCGCAGGCGTCGCAGACGCCCTCGGTGCTCGGCTGCGAGTACTCGACGTGGAACACGTGCGACGAGTCGTTGCGGCAGATGCGGCGGCCGGCGATGCGCTTGACCACCTCGTCCTCGGGGACCTCCAGGTCCAGAACCGCGTCCAGCTTCACGTCGTCCGCCTTGAGGGCGACGTCGAGCGCCTCCGCCTGCGAGACGTTGCGCGGGAAGCCGTCGAGCAGGAAGCCGTTCACGGCGTCCGGCTGCTCCATGCGGTCCTTGGCCATCCCGATGGTGACCTCGTCCGGAACCAGCTGACCGGCGTCCATGAAGGACTTGGCCTGCTTGCCCAGCTCCGTGCCCTGGCTGATGTTGGCACGGAAGAGGTCGCCCGTGGAGATGTGCGGGATCGACAGGTTCTTGGCCAGGAACGCGGCCTGCGTTCCCTTGCCAGCACCGGGCGGCCCGACGAGGACGATACGCATCAGCGGAGGAACCCTTCGTAATTGCGCTGCTGGAGCTGGCTCTCGATCTGCTTCACCGTCTCCAGACCCACACCCACGATGATCAGGATGCTGGTCCCGCCGAACGGGAAGTTGCCGCTTGCATTGAACCCGACCAACGCCATTGTCGGAACGAGAGCGATCAGGCCCAGGTACAGCGAGCCCGGCCAGGTGATCCGGTTGAGCACGTACGAAAGGTACTCAGCGGTCGGTCGGCCAGCCCGGATGCCCGGGATGAAGCCACCATACTTCTTCATGTTGTCCGCGACTTCCTCGGGGTTGAACGAGATCGCCACGTAGAAGAAGGCGAAGAACACGATCAGGAGGAAGTACGTAACGATGTAGATCGGGTGATTTCCCTTGGTCAGGTTGTCCTGGATCCAGATTTTCCACGATCCGTTGCCGCCCACGAACTGTGCGACCAGCGCCGGAATGTAGAGCAGCGACGACGCGAAGATGACAGGAATCACACCCGCCTGATTCACCTTCAACGGGATGTAAGTGGACGTACCGCCGTACGACCTGCGGCCGATCATCCGCTTCGCGTACTGCACCGGGATGCGGCGCTGGGCCTGTTCGACGAAGACGACCAGGCCGACCATGACGAGGCCGACCGCGATGACGGTGCCGAACTCGATCCAGCCGCCGGCCAGCGAGCCCTGCTTCTTGATGGCCCACAGCGCGGACGGGAACGTGGCGGCGATCGAGATGAACATCAGGATCGACATGCCGTTGCCGATGCCGCGGTCGGTGATCAGCTCACCGAGCCACATCATGACGGCGGTGCCCGCGGTCATGGTGACGACCATGGTGATGGTGGTGAAGATCGACTGGTCCGGGACGATCTGACTGGCGACCGGGCAGCCCTGGAAGAGCGCGCCGGTGCGGGCCGTGGCGACGAGACCGGTGCCCTGCAGGATGGCCAGCGCCACCGTCAGATAACGGGTGTACTGCGTGATCTTCGCCGTACCGGCCTGGCCCTCCTTCTTCAGGGCCTCCAGTCGCGGGATCACCACCGTCAGCAACTGCAGGATGATGCTCGCCGTGATGTACGGCATGATGCCGAGCGCGAAGATCGTGATGTGCAGCAGCGCGCCACCGCTGAACATGTTGACCAGACCGAACAGACCCGTGTTGGAACTGGCCTGGTCCATACAGGTCTGGACGCTCTTGTAGTCGATGCCCGGGATCGGCACATGCGCGCCGAGACGGTAGACGGCGACGATGCCGAGCGTGAAGAGCAGCTTCTTGCGCAGGTCGGGCGTCCTGAACGCCCGGGCGAACGCGGTGAGCACGGTGCCTCCTGCGACCCCCGCGCGCGTGCGTCAGAGGTGACGGTCTTGAGGATTCGACGAATACGTAACGGTCAAGGACCGGGATTGGTGCCGGGGGGCACGCAACACCCTGAAGTTGACAACGAAGGCCACCTTACCGGCGTACCTGCCCCCTAGGAACGACCAACCGGGGATGCCCCATTTGTGGGGCATCCCCGGTCGGGATCGTTCAAGTCACGCGAACGCTCGTCCGGTTCAGACGAGCTCGGTGACGGTACCGCCGGCGGCGGTGATCTTCTCCTTGGCAGAGCCGGAGACGGCATCGACCGTCACCTGCAGCGCCACGGAGATCTCGCCCTGGCCGAGGACCTTGACGAGGCTGTTCTTGCGCACGGCACCCTTGGCCACCAGGCCCTCGACCGTGACCTCGCCGCCCTCGGGGTAGAGCGCGGCGAGCTTGTCCAGGTTCACGACCTGGAACTCGGTCTTGAACGGGTTCTTGAAGCCCTTCAGCTTCGGAAGACGCATGTGGAGGGGCATCTGGCCACCCTCGAAGCGCTCCGGAACCTGGTAACGGGCCTTCGTGCCCTTGGTACCACGACCGGCCGTCTTACCCTTCGACGCCTCACCACGACCGACACGGGTCTTCGCGGTCTTGGCGCCGGGGGCCGGACGGAGGTTGTGGATCTTGAGCGGGTTCTGCTCCGCCATGATCAGTCGACCTCCTCGACCGTCACGAGGTGGCGGACGGTGTGCACCATGCCGCGGAACTCGGGGCGGTCCTCCTTGACGACCTGCGTGTTGATGCCCTTGAGACCAAGGGAACGCAGGGTGTCACGGTGGTTCTGCTTGCTGCCGATGTACGACTTCGTCTGCGTGATCTTGAGCTGAGCCATGATTACGCACCCGCTCCCGCACGCGCACGCAGGAGAGCCGCGGGGGCGACGTCCTCGAGCGGCAGGCCGCGGCGGGCCGCGACCTCCTCGGGACGCTGCAGGCCCTTCAGGGCCTCCACGGTCGCGTGCACGATGTTGATCGCGTTGTCGGAGCCGAGCGACTTCGACAGGATGTCGTGGATACCGGCGCACTCGAGCACGGCACGCACCGGGCCACCGGCGATAACACCGGTACCGGGGGAAGCCGGCTTGAGCAGGACGACGCCCGCGGCCTTCTCGCCCTGGATCGGGTGCGGGATGGTGCCCTGGATACGGGGGACCTTGAAGAAGTGCTTCTTGGCCTCCTCAACACCCTTGGCGATGGCGGCCGGCACCTCCTTGGCCTTGCCGTAACCGACACCCACGGTGCCGTCACCGTCGCCCACCACGACCAGCGCGGTGAAGCTGAAGCGACGACCACCCTTCACAACCTTGGCGACGCGGTTGATCGCGACGACGCGCTCAACGTACGCGGTCTTCTCGGCGGCGGCGTTGCCACCGTCGCGACCCTTCCGGTCCCGCCGCTCGCCGCCACCGGCACCGCCACCGCGGCGCTGGGGTCCAGCCATTGGAATTACCTCTCTCTGTTTCCGCTAGCTACGGCAGGCTCAGAACTTGAGCCCGGCTTCGCGGGCGGCGTCCGCCAGGGCGGCGATGCGCCCGGCGTACTGGTTGCCACCACGGTCGAACACGACAGCCTCGACACCGGCGGCCTTGGCACGCTCGGCGACCAGGGCGCCGACCGACTTGGCCTGCGCCGACTTGTCGCCCTCGCCACCGCGGATCGAAGCGTCCAGGGTCGACGCCGACGCGAGGGTGTGGCCCTTCACGTCGTCGATGACCTGGGCGACGATGTTGCGGTTCGAGCGCGTGACGACGAGGCGCGGACGCTCGGCCGTACCCGAGATGTTCTTGCGGATACGGATGTGGCGGCGCTTGATCGCGGCGCGCTTGTAGGCATCGCCCTTGAGGATCTTCTGCCCGTATGCCATGGCTTACTTACCCGCCTTTCCGACCTTGCGGCGGATGACTTCGCCCTCGTACTTGACGCCCTTGGCCTTGTACGGGTCGGGCTTGCGCAGCTTGCGGATGTTGGCCGCAACCTCGCCGACCTTCTGCTTGTCGATGCCCTCGACCGAGAACTTGGTCGCCGACTCCACGTTGAACTTGATGCCCTCGGGAGCCTCGACCAGGATCGGGTGGCTGTAGCCGAGCGAGAACTCCAGGTTGGAGCCCTTCGCGACGACGCGGTAACCGACACCGCTGATCTCGAGCTTCTTCACGTAACCCTGGGTCACGCCGGTGATCATGTTCGCCACCAGCGTGCGGGACAGGCCGTGCAGGGCCTTGTTCTGACGCTCGTCGTTCGGGCGGGTGACGTTCAGGACGCCGTCCTCGCCCTTGGCGATCTCGATCGGCGCCACGACGGTGTGGGTCAGGGAGCCCTTCGAGCCCTTGACCGTGACCGTCTGGCCGTCGATGGTGACGTCCACGCCGGCGGGAACCGTGATGGGGAGCTTGCCAATACGCGACATAGCTGTTTCCTCCGTTCCCTTCCGCTACCAGACGTAGGCGAGGACTTCCCCACCCACGCCCTTCTTCTGCGCCTGCTGGCCGGTCAGGAGACCGTGCGACGTGGAGATGATCGCCACGCCCAGGCCACCGAGGACCTTCGGCAGGTTGGTGGACTTCGCGTAAACACGCAGACCCGGCTTGGAGATGCGCTTGATGCCGGCGATCGAACGCTCACGGTTCGGGCCGAACTTCAGCTCCAGGACGAGGTTCTTGCCGACCTCGGCGTCCTCGACCTTCCAGCCGGTGATGAAACCCTCCTGCTGGAGGATCTCGGCGATGTGCGACTTGATCTTGCTGTGCGGCATAGCCACGGTGTCGTGGTACGCCGAGTTCGCGTTCCGCAGACGCGTAAGCATGTCTGCGATCGGATCAGTCATGGTCATGAATTGGCCTTCGGCCTCTCTCGCCGGGGTTTCCTGTATGCGCCATCCCTCTCCCCACACAGGGGCGGGACGGGTGCGGCGCGGGGACCTACGGCGTAGTAAGTCGGTCAGGGCGGCAGAGCGCCCAACCCTCCCAGCCTAAGCCATGAGAGCGGGAGCCTCTGCCGTCCCTTTACTTACCGAGAGTTCGAGGCAATCCCAACTAGGGGATTACCAGGAGCTCTTGGTCACGCCCGGCAGCTCGCCACGGTGAGCCATCTCACGGAGGCACACGCGGCACAGGCCGAACTTGCGGTACACGGAGTGCGGGCGGCCGCAGCGCTGGCAGCGGGTGTAGCCACGCACACCGAACTTGGGCTTACGAGCAGCCTTCGCGATGAGAGCCTTCTTCGCCATCTCGCTCACGCCTCCTTGAACGGGAAGCCGAGGTGACGGAGAAGGGCACGGCCCTCTTCGTCGTTGGTCGCCGTGGTGACCACGGTGATGTCCATACCCCGGACGCGGTCGATCTTGTCCTGGTCGATCTCGTGGAACATGACCTGCTCGGTGAGACCGAAGGTGTAGTTGCCACGGCCGTCGAACTGCTTGGGGGACAGACCACGGAAGTCGCGGATGCGCGGCAGCGCGAGCGACAGGGTGCGGTCCAGGAACTCCCACATGCGGTCGCCACGGAGCGTGACGTGGGCACCGATCGGCTGGCCCTCACGCAGCTTGAACTGCGCGATGGACTTGCGGGCCTTGGTGATGGCCGGCTTCTGACCCGTGATGGTGGTCAGGTCGCGGACAGCACCGTCCATGAGCTTCGAGTCACGCGCGGCGTCACCGACACCCATGTTGACCACGATCTTGACCAGACCGGGGATCTGCATGACGTTCTCGTACGAGAACTCGTCCTGCAGCTTGGCCTTGATCTCGTCGCGGTACTTCTGCTTCAGACGCGGGGAAGTGGTGGTCGTCATCAGATGTCCTCACCCGTCCGCTTGGCAACGCGGATCTTGTTGCCTTCGTCGTCGAAGCGGTAGCCGACGCGCGTGACGACCTTGTTGCCGTCCTTCTCCACGACCAGCTGGACGTTGGAGACGTGGATCGGCGCCTCGGTGGTCACGATGCCACCGGCCTGCGAGCCGGAGGCCGTGGGGCCGGCCTTGGTGTGCTTCTTGACCCGGTTGACACCCTCGACCAGGACACGCTCGTCGCGCGGGTAAGCGGCAATGACCTTGCCCTGCTTGCCCTTGTCCTTGCCGGTGATGACCTGGACCAGGTCGCCCTTCTTGATCTTCATGCTTACAGCACCTCCGGCGCGAGCGAGATGATCTTCATGAACTTCTTCTCGCGCAGCTCACGGCCCACGGGGCCGAAGATACGGGTGCCGCGAGGGTCGCCGTCGTTCTTCAGAATGACGGCGGCGTTCTCGTCGAAGCGGATGTACGAGCCGTCCGGACGGCGGCGCTCCTTGACGGTGCGAACGATGACCGCCTTGACGACGTCACCCTTCTTCACGTTGCCACCGGGGATCGCGTCCTTGACGGTGGCGACGATGACGTCACCGATGCCCGCGTAGCGGCGGCCCGAGCCACCGAGAACACGGATGGTGAGAATTTCCTTCGCACCCGTGTTGTCGGCGACACGAAGCCGCGACTCCTGCTGGATCACGTCTATCTCCTGATCGTCTGCCGGTTCCCGGCGAGGTTCCGAGCGGGAACCCCACCGAGCCTGGCGGAACTGTCCTGCGGTGCCCCTACATGTTGAGGGCCGCAGGAATTACTTAGCGGTCCTGGGGGAAGACCCGCGCCCCGCGGACGGGGCGAGGGGCAGCGGGAGCTGTGGCGCTCCCGCTTGATTACTTCGCCTTCTCCAGGATCTCGACGACGCGCCAGCGCTTCGTCGCGGACAGCGGCCGGGTCTCCATGAGGAGGACACGGTCGCCGATGCCCGCGGCGTTCTGCTCGTCGTGCGCCTTGAGCTTGTTCGTACGGCGGATGACCTTGCCGTACAGGGCGTGCTTGACGCGGTCCTCGACGGCGACGACGACGGTCTTGTCCATCTTGTCGCTGACGACGAGACCCTCACGGGTCTTGCGGAAGCCGCGGGCGGCAGTCTCTTCAGTCACAGTCTTCTCGCTCATCAGGCGTTCTCCACCGTCTCGATGCCGAGCTCACGCTCACGCATGAGGGTGTAGATCCGGGCGATGTCCTTGCGGACGGCCTTGAGCCGGCCGTGGTTCTCGAGCTGGCCGGTCGCCGCCTGGAAGCGGAGGTTGAACAGCTCTTCCTTGGCCTCGCGGAGCTTGGCGACAAGCTCCTCGTTGCCCAGCTCGCGCAGCTCGGACGCCTTGGTTCCGGCCGACATCACGCTTCACCTGCCTCGCGCTTGACGATCTTGCACTTCATCGGCAGCTTGTGCGCCGCACGAGTCAGCGCTTCACGCGCGATCTTCTCGTTGGGGTAGGACAGCTCGAACATGACCCGGCCCGGGTGCACGTTCGCGACCCACCACTCCGGAGAACCCTTACCGGAACCCATGCGGGTCTCGGCGGGCTTCTTGGTGAGGGGGCGGTCCGGGTAGATGTTGATCCAGACCTTGCCGCCACGCTTGATGTGGCGGGTCATCGCGATACGGGCCGCCTCGATCTGGCGGTTGGTCACGTACGCCGGGGTGAGGGCCTGGATGCCGTACTCGCCGAACGAGACCTGCGTACCGCCCTTGGCCAGACCACGGCGCTTGGGGTGGTGCTGCTTGCGGTGCTTGACCCTACGGGGGATCAGCATGTCGGTCAGGCCTCCGTTCCGGTGCTCTCAGCCGGAGCGGCAGCGGCGGGCGCCTCGGCCTTGGGGGCCTCGGCGGCCGGAGCCGACTGCTGCTGCGGCTTGCGGCCGCGGCCGCCACGCTCGCCACCACGGCCACCACGGGCCGGGCGGTCGCTGCCACCACGGGCCGGGCGGTTACCGGCGCGGGCGGCGGCGTTCTCGGCGCGGACCTCGGCGATGTTCTTGACGTCGCCCTTGTAGATCCAGACCTTCACGCCGATGCGGCCGAAGGTCGTCTTGGCCTCGAAGAAGCCGTAGTCCACGTTGGCGCGGAGCGTGTGCAGGGGCACGCGGCCCTCGCGGTAGAACTCCGAACGGGACATCTCGGCACCGCCGAGACGACCGCCACACTGGATCTTGATGCCCTTGGCGCCCGCCTTCATGGCCGACTGCATGCTCTTGCGCATGGCACGGCGGAAGGAGACACGGCTGGACAGCTGCTCGGCGACGGCCTGGGCCACGAGCTGAGCGTCCGTCTCGGGGTTCTTGACCTCGAGGATGTTCAGCTGGACCTGCTTGCCCGTGAGCTTCTCGAGGTCGCCGCGGATGCGGTCGGCCTCGGCGCCACGGCGGCCGATGACGATGCCGGGACGGGCGGTGTGGATGTCCACACGCACGCGGTCACGGGTGCGCTCGATCTCCACCTTCGAGATGCCGGCGCGCTCCATGCCGGACGTCATCATCCGACGGATGGCGACGTCTTCCTTGACGTAGTCCTTGTACAGCTTGTCGGCGTACCAACGCGACTTGAAGTCGGTGGTGACACCGAGCCGGAACCCGTGCGGGTTTACCTTCTGGCCCATTACCGGGTTCCTTCCTTGCTGCTGACGACCACGGTGATGTGGCTGGTCCGCTTACGGATCCGGTAGGCACGGCCCTGGGCGCGCGGCCGGAACCGCTTCAGGGTCGGGCCCTCGTCCACGTACGCCTCGCTGATGAACAGCGACGAGGCGTCGGTGTGGTCGTAGTTGTGCGCGGCGTTGGCGATGGCGCTGTCCAGCACCTTGCCGACCGGCACGCTCGCGGCCTGCGGGGCGAAACGCAGGACCGCCTGAGCCTCCGTGGCGTCCATGCCACGGATGAGGTCCACCACGCGGCGGGCCTTCATGGGCGTGACGCGGATGTACCGCGCCTGGGCCCTGGCTTCCATGGTTGTCCCTTCGGTGTTAGTCACAGTCGTTCACACCCCGCTCAGCGGCGCTTCGACTTGCGGTCGTCCTTGACGTGGCCGCGGAAGGTGCGAGTCGGCGAGAACTCACCGAGCTTGTGGCCGACCATCGACTCGGTGACGAACACCGGGATGTGGGTCTTGCCGTTGTGCACCGCGATGGTGTGGCCCAGCATCGCCGGGACGATCATCGAGCGACGGGACCAGGTCTTGATGACGTTCTTGGTACCGGCTTCGTTCTGGACGTCCACCTTCTTGATGAGGTGGTCGTCGACGAAGGGTCCCTTCTTCAAGCTACGAGGCATCTCAACCCGTCCTTAGCGCTTCTTGTTCGTCTTGCGGCGGCGGACGATGTACTTGTTCGACGCCTTCTTGGGCGAACGAGTACGGCCTTCCTTCTTGCCCCAGGGGGACACGGGGTGACGACCACCGGAGGTCCGGCCCTCACCACCACCGTGCGGGTGGTCCACCGGGTTCATGACCACACCACGCACGGTCGGGCGGACGCCCTTCCAGCGCATGCGGCCGGCCTTGCCCCAGTTGATGTTCGACTGCTCGGCGTTGCCGACCTCGCCGATGGTGGCGCGGCAGCGGACGTCGACCAGGCGGATCTCACCCGACGGCATGCGCAGGTGGGCCATCTGGCCCTCCTTCGCGAGCAGCTGCACGGAGGCACCGGCAGAGCGCGCGAACTTGGCGCCGCCGCCCGGACGAAGCTCCACGGAGTGGATCGTCGTACCGACCGGGATGTTGCGCAGGGCGAGGTTGTTGCCCGGCTTGATGTCGGCCGCGGGGCCGTTCTCGACCCGGTCGCCCTGCTTCATGCCACGCGGGGCGAGGATGTAGCGCTTCTCGCCGTCCGCGTAGTGCAGCAGCGCGATGCGCGCGGTGCGGTTGGGGTCGTACTCGATGTGCGCGACCTTGGCGGGCACGCCGTCCTTGTCGTGACGACGGAAGTCGATCACTCGGTAGGCGCGCTTGTGGCCACCGCCCTGGTGGCGAACGGTCACACGACCGGCGTTGTTACGGCCGCCCTTGCTGTGCAGCGGGCGGACCAGCGACTTCTCCGGCGTGGACCGCGTGACCTCGACGAAGTCGGCGACGGAGGAGCCGCGGCGGCCCGGCGTCGTCGGCTTGTACTTGCGGATTCCCATTTCTCAGTCCTCGTCCGATATTCGGACGATCCGACCCGCTTACGCGGTCGGACCGCCGAAGATGTCGATACGGTCGTCCTCAGCGAGGGTCACGATGGCGCGCTTGGTGTTGGCGCGCTGACCGAAACCGGTGCGGGTGCGCTTGCGCTTGCCCTGACGGTTGATCGTGTTGACCCCGGTGACCTTGACCGAGAAGACCGCCTCGACGGCCTGCTTGATCTGGGTCTTGTTCGCACCCGGCGCGACGATGAACGTGTACTTGTTCGCGTCGAGCAGCGCGTAGGACTTCTCGGAGACGACCGGCTTGACGAGGACGTCACGGGGGTCCGTGAAGCTCTTGCTCAGCGGCGTCTCGACGGTGTTCTTGCCCTCGGTGGCGTGGCGACGCGCCTTGGCGACGCGCGCGGCCTTGGCGGCCTTGGCGGCCTTCGAGGCAACTGCGGGGTGACGGGTAGCCATCAGACCTCAGTCCCTTCATTGTCGTTGGTCCGCGCGGCAGAGGGCGCGCCGGCGACGAAGGACTCGAAAGCGGCCTTGGTGAAGACCACGTCGTCCGAGACGAGAACGTCGTACGTGTTCAGCTGGCCCGGCTCCAGGATGTGCACCTGGGGCAGGTTGCGGGCGGACAGCCACGCGGCCTCGTCGGCGCGCTCGGCGACCAGGAGCAGGTTCTTGCGCTCCGAGATCTTGCCGAACAGCGTCTTGGCGGCCTTGGTGGACGGGGCCTCGCCCTCGATCACGCCGGAGACGACGTGGATGCGAGCGTTACGGGCCCGGTCGGTGAGGGCGTGGCGCAGGGCCGCGGCCTTCATCTTCTTCGGGGTCCGCTGCGAGTAGTCACGCGGCACGGGACCGTGCACGACGCCACCGCCGGCGAACTGCGGCGCGCGGGTCGAGCCCTGGCGGGCGCGGCCGGTGCCCTTCTGGCGGTAAGGCTTCTTGCCACCACCACGGACCTCGCCACGGGTCTTGGTCTTGTGCGTGCCCTGGCGGGCAGCGGCCAGCTGTGCGACGACGACCTGGTGAAGCAGCGGGACGCTGATCTTCTCTACGTCGAAGATCTCCGCGGGGAGCTCGACGGTACCGGCCTTGTCGCCCGCCGGCGAAAGGATCTCAACAGTGCTCATCGGTTACCTCAGGCCCCCTTGGTCGCGGTGCGGACCAGGACGAGGCCGCCGTTCGGACCGGGAACCGCGCCCTTGATGAGCAGCAGACCCTTCTCCGCGTCAACGGCGTGGACGGTCAGGTTCTGGGTGGTGACCCGCTCGTTGCCCATGCGGCCCGCCATGCGGAGGCCCTTGAACACACGGCCGGGGGTGGCGCAACCGCCGATGGAGCCCGGCTTGCGGTGCACGCGGTGGGCACCGTGGGACGCCTTGCCGCCATGGAAGTTGTGACGCTTCATGACACCGGCGAAGCCCTTGCCCTTGCTCTTGCCGGTCACGTCGACCTTGACGCCGGCCTCGAAGGTCTCGGCGGTGATCTCCTGGCCGAGGGTGTACTCGGAGGCGTCCGAGGTACGGATCTCGACGAGGTGGCGACGGGGGGTGACGTCGGCCTTGGCGAAGTGCCCCTTGAGGGGCTTGTTCACCTTGCGCGGGTCGATCTCGCCGAAGGCGAGCTGGACGGACTCGTAGCCGTCGGCGTCGTTCGTACGGACCTGGGTGACGACGTTGGGCCCGGCCTTGACGACGGTGACCGGAACAACACGGTTGTTCTCGTCCCACACCTGCGTCATGCCGAGCTTCTCGCCCAGGATGCCCTTGATCTGCTTAGCCATCTTCAGCTCACCGACCCTCAGAGCTTGATCTCGATGTCGACACCGGCCGGGAGGTCGAGTCGCATCAGAGAGTCAACGGTCTTGGGCGTCGGGTCGAGGATGTCGATCAGGCGCTTGTGCGTGCGCATCTCGAAGTGCTCGCGCGAGTCCTTGTACTTGTGCGGCGACTTGATGACGCAGTACACGTTCTTCTCGGTAGGCAGCGGCACCGGGCCTGCGACCGACGCACCAGTACGGGTCACCGTCTCGACGATCTTCTTCGCCGAGGTGTCGATGACCTCGTGGTCGTAGGCCTTGAGCCGGATGCGGATCTTCTGTCCCGCCATGGCTACTTAGTAGTCCTGTCTCTCGTAACGCTCTGGAACCTGAGGGTCCGGTTTCACACTTCCTTCGACCCACGCGGTCGGGCGTGTCGCAGTCCCGCTGACAGGAACATCCCTAGGGATTTTCCCTGCTGGAGGGGCTGCGGCCCGGAAGCCGCAAAGGGGCTGGGGGAAGAAACCCACCAGGCGCCTGGCCGGGCCCCGCGCTGACGCTTCCCGAAAGATTCCCGTACGTCCGCCTCAGCGCTGCCGCAAGCGACAGTTGGGGCGACGAGTACTGTGGGACTCGCTTCCGGTCCTCCCGGCGGGAGGCGCGCAGCATCGGCACTCGACCGAGCAACCCCGACAGTTTGCCATACGGGGCATGCCGGGCGCCAATCGAGCCGAAGAGAGTACCCGGCGGGCGCCGCCCGTCAAACCCGCCCCGCCGTTTCACCCGGTCGGGCGGGGTACCGGCGGCGACGGCCGGGCATGCCTGCGGCCTGTCGCGGCTCGCCGGGCGGCCGTGACGGTTCAGGTTCAGGGGCGCTCTGCCACGGCGACGCGGCCGGACCGCAGGGAGCCCCGGGCTTTCCGAGGGGTGCCGAGGTCGTGGGCCACGTCGAGGAGGGACTCGTCCGACACCACCGGCAGGCCGTGCTCGGCGAGCAACGCCGCCATCCGCCGCGGCCGCCACAGCGAGCGCCAGGGTTCGTTCGCGGTGGCGGAGAACCTGAGCGCCCGGGCCAGAAGTCGCCCGGCGGCCGCCTTCGCCCGCGGTGCCTGGTAATTGACGACGAGCGCGCTGCCGGGAGCCGTTCTGGCGGCGAGGGCCGCCAGCGTGCCCCGCACCTGCGCGCGCGTGAGGTACGGGACGACCCCCTCCCACAGCCACGTGGTCGGCACGGACGGGTCGTGCCCGGCCGCGTCGAGCGCGGCACCGAGATCGTCGACCGCGAAGTCGACCGGTGTGAAGCGCACGGAGCGGGCCGTGACCGGCAGATCGCCCAGTTCCGCGAGACGGGCACGCTTGTCCCGCTGGGAGGCCGGGTGGTCGACCTCCCACACGTCCGTCGCGGCAAGGCCCGGCAGCCGCCAGGCGCGCGTGTCGAGACCGGCGCCGAGGATCACGAGCTGCCCGCTCGCGTGGCCGCGCAGCGCGTCGTCGATCGCGACCGTCCTGGGCACGACGATCTCGGCACACGCGCGGACGCTCTCGTAGGCGCCGCGCGCCCGCCAGCCCCGCGGCGGGGTGCCCGCGCGCACCTCGTCCACGGGGGTGCGTTCGGCGTCGCTGAGCAGCCGTGCCGCCACCGGGTCCGTGAAGCGGCCCGCCGCCGGTCTTCCGTCGGCCACGGCGCGGCCCTGGCAGACCAGGACCGCGGTCCGGCTGGCGGCACGCCCGCCCTGGTTCCCGCTGGGGTTCTCGTTCTCACTCACCGGCGGACGTGCCTCTCCCCTGGGTGTCTCGGTCACCCGGCAGCGTACGGCCAGGGGAGGCTCCCGGTCAGCTCGCCATCCGGCGCTCGAAGGCGCGGGCCGCCTTGCGGCGGTGGGGGTCGAAGGCGTCGGTCGCGCCCGCGCCGTGGTTGCCGGGGCCCGTCTGCCAGCCCTGGATCTTGCGGGCGACGCCCTTGAGGCGGGGATGGCCGGGGCGGAGCGCGAGCTCGAAGTGGGACTCCTTGGGGACGGTGAAGTCGCCGCCCCAGGCCACCGCCCCGTCCAGCTCGCTGAGGATGTCCCGGATGACGACCAGCTCGTTCGGGTAGAAGTTCCCCTTCGCCCCGGCCGGGTAGCACAGCGGGCGGATCGCCATGGCGCTGCCCGAGAGGTAGTTCGATTCGTAGGGCTGGGTCACGTGCGCGTGGGCCGTCCAGCCCTCGACGTCCCCGGATCTGAGGGAGTCGATCTCGTAGTGGAAGCGGCGTGCCACGTGCAGGAGCAGGACCGCGGCGTCGCCGTCCGCGAGGCGGACCTGCTGGGCGCTGCCCTCGATGACGTGGCTGGGGGCCTCGGACAGGACCGGCCAGCCGTTGCGGGACTTCCCGCCCTTCCCGCCGTGTCCGTGGGCCCGGGTGCCGGCGAAGGCGCCGGGCGCTGCGGCGAGGTCGACGAGCGTCACGGCGGCCGCGGCCCCGGACGTCGCGCCTATGAAGCGGCGGCGGGACAGACCAGTCAGGGTGGTGGTCGAGGTCATGATGACTGGTTCTCCTTTCTGGAGAGTCTGATGACGTAGGTCGTGGCGAACCACAGGAGGACGGCCGCGGCGGCCAGCGCGACGACCGCGCCGGCCACGACCGTCGGGTTGACCCAGCCGGGCACCAGGTCGAAGTGCGCGTCGCACTTGTTGTGCAGGGGGAAGAGCCTGCGGAACTCGTCGGCGTGCGCGTCCCGGTACGCGGTGTCGTACGGCACGTGGTGGGTGTAGAGACAGGTCTTACGGGTGTCCAGGCCCGCGGCGAACACCCCTCGGGTCCACGCGGCGGCGCCGACGAACAGCGCGATGGAGCACAGGCGCGTCCACCACATGGGGCGGCGCCACGAGCCGTCGCGCGCTCCGACGACGACGCGGAACACATTCCACGCGTTCCACACCAGCCATACGACGAGTACGACGACGACCGTGAGGAGTGCCAGTGCTTTCATGTGCTGCTCTCTGTTCCGTTCAGCTGACGCGCGCGGCCCGCAGGTAGCGCTCGTGGTTCTCCTTGTAGACGGAGAGTTTCCGCGTCTCCGTTCCCATGCGGGCGAGCAGCGCGTCGACGAAGCCCTGCTCGAAGTTCCTGAGCTTGTCGTAGCCGCCCGGCAGGTTCTGGTAGTCGGACGGGAGGGCCGCTCCGGCACCGGTGATGAGGTATGCCTGGGCGACCGAGAGGGTGCTGTCGACCGCGGTGAGCGCGTTGTGGGCGCTGTCCTTGCAGTCCGTGGCGTTGCCCCAGCGCTGGGTGAAGTAGTTGTTGAAGCGGCGCAGGCCGCCACCGCCGTTGTAGTGCTCCTTCGCCGCGTCGACGATGTTCTTGCCGCCGCGGACCGCCCGCGCGAGCAGGTAGCCGTCGGCGTCCTCGATGAGGTCGTTGAAGCCGAAGGACGAGGCGACGCCGGGGACGCCGAGCTTGTCGTGGGCGAATTTCAGCGGGTCGGCGTACTTCTGCTCGGAGTTGCGCCAGTCGGCCCAGAACGTCATCAGGTCACCGGCCCAGCCGCCTACGTCGCCGCCGTTGGCGGACTTCTTGTTGCCGGGCTGGTCGGTCAGCAGGTGGGCGTTGGCGGTGGCCATCAGGTGCTCGGAGCCGAGCTGGTAGCCGGTGAACGGGTCGGTGAAGGAGCCCTTGATGCTCATGCCGTGGCTGTCGCAGTAGTCGACGAACTTCGAGTCGTACGACCCGATCAGGTACCACCAGCCGAGCTTGTTGGCCGTGCCGCGGTTGCCGTAGGCGTAGTGGCGGATGTACTCCATGACCAGCTGGCTGCGCTTCTGGCCGGTCGCCCCGTACGAGCCGGCCAGGTCGTACAGCTTCTGCAGG
The DNA here is from genome assembly GCF_026274175.1 of Streptomyces beihaiensis. Taxonomy (GTDB): domain Bacteria; phylum Actinomycetota; class Actinomycetes; order Streptomycetales; family Streptomycetaceae; genus Streptomyces; species Streptomyces beihaiensis. The sequence continues at coordinate 62,379 of NZ_JAPHNL010000101.1, forward strand.
TAGGCGATGAAGGCGTCGGCCGGGCCGCCCTTGTCGTGGACCGACGACACACCGCGGTCGAGCCCGGAGACGACGTCACGGTCCAGGTCGAACGCGTCGGAGCCGTTGGTGACGCGGAACTCCTTGATCTGGTTGAAGGACCAGTTCCGCGGGATCGGGAAGCCGAGGTTGCCGGAGAAGCCCCAGGACATGCCGGAGACGAAGGAGAAGCGGGCGTACGTCTTGTTGCTGACGATCGTGCAGACGTTGCGCGAGCCGTACACACCGTGCGTGTACTTCTTGCCCTGACTGGCCAGGGCCGCCTGCACGCCCTGGAAGTAGCGCACGACCGGGCCCTCGATCTCCTCGCCCGTCGCGTCGTAGTCGACGGCGAAGTAGATGGTGGTGCCCCGGTCGAAGCCGTGGTCGGAGGCGTGCTTGTGTGCGTTGAGGCCGTGCTGGTAGCCGTTGTCGTACGTGAAGTCGGCGAGCCTGCGGGCGTTGTCCTGGTAGATCGGGAAGACCTTGAGGCCCGCGCTGAAGATGGTGTCGAGCTCGCCCGGCTTGATCTCCTTGTCGAGCGTCGAGGTCGGCGGGTCGTAGATGTAGCGGCCGACGTACCGGTAGCCGTTGGCGTACAGCCACTTGGCGCGTGAGGCGGTGATCTCGTAGCGGGTGTCGCAGCCGCTCGCGGGGCGGTTCGGGTCGCCCATCGAGACGAGGAGCTGCGCCCAGGTCTCGTAGTCGCCCCTGCCGTTGGCGGTGAGCTTGTTGAACTTCTGGAAGGCGGTCACCCACTGGGTGAGCTTGGAGTCGAAGGTGTCGCGCCAGCTCGTCGTGACCGGGTCGCCGCTGTCGCTGTACGTCGGCGAGTTGAACAGGCAGGCCGCGGAGAACAGCTTGACGAAGACGTTCGAGTCGCCCTGGGCGACGGTGTGGTTGCGCAGGCCCGCCTGGGTACCGGGGCCGAAGTTGCCGTTCGCGCCGGCGATGCCCATCTCGAACTGGAGGGCCATCAGGAGCGACTTCTGGACGTCACGCGAGTAGATGCCGTCGCAGGGGCCGATGTTGTACGCGCCTCGCTTCCAGTAGCGGCCGTTGAGCCACTGCTGGATCGAGCGGATGCCGTCGGTGCCGCCCGCCACCACGACGTAGGCGTCCATGTTGAGGATGGCCTTGGCTATCTTGGCGTCGATCACGCCCTCGCCGCCGATGCCCATGTTGCCGCGGAGCTTCTCCACGGCGGCGCGGGTGACGCCGGTGTACCAGCCCTCGCTCTTCGGCTCGACCGCCCAGTAGCCCTTGCACCACAGGCCGTACTGGAGGATCGCGACGATGTTGCGGTTCTTGTCCCAGTTGAAGCCGATGTCGCCGAGCGCGTCGAACTTGGCGTACGTGCCGGGGCCGAAGGACGCGACGACCGGGCTGATGCCCAGCTCGTGCTGGAGGCCCATGATGAGGGAGTACATGGTCCCCCACCCGGTGTGGCCGTCCTCCGGGCAGCGCCGGTAACCGGCGACGCCGCCGTAGGTGGCGTTCAGCCACTTCTGGCCTCTGAGCACTTGTTCGTCTGCCACTGATGGTTCCTCTCGGGTGAGTTGCGTGGATGCGGGGGCGCGGACCGGCCTCAGCGGCGCAGCGCCTCCACGGGCTGGACGCAGCTGGCCCGCCAGGACGGGTACAGACCTGCGAGCAGGCCCGTGGCGAGGCCGAGAACGGGGGCGGCGCCGAGGGTCAGGGGGTCGAGGACCGGGGTCCACTCGTTGTGCAGGCAGACACCGACGACGACGGCGGTGCCGAGCGACGTTCCGGCGATGCCGCCGAGCAGGCCGAGGGCCGCCGATTCGGTCAGGAACTGCCAGGTGATGTGCCGGGCGCGGGCGCCGAGCGCGCGCCTCAGCCCGATCTCGCCGACGCGCTCCATGACGGCGACCAGCGTGGTGTTGGCGATGCCGACCGCGCCGATGAACAGGCAGACGACGGCGAGCAGCAGGAACAGCTGCCCGAGGTCGCCGCCGACGGCGTGGCGCAGCGCCTTCGGGTCGGGCGGCGGCACGGCCCGCAGGTAGTCGGGGTGGTCGGGGCGCAGGGCGAGCGCGGCCTGCGAGGCGACCTGGGGCGCGGCGCCGAGCCGTGTGGAGATCAGCATCTTGGCCCGCTCGTCCTGCGGCGGGCCCCAGATCCGCTCGGCCGGGGTGCGCGGCACGATCACGTCGAGGAGCAGGTCGGGCTTGCGCCGGACGTCGTCGAAGACGCCGATCACCGTGAACGGGGTGTCGCCGATGAAGATCGCGGGCTGGGTGCGCAGCGTGGTGATGCCCAGGCGGGCGGCGGTCGCCGAGCCGATGACCGCGACCCGCTGGTCGTGCGTGTCGTGGAAGGCGTCGAAGGCGCGGCCCTGCGTGAAGTGCGGCGCGGCCGCGTCGAGCAGCCCCGGGGAGGCGGCCACGACCGGTGTCCGGGAGACGGCGCCGTCGGGTGCGGCGACGGGCGAGGACCGGATGGCGGTGCCGGGCGCGAGCCGGACCTTCCAGTACACGCCCGCCGCCGTGACGCCGTGCACGCGGTCCATGCGCCGGTCGGCGTCGCGGGGGAAGGAGAGCGGTACGCGGTCGGCGTCCTGGCCGCCGGTGTCCTCGACGGTCACCTCGGTGACGGTGAGCCGGTTGAACCGGGTGTCGATCTGCGCGGCCGCGGTTCCGGTGAGGCCGAGAACGGCGATGAACGACCCCACCCCGAGGACCGTGCCGAGCGAGGTCAGCACGGAACGCGCCGGACGCTGCACGACACCCGCGACCGCCTCGGAGAGCAGGTCTCGCAGAGCCAGACGCGAGCCGGGAGCGGCACGACCGGGCACACGACGTCGGTTCACCATGGCGTCACCGCCTCGGGGACCGTCTCGTCGAGGACGCCGTCGCGGATGGTGAGCACGCGGCGGCCGCGTGCGGCCACCTGGGGGTCGTGAGTGATGACGAGGACGGTCATGCCGTCCCGGTGCAGCCCTTCGAGCAGGTCGAGCACCGACGCGGCCGTCTCGCTGTCGAGGTTGCCGGTCGGCTCGTCGCACAGCAGCAGGGCGGGTTGGGCCACCAACGCGCGGGCGACCGCGACGCGTTGGCGTTCGCCGCCGGACAGGTGGGTGGGCAGCGCGTGCGCGCGGTGCGCCAGGCCGACCCGCGCGAGCACCTCCGCGGCCTTCGCGCGGCGGACGCGGCGGGGTGTGCGCCGGTAGACCATCGCCAGCTCGACGTTCTCCTGGGCCGTGCGGTGCGGCAGCAGGTGGAACGCCTGGAACACGAACCCGATCTCGCGCCCGCGCAGGGCGGCTCGCCGGCTCTCGCTCAGCGTCGAGGTGTCGGTGCCGCCGAGCCGGTAGGTGCCGCGGGTGGGTGTGTCGAGCAGGCCGAGAATGTTGAGCAGGCTGGACTTGCCGGAGCCCGAGGGACCCACGATGGTGACGAACTCACCCTTTTCCAGGCGTAGTTCACACGGGTGCAGAGCGGTGACCGGCGGCGGCCCCGGGTAGGTGAGGCCGAGGCCGTCGAGCTCGATGACGGGGGGTCGCGGTGTGCGGGGAACCGGCTTGGCGGGGCTCGGCGTACTGGGGCTCGGTGTGCCGGGACTCGGGGCAGCGGGACTCGGGGCAGCGGCGCTCGGCGTGCCGGGACTCGGGGCACCCAGGCTCGGTGTGCCAGGGCTCGGAGCACCCAGACTCGGCGTGCCGGGGCTCGGGGCAGCGGCGCTCGGTATGCCGGGGCTCGGCATACCGGGACTCGGCGTAGGGGGCCGCGTCATGGCGTCTCCGGCGCGGGGCGCTCGTCCACGCCGACCACGACGCGGTCGCCGACGGAGAGCGCGCCGTGGCGGCGCGGCGTGACCTGGACGTAGCCGTCCGCAGTCATGCCCGTCTCGACCACGACCCGCCGCTCCTGTCCGCCCTCGCGCACGGTGACGGTCGTCTGTCCGTCGGCGCCCGCGGAGATCGCGGTCGTGGGCACGGCCGGTACCGCGTGCCGCGACGACGCGGCGGTGATGGTGAGGCGGACGTCCTCCCCCAGCAGGTCGACGGGGAGGCGCCCCGACGGCCTGACGCGCAGCGCGTACGTGTCGGCGTCGGTGTCGCCCGCCTGTTCGTCGCCCTTGTGCGGCTTGGTGGGTCGGTCGGCGATGGACTCGACCGTGCCCGCGGCGTGGGCACCGGTCGCCTCGGAGACGATCGACACCTTCTGCCCCGGCTTCACGAGCCCCTTCACGTCCGGCCCGACGGAGCCGTCGACCACCGGCGGGCCCGCGGCGACGGAGAGCAGGTCCCCGTCCGCGTCGTCGCCCACGTGGACCGAGAGCTGCTGCACGTAGGCGGGGGCCGCCCGCACGTACACGATCTCGGCGAGCGGGACAGTGACCCGCGGGGCGGCACGGCGCGGGGCGGGCGGCGCGCCGGCGGGGCTGCTGG
>NZ_JAPHNL010000102.1 GCF_026274175.1 Streptomyces beihaiensis
CGCGGCGGACCGCCCGGGGTCCGCCGCGCCGACGCCGCTACCGGTCCCGCCTTTCAAGTGTTGCGCTTCAAGAACGTCGACTCGCCATCATGCCGAGCACCGCGGTCCCGGCGGCGAAGCAGACGGCCAGTCCGCCGACGATGACGTTGCTGACGACCTCGGCGGTGGTGTGCGCGTTCCTGGACGCGTTGACCGCCCAAGGAGCGATGATGGTGAAAACACCGATCCCCGCGGCCGCCCAGCTCATCGCGTGCGTGCGCTCGTAGGCTGAGCCGAAGCCTCCGCCGCCCATGAAGAACACGTAGGCCACGCCGGCGATCAGGTTGGTCACGGCGAGCGTCGGCAGGCTTCCCTCGAAGCCGACGATCCACGCCGAGGCCGCCAGATACAGCCCGGCCAGCAGGCCAAGACCCTCCAGGACCTGCGCCACCACGTTGGTGGTGGCCCGCTCGGAGTGAGCACGCAGCGCAAGGATGTCCGGGTGTTCCGCGATACCCGGGAATGTACGTTCGGCCATGTCAGACACCTCCAAGGTCTCTCGCCTACAGCGTGCGGCCGCACCCGAGTACCCGTCGTGGGCCGAACGTCCCTCTGTTTCGCCGTTCAGCGCATCCTCGGCGCCCTGCCCAGCGCTGCGACGCCGCATCAACCACCGCGTCAACCCCCGCGACATCCGGCTGTGGCACGGCGCGGGCCTGCCACAGGGCGCCCCCGGCCACTGGCGACCACCAGGGCTCAGCCCCCCCCTCAGCCGCCGCCCCACCACCAGGGCTCACCCGCTACACTGGCGCCGGTGCGCAGCCTCCACGGGCAGTGCGCGCTGCACAGCTCCAGCGGAAGAACGCGTGGGACCTTGCGGCATCACCGCAGATCCCCACACGTTCTCCGGCGGAGCAACGCGTTCGCCTTCGTAGCTCAGGGGATAGAGCACCGCTCTCCTAAAGCGGGTGTCGCAGGTTCGAATCCTGCCGGGGGCACACGACTAAGGGCCAGTTCAGGGGCTTGATCCCCTCGAACTGGCCCTTCGCCATGATCACGGCCGTGCCACACACGTGCCACAAGGTCGGCTAGGAGTCCGCCTCCCCTCGCGTCTTGCGGATCATCGAGCCAAGCCGATCAGCGATCTCACGGTCGCGTCCGCTGACCACATGCTGATAGATCAACGCCGCGCGCGGAGTGCTGTGCCCCATCCTGGTCATCAGCTCCCGCAGGCTCGCGCCGGACGCGGCGAGCGTGTTCCCAGTGTGCCGAAGATCGTGGAAATGCACATCTGGGGTTACCTTCGCCTTGGTCCGCGCATTGATCCAGTCATCCCGGAAGTTGCTTCGCCGCAGCCGACCGCCCTGGGGGCCAAGGAAGACATGACCGTCGCGGCCAGCCCCGGCGAAGCTGTCGAGGTGCCGTTTCACGTCCGTCAGGAGTTCGGTCGGGAAGGCCACCGGCCGCACACCGGCATCGGACTTGGGCGCCTTGTCGAAGAGCGCGCCTGTCTGCATTTCCGCCTGTGAGCGTCGGACCATGAGGGCAGCGCTCTCGGTGTCCACGTCCCGCCGACGGAGCGAGGCCAGTTCCCCGAAGCGCAGACCGGTGAACGCAGCCAGGAGGACGAGCAGCCGGTAGCGCGGGGCGATCGCGTCGGCCACGGCAAACACCTCGGCCACCGTGAGGGTGGGACGCTCGGGTACGTCGTAGCTGTCGGCTCCCTTGATCCGGCACGGGTTTCGACGGATCAGCTCGTCGTCAACGGCCGTGTTCAGGACCGCGCGCATGATCTGGTACGCCTTGACCACTGTCGGCTCACCGGTCCGCTCCAGACACTTCGTGCGCCATGCTCGGACCTGTGCTGTCGTGATCGACGAGAGTGGCCGCTCACCGAAGGTGGGCAGAAGATGTAGTCGGATAACCGACTCGTGCCGCTCACGCGAACGGGCGGCCAGCTTGCGGTCCTTGAGCCATGCAGTGGCGTACTCGCCGAAGTGGACCTTGCCCGCGTCAGGGTCGGACCACTGGCCACGGGTGATGTCCGCCTCGATGTGGGTCAGTGCGACTTCTGCATCGGTCTTGGTGGCGTACGTCTCCTCTGCACTTCGAAGCTGCCCCGTCACAGGGTCCCGGTAACGGGCCTGCCAGCGCCCGGAGTTGAGCTGTCGGACCGAACCGAACCGACGACGCCTGCCTTGAGTGTTCGCCATTAGGCCACCCTCCGAAGCGCGCCAGGCCGAATCGTCACCGGCTGCACGGTGTTCGCAGCGATGTACTCGTCCAGCACTCGCTCTGAGACGCGGACATGTCGACCGACCTTGACGAAGGCGATTCGACGCTCCTCGATCAGACGACGCGCGAAGCGGACACCCGTACCGAGACGTGCAGCGACCTGCTTCACGTCCAAGAGTTGATCAGCCATCACCACTCCCCCTCCATCTCGTCATCGGGCATGTCAGCCAGTGCTTCGCGCGCGATCTCCCGGTTCAGACGGATGTCGTTTGCGATCGACGCGGCCAACCAGGACTCACCCGGCGTGTGGCCGTGTCCGGCGTAGGTCCAGTGGGCGAGTACGAGCGTGGAGCCCTCGGTGTCGTCGAGGTCTTCGGAGTAGCCGCGTTCCTGGCGTTCCTGGCGGGCGCGGTAGTCGGCCCTCACCTGTCGCAGGGCCCCGAGGGTGGTCGAGTAGCGGCGGGACTTCGTGGAGAAGTGGCCACGGAAGCCGAGCATGTGAGCCCAGCGCGCCAGCATCCGGTCCGGGTAGGCGTCGTCGAGGTCCAGGCACGTTTCGATCAGGCGGCGGGTGTGCGCGGGCAGGTGCGGGAGCCGTTCCAGCTCGGAGCGTTCCCCGATGCGGCGGTCGACGGTGCCGGTCGTCTCGGCGGCTTTGGTGGCGTACTTGGCCACGTAGGAGGCCACCGCCTGCTCGGTCAGTTCCTCGTGTCCGAGCGCGCCGATGGGCTGCACATCGATCTGCGTTCCCCATTCCAGCGAGCGGGCGGGGTAGGTGCCGGCGGATGCGAGGGGGACCGAGACGCGGGCGGCGGCAGCGCGGATCGCCCCGTCCAGGAGCACGGTCGTCGCCCAGGCGGGCGGGGCGGTGTCGGGACCTTCGGGGCCGTCGAGGCGGACCACGGCATGGAAGTGGATCGCGCCGCGCTTCTGGAACTCGGCCACCTTCCCGAAGGAGACCCGGCACTCCTCCTTCAGGGCGGCTTGGGTCAGGCCCGCGCGGGTGGCGATCTCCCGACGCAGGTAGACCGTGAAGCGGCGCCACAGGTCCCCGGCGTGGTTGTTCCACAGCACCGCACCCGCGTAGTCGTACCGTTCCGGATCGAGGGCTGTGCCCAAGGCCGGGTCGTCCTCGGTGTGGTCGGTGCCGCAGCGGCAGTGGCCGGAGGCGGGGCGGTTGTGGACCGGCCCGAAGCTCGGGGCGGTGAGGGTGGCGAAGACCCTCGGGTGGTCCCGCACGGTGTCGGGCACGGTCTTGCCGCCGGTGATGCCGGAACGGATCAGGTGGTAGGTGTCCCCGGCGTACGTCCAGGCACAGGACGGGCACTGGGAGGCCCGCCGGTTGCCGCAGGCGACCCGGAGGCGTCCGCCCGGTTCCTGCTCGGTGCTGTAGGAGTACAGAACCTGGCCGGTCGCAGCGTCGCGCGTAACGGTCGAGCCTTGCAGGTGGATCGGGTTCGAGCAGCCGCCCGTGCGGCGGACTTGTTCCTGCCAGCGGTCGAAGCCGGGCGCGTTGGCCACGCGGAGCAGGTCGGCAAGGGTGAGCGGGTCGGTGCCCAGGGAGGCCGCAGCACCGGCCACGGCCTCCGGGGCTACGGGGAAGCGGGTCACGCGCTCACCGCCCGCAGCGGCACCGCAGGGGTGGGCATGTACGGCTCTGCGCTCATCACGAGGTGATCGAGGCTGGCCATGTAGCAGCCGGTCAGCGGGGCCGGACCCAGACGCCGCAGGTGCAGGACCGGCGCCAGCGACGGCACCATGCCGTCCACCGGAGTGGACACCAGCAGATCGTCATCGGCGCGCAGCACGTCAGCCACGAGCCCGGAATGGGTGGCGAGCTGGATACCGGGCCGGTCGGCCAGCACGGCGAGCGCGTCAGCGATCTGCGCGGCCCGGCCGGTCAGCGTCTCGGGGATCACGATCCTTACCCGGACCCCGGCGTCCGCCTTCTCAGCGAGGAGGGCGGGCAGGTCACCGGCCACGTGGGCGAGGAAGACCAGGTTCGCCACCGCGAGGTCCAGCGTGGCCGAGGCGGAGTCGAGGACCTGGCGCCACAGCTCCATGGGGACCGTGGAGCGGGTCGTGTAGGAGGCGACGACCTCAGCCTGAGGGGCGACCACCGAGCGGCGGCGTTCAGCCATGGCGGGCCACAGGTGGTAGGGGTCGGCGTGCAGCAGTTTCGCGGCGGCGTGGGCGTGGCGGGCGTGCGGGGTGCGGCCCAGGGCGAGCCAGCGTTCCGCGCTCTTGGCGTCGATGCCCACGTGCGCGGCCAGTGCCTCACAGGTCACGTTCGCGGCGATCATCGCGCCCCGCAGCCGCTCGTTCCCGCAGGACTGCAAACGGTCGAGGGTCGTCGTCATGCCGCCACCGCCTCAGCGTCGAGGGCGAGCAGGTGACGCCGGACCGTCGCGAACTGGCTCCGGTTGAGGGTGCAGTGGATCAGCCGGTAGGTGTCGAAGCGGGACCGGTGCGCGTCCCACGCCTCACGGGTGGTGGTGTCGTCGCGGCACATCTGCCAGAAGCCGACCAGGTCACAGGTGCGGCCCATCAGCTCCGCCACACCGAGCCGGTTCGCACCGTCGACCATGAACCCCGCGACCTTGGCCAGGTCCGGGCGACGGTCGTGGGTGTAGTCCGAGGCGTACAGCGCGAGGACCAACGCCACCTCAGGCAGCGTGGCCAGCAGGGCCGGAGCGATGATCCCAGTTCGCGAAGCGGTGCACGTCGAAGGCATCATGGAACTTCCCTTCGGGGACGAAGGGGGCGACGACTTGCTTGGCGGTAGGGCGTCGCCCCCGGGCTACGCGGCCCGTTCAGCCGCATGACATAGGTTGCTATATAGCAAGGTAGAGCGCAAGACGTCTGGCGACATAGGGTGTACTAATTCGCCCTAGTCGATACGCTCGCTTCATGTCCGTTACCGACGACGACCTCAGGCCCAAGAAGGTGCAGATCGCTGACGCGCTGCGCTCCGAGATCGCTGCCATGCCCGAGGGTGGGAAACTCGCATCACTGCGCACCCTGGCTGACCGCTTCGACGTCACGCCCGTGACCGTGGGTAACGCGCTCCAGATCCTCATGGATGAGGGACTGATCAAGTCCGTGCCGACGCGTGGATACTTCGTCCAGGAATCGACGATCCGTAACGGTGACGATGCGCCTACCGACGAGGTTAGTCGAGAAGAGATCAATGCCATCCACTCCGAGATCCGACAACTTGCCGCCCGAGTGGCCGAGTTGGAGAAGCGAGCCGATCACACGAGCAGCGCCTAACGTGTGATCCACCATGCGCGCAGCGTGACTCCCCAGCCAGTGACAGCGCGGGTGTCACAGGGGGACAGCTCCGGTGACAGCCGCTTGTCACCCGCCGTGTCATCGGCCGCTGAAGTGCCAGACTCGAAGCACACACCCTGACGGGAGGGCACCATGAGCGACGAACGACCGGCATGGGCGCGGCGCATTGCTGCCGAGCGGGAAGCGCGCCAGTGGACGCAGGCGGAAGCTGTGGCGGCGCTGCGGGCGCACTCTCCCAAGAGGCTGCCCGATGGATCGAGCATGATCCGTCAGTGGAAGCGTTGGGAGTCCGGCGAGGTCACGCCGAGCGAGTTCTACCAGCCGATCATTGCCGCCACCTTCGGCACCGTGACGCACGCGATCTTCCCCGTACCTGTTCGGCGTGACGGTAATGCCGAGATCATCGCCGCGAGCGGCATGGAGACGATGGAAATCCTCAGCCGCATGCAGGCGTCTGACGTCGACAACGCGACCTTGGACGCGCTGAGGATCACCGCCGATCGGCTCTGCTCGGAATACCCGTACATGCCGAGTGATCAACTCGCCCTTGAAGGTCGACAGTGGCTCAAGCGTGTAGCGGGTCTCCAGTCGCAGCGGCTCACGCTGGCGCAACACCGCGAGGTACTCACGATCTCCTCTTGGCTGGCCTTGCTCGTCGGCTGTGTCGAGTACGACATGGGCAACCGGGCCGCCGCCGAGACCACACGCCGAGCGGTCCTCTCGCTGGCGAACGAGGCGGACAACACCGAGGTAGCCGGATGGGCCCACGAGATGCGCGCATGGTTCGCGCTCACGACTGGGGACTATCACGGGATCCTGGCCGCCGCCCAGGCTGGCACCGAGGTCGCCCCGAATCACGGCGTCGCCGTCCAACTGGCGGCCCACGAAGCGAAGGGCTGGGCGAGGGTAGGCGACCGCCGGAAGACCGAAGTCGCTCTTGATCGCGGACGGAAGCTCTTGGAGGGTATGCCGTACCCCGAGAACCTTGATCACCACTTCGTGGTGGACCCGGCCAAGTTCGACTTCTACGCGATGGACTGCTATCGCCTGTTGGGTGAGGACGCCATGGCAGAGACCTTGGCGAACGAGGTGATCCGGGTCGGGACGGACTTCGACGGCGCGGAAAAGTCGCCGATGCGGATGGCCGAAGCGCGCGTCACGCTGGGAGTCGTCGCAGCAAGGCAAGGGGATCTTGAGCAAGCCGTGGACTACGGCGAATGGGCCCTGAAGGGTGATCGGCAATCGTTGCCGTCATTGCTGTTGGTCAGCCGTGAACTTGCCGCGATCGTGAACCGTGACTTCGCGGGCGAGACCACAGGCCGGGGCTACCTTGAGCACCTGAACGCCCTGAGCCGCACCAAGTAGGCGCGTTACAGGTTTCTCTACCTCATCAAGGCCCGCGCACGGCGCGGGCGCGCGCCGCCTCTGCGGCGCGGCCTGCCTCCTGTCTTCGCCCCGGCTGGCCGCGCCCGGCGGCGCGCTGCGTGCATGCGGGCGAAGGTCAGGAAACACCCTCTGTGGCTGGGGCGGTCGGCTCCACGGCTTTAGGCAGCCACTTTGGGGCGAGCCTCTAAGATCATGGCCCAACGTCGTGCTTTAACGGGCAGGTCCACAGACTGCCCGACTCGCCATCAGCTTAACGGGCCATGATCACTCGCCCCAAAGCCGCTCCACCAACCGCGTGCCGCCCATCGGTCGTGGGGGCTGCAGCCAACAAAGCTACGACTTGAAAAGAAATGACCCGGGCCTCTGTGTTTTCTGGTCACTCACGACAAGACCGCCACGCCACCGACCCGTCTCATCTCTATATCGGTACTGAAGCCCCTTGACTCGCTCACCAAACATCTTCCTGACTCCGTGATAGGTCCCCGAGTTGTGCGGATTACCAGAGATTCCGGGACCATACGCCGAGGCAGCCATCGGGAATACCAGCGTAGAAGCAATCAAGTCCGCGCACTGGATTCCGACATGGTTCTCGCTGTGCGAAAAAACCGGAACCTCACGGAGCGAGCCGAAAGGATCACCACCCGTCCGCCACTTCTGTGTAAAGATCGAATGCGCAACCTTCACATTGGAGGCATGCACCCGACCGTCCGCAATGATCAGCCCCTCCGACGAATTGACCTGCAGAAACTCGCCGAAGTGTCGAGCAATGTCCTGCACTGCGTAGCAGTAGCTCGGCGTGGGCTTGAGGGGAGTGCCAGCCGCCTTGACCCACACACGACCGACGATCATCCCCTCATGAGACTCCACAATCGACAGCAAGTCCTTCCGAATTCGCTCCGCCTGACGCCTCTTATTGCGAGAGGATGAGCGCGTCATCTGAAGAACTTCCGAGCCTTTTATCTCGGTCAGGACATGATCGAGAGCAGGACCTTGAGCGAATCTTCCTGGAAAGTATCTTCTCTTCAGATCGAGGAAGTCGCGCGTGAGGGCAGGAACTTTAGCTGCCTCAACAATTAGCCCCATGATGACCATCACAGGGGTTGCACTTGGGCCAGCATCGTCGGGCTCACAGCCGCCGGACTCATCCAGGTAGCAAATATGCACCGCCATAACATAGCGCTAAGGCCGCCCCTTGGGGCGGCCTTAGGATGTGGTGTTCAGGTTTCCCCTATTCACCAGTTAGCTATGCTGCTGCAAGTGAAGCACACAGAAGCCGGAGCACGCAAGCCCAACGCGTTGGACATCAGGCTGTGCCGCTGACCTGGGGTTTCACCCAAGTGCGCGAGTCCCTGTCGACTAGGATCGCCCTGGTTTCAGTGCAAGCGGGATCCTAGTCGACAGGGAGACCGAAGGGAAGCCGCGCGTCCTGATCAAGTCGACTGTCGCTGACTGCTGACTGACCCGGCTAGCCAGGAGAGAAGGCAGCCGTGCCACTCCCGTGCCAGAACAGCCAGGGACTCACGGGGAACCGAGGTGCGATGCGGGGCACACGACTGGGCCCAATCAAGGTAGCGAATCCGCAGGTCACGCCTGCCGTCGCCCAACCTCGCTCCTAAAGCGGGTGTCGCAGGTTCGAATCCTGCCGGGGGCACAGAGAAACACCTGGTCAGAGGCCCTTCCGTCCATCGGACGGGAGGGCTCCTGCGCTTGCAGCACACATATGGCACACATGCCGTGCGCGCGGATGGTGGGGAGCTGTGCAGGATGCCCGACAAGGACGAGCTGGCCCGGCGCCGGTACGAGAAGCTGATCGACCGGCTTGAATCGAGGATGCGAGCCGCGCTCAAGCCCGAATACCAGGGTTACTACGGGCAGCTGATCCTGAGCGGCGACGATCTTGCCGAGCTGGGCGACCTCAAGGACGTCCGGCATGCCGCTCGGGAAGCGGGTCGTCGTCTCGGCTGGAAGACCACCACCCGTCTCGTGGGTGACCGGCTCTTCGTGCTCGACGAGCGGGCGGTGCCCGAGGAGATCGAGCGACTAGCCGGCGATGCGGCCGCTGCTGCGATCGACCGGGCCCGGCAGCAGAGCCTCCGACCGCGCGGCTGACCCGATCCGAGGCAGACGCAAGGGGCCGCCGCGCCGCGCTGGTGCGGCGGGGCGGCCTCCCTCGGTTACGGCTTCCCGGCACTGATCCAGGCACACATCACGCGGCATCGCCCTCCAGGGCGGCCACCTCCTCGGCGGCCTTGCGGGCCCTCCTCTCCGCCTTCTCCAGCTTGGCCTTCGCCTTGGCCAGTTGCTTGGCGCGGCGCTTGTGCATCTTCTTCGACACCTCGTCGAGGCGGTCAGGGAAAAGGTGCCCGTACGTGTCGAGCGTCAGGGTCGCGGACTTGTGGCCGAGCATCGTCTGCACGACGTTGACGTCCGCGCCGCTGGCGATTGCGAGCGAGGCCGCCGTGTGCCGCAACTTGTGCGGGGTGACCTTGAGGTGGCCCAGCCCGGCCTTCACGACCGCCGGTGCGAAGAACCGCTGACGGAAGTTCCGCGCCCTCAGCGGTCCGCCCTGAGGGGCGGTGAAGAGCAATTCCTCATCTCCCCGCCCCTGGACGTGCGGCTTCAACTCCTCTGCCAGGAACCGCGGGATCGGTACGGACCGACGCTCATGGTTCTTTGGAGTGTCGAGGTAGAGCTTGCCGTTGTCCTCGGCGTACGCCTCGACGATGTGGGCTCGACAGGAGGCCAGGTCCACGCGGCCCACCTTCAGCGCGGACGCCTCACCCCAGCGCAGGCCGGTGTAGGCCAGCAGCAGGATGAACACCCGGTATGCGCCCGACGCGTTGGCCAGCGCGTCGACCTGCATGTCGTCCAGGTACACGTGGTCAGCCGGCGCAGCCTTCGGCAGCGGCACGCCGACAGCCGGGTTGACCGCCAGCCGACGGGCCTTGACCGCATAGCCGAGAACGCGGCTGAGGACGACGTACGCCTTGCGGACCGACCGGGGGCTGAGCTTCCTGCCGCCGGTCGCCTCGCCGGACAGTAGGTCCGCGAGCCACTCGGCGATGTCCTCGAACTGGATACGGTCCAGCGGAGTGGTGCCCCACCTGGGGATCACATGGACGTCGAGAACGCCGCGATAGCGGCCCCGGGTCGAACGCTTGAGATGGATCTGGGCGGCCAGCCAGGACTCCGCAACCTCCGCGAACTTCACCCGGGCGGCGGCCGGATCACGGTAGGAGCCGTCGTTGAGACGGGACTCCATCCTCGTCCGCTCCGCCTCGGCGTCGACCTTGCGGACGAAGGTCTTCATCTTCGGCTTGCCGTCAGGGTCGTACCAGCGGACTCGGTAGCGCCCGGGTGGCGTACGGCCCGCCCGCTTGGCATCTGCTGCGGCACGCGCGTACGTCGCGTGCCCTATGCGGTCCTCGATCCAGACCCGCGCCAACTAGCACCCCTCCCAGTCTCCGCTGGGCACCGGCGGGAGCGGCAGGAGCAGCGTCGCGGCGCGGAAGATTTCAAGTCCAGTGAGACGGTTGTGACGCTATGAGGTTTGTGGTGCGGGTTCCCTGCGCTTGGCCGGG
>NZ_JAPHNL010000103.1 GCF_026274175.1 Streptomyces beihaiensis
CGCGCTGCCGCTCGCCGAGGCGCCCCGCGCGGCGCTGCGCCACGCGATGCGCGTCGCCCGCCCCGCGAGCCCCCGCTTCGACCGGTGCGGCTTCCCGATGGACCCCAAGGACCACGTCGCCCGCAGAGACCGGCTGCGCGCGCGTGCCGTGACGACGACCGTGGTCGCCACGGTCGTCGCCGCCCCGGTGCTCGCCCTGTGGGCCGCCTACCGGGGCGCCCCGCTGACCGGCGAGGGCACCGACGGCCGCTCCGTCACCGCGAGTGAGGCGGGTGGCCAGGGCGCCCTCGACGGCAAGCGCCCCGGCGACCGCTACGAGAACGCGGGCAACGCCAGCACCACTCCCGACCCGCGCTTCACCGTCGGCGGCCGCTCCCCGGACGTGTCCGTGGAGGTCGTCTCGCCGCCCACGCGCGCGGGCAAGGGCCCCGGCCGTCTCACGGTGGAGGCACAGCCCAGCGGCGGCGTCACGCTCATCACCCTGACGGCCTCCGGGGACTCGCCGGTGCACTGGTCGGCCCGGACCGCCGCGCCCTGGCTCCACCTGAGCCGGACGTCGGGAACAGTACGGCCGGGCGACTCGTCCACCGTCCGGGTCTACGTGGACCACGACCGCGAACCGGCCGGACACTGGAGCGCGCGCGTGGCCATCGACCCGTCCGGCGCCGTCATCACCCTGGAGGGGTACGGAGGTTCACCGGCCGGCAACCCGGGCCCGCCCGCACCCACGTCGCGCCCCGACCCGTCCCCGTCGGACCCGGGCAGCCCGGACCCGACGCCGAGCGGCGGCCCGTCCGCGTCCCAGGACCCGACACCGCCCCCGAGCGGCTCGGGCTCCCCCTCGCCGGACCCCACACCGACGCCCAGCTCCAGCGGCTCCCCGTCCACGTCGCCGGGCCCGAGCGGCTCGGGATCGTCGACACCGGCGTCCTGAGCCGCGGACCCCTAACGCCGCGTGGTTTCCTTCGGATCCGCCGGGTGCGGTGCCACCAGCGGAAGCCCCTTCGGGGCTGCCGCGAGCCGCTGCTCGCACAGCTCGACCAGCTTGTCGTAGCCCGCCTTGCCCATCAGCTCGATCAGCTCGGGCCGGTACGAGACGTAGACCGGCTCGCCCGCGCCGTGCGCCGACGTGGCCGACGTGCACCACCAGTGCAGGTCATGGCCGCCAGGGCCCCAGCCGCGGCGGTCGTACTCGCCGATCGACACCTGTAGGACACGCGTGTCGTCGGGCCGGTCGATCCACTCGTACGTCCGCCGCACCGGCAGCTGCCAGCACACGTCCGGCTTCGTCTCCAGCGGCTCGCGGCCCTCCTTGAGCGCCAGGATGTGCAGCGAGCAGCCCGCGCCGCCCGCGAAACCGGGGCGGTTCTGGAAGATGCACGAGCCCTCGTACGGGCGCGTCTGCCGCTCGCCGTCCTCGTCCGTGGACACCCAGCCGGTCTGCGTGCCCACCTCGTGGTGCTGCCAGATGTCCGGCGTGAGCCGCGCCACGTGCTCGGCCACGCGCTTCTCGTCGTCCTCGTCGGAGAAGTGCGCCCCCAGGGTGCAGCAGCCGTCGTCCGCGCGGCCCGCCTGGATGCCCTGACAGCCGCTGCCGAAGATGCAGGTCCAGCGGGAGGTCAGCCAGGTCAGGTCGCAGCGGAAGACCTGTTCGTCGTCGGCCGGGTCCGGAAACTCGACCCACGCGCGCGTGAAGTCGATCCCCTTCTCGTCCGGCTCCCGCTTCCGCTCGGCCGGCTTCGTCTTCTTCTTGTCGCCTTTGTGGCCCTTGTCGGCCTTGTCGCCCTTGGCCTTTTTCGTCTTTGGCACGGTTCCAGAGTAAGCGCGCGCGGGGACGGAGCCGCGACGCCGCCGCCCGCCGCCGGACGTTGTCCGGCCCCCGCCGCCCGTCGTCGGATGTCGGACGTCGGCTGACGAGCGGCCCACCAGGGGCAGTAGCGTTCCTCGCATGAGACTCGGTGTCCTCGACGTGGGTTCGAATACGGTGCATCTGCTCGTGGTGGACGCGCACCCGGGCGCCCGTCCGCTGCCCGCGCACTCGCACAAGGCGGAGCTGCGGCTCGCCCAGCTGCTCGACGACCGCGGGGCGATCGGCCCCGACGGCGTGGAGCAGCTCGTCGGCACGGTCAGGGGCGCCCTGGAGGCCGCCGAGGACAAGGGCGTCGAGGACCTGCTGCCGTTCGCCACGTCGGCCGTGCGCGAGGCCACCAACGCCGACGAGGTGCTCGACCGCGTCCAGAGCGAGACCGGGGTCGCCCTGCGCGTGCTCAGCGGCGAGGAGGAGGCCAGGCTGACCTTCCTCGCGGCCCGCCGCTGGTTCGGCTGGTCCGCGGGACGGCTCCTGGTGCTCGACATCGGCGGCGGCTCCCTGGAGATCGCCTACGGGCTCGACGAGGAGCCGGACGCCGCCGTCTCGCTGCCGCTCGGCGCGGGCCGCCTCACCTCCGGCTGGCTGCCCGGCGATCCGCCCGACCCGGCGGACGTGAAGGCGCTGCGCCGCCACGTACGGGCGCAGATCGCCCGCACGGTCGGCGAGTTCAGCAGGCTCGGGGCGCCGGACCACGTCGTCGCCACGTCGAAGACGTTCAAGCAGCTGGCCCGCCTGGCGGGCGCGGCCAGGTCCGCCGAGGGCCTCTACGTACAGCGCGAGCTCAAGCGGAAGTCCCTGGAGGACTGGGTGCCGCGGCTCGCCGCCATGACGGAGGCCGAGCGGGCCGAGCTGCCCGGTGTCTCCGAAGGGCGGGCCGGACAACTGCTGGCCGGGGCGCTGGTGGCGGAGGGCGCGATGGACCTGTTCGGCGTCGAGACGCTGGAGGTCTGCCCCTGGGCCCTGCGCGAGGGAGTCATTCTGCGCCGACTGGACCACATGCCGACGGCGTAGGACGACGTGACGCGCCCGTGGGAGCGGACACGCGCCCGTGGAGCGGACAGCGGCGAGACGCCGTCCCGCGCGCGGGCCCCCGACCCGCCGCCACGCGCGCGTGCCGCCCACCGGGCCCGGCGCCCCGGAGGCTTTCGGCCACCCGGTCGCACGGCCCCGGGGACCCGGCCCACGCCCCCTCCCACGGCCCCGTACGCTGTGTCCGTGGCAGAACCAGCGGTGCGCATCCCGGACGCGAAGGTCGCCCTGTCGACGGCCTCCGTGTACCCGGAGTCGACGGCGACGGCCTTCGAGATCGCCGCACGCCTCGGCTACGACGGCGTCGAGATCATGGTGTGGACCGACCCGGTCAGCCAGGACATCGAGGCCCTGCGGCGCCTCAGCGACTACCACCGGATGCCGATCCTGGCCGTGCACGCGCCCTGCCTGCTGATCACGCAGCGCGTGTGGTCCACGGACCCGTGGGTGAAGCTTCAGCGCGCCAGGACGGCCGCGGAGAAGCTCGGCGCGTCGACCGTCGTGGTCCACCCGCCGTTCCGCTGGCAGCGCCAGTACGCGCGCGACTTCGTCGACGGCGTCTGGCGGATGGCCGACGAGACCAACGTGCGGTTCGCCGTCGAGAACATGTACCCGTGGCGCTACCGCGACCGCGAGATGCTCGCCTACGCCCCCGACTGGGACGTCACCAAGGACGACTACCGGCACTTCACGGTCGATCTCAGCCACACGGCGACCGCGCGGACCGACGCCCTGGCGATGATCGACCGCATGGGCGACCGGCTCGGCCACGTCCACCTGGCCGACGGCAACGGCTCCAACAAGGACGAGCACCTGGTCCCCGGCCGCGGCACGCAACCTTGCGCCGAAGTCCTCGACCGGCTCGCCACCAACGGCTTCGACGGCCACGTGGTCATCGAGGTCAACACGCGGCGCGCGATGTCCAGCGCCGAACGTGAGGCCGACCTGGCGGAGGCACTCGCCTTCACCCGGCTGCACCTCGCCTCGGCGGTGCGGGTGCCGCGCTCATGAGCGAACCGGCCGGCGAACCCGTACGCCGCCGCGGCCGGCCCTCCCGTACGGCGGCGGAGAGCGGCCCCGGCACGCGCCAGCGCATCCTCGACGCCGCGCGGGAGGAGTTCGCCGAGCGCGGCTACGACAAGGCGTCCGTACGCGGCATCGCCAAGGCGGCCGGAGTCGACTCGGCCCTGGTCCACCACTACTTCGGCACGAAGGAGCAGGTGTTCGCCGCCGCGATCGAGGTCGCCTTCGCCCCGGCCCTCGCGGCCCCCCGGGCCGTCGAGGAGGGGCCCGTCGATCTGGCCGGCGAACGGCTGACCAGGTTCATCTTCGGTGTCTGGGAAAACCCGGCCACCCGCGCCCCGCTGCTCGCCATCGTGCGCTCCGCCGTCAACAACGAGACGGCGGCGAAGGTCTTCCGGCGGCTGATCACCGCGCAGCTGCTGTCGCGGATGGGGCGCCGCCTCGACGTCCCGGAGGAGGAGGCCGAGCTGCGCGTCTCGCTCGCCGCCGCGCAGCTGGTCGGGATCGCCATGCTGCGGTACGTCGTCAAGGTGGAGCCGCTGGCGTCCGCGGACGCGGAGAGCGTCATCGCGCGCGTGGCGCCCGTGGTGCAGGGGCACCTGACGGGGGCCTGACGGGGGCCTGACGGGGGCCTGACGGGGGCCTGGCGGGGCGTGACGGTGGCGCGCGACGCTAGCCCGAACGCGCCCCGAGACGAGCATCCCGACATACGGACGGCATGTCCAGATCCTGGTCCGTCGGCGTAGGCTCGGAGGGAGTCTTTCCCGTACTCGAGGAGCGAGCGACGATGCCCGAGCTGAGGTCCCGCACAGTCACCCACGGCCGCAACATGGCGGGCGCACGCGCCCTTATGCGCGCCTCCGGTGTACCGGGCGCGGACATCGGCAGGAAGCCCATCATCGCGGTCGCCAACTCGTTCACGGAGTTCGTGCCGGGCCACACCCACCTGGCGCCGGTCGGCCGCATCGTCAGCGACGCGGTGCGCGAGGCGGGCGGCATCCCGCGCGAGTTCAACACCATCGCCGTCGACGACGGCATCGCGATGGGCCACGGCGGCATGCTGTACTCGCTCCCGTCCCGCGACCTGATCGCGGACTCGGTGGAGTACATGGTCGAGGCGCACTGCGCCGACGCCCTGGTCTGCATCTCCAACTGCGACAAGATCACCCCGGGCATGCTGATGGCGGCGCTCCGCCTCGACATCCCGACGATCTTCGTCTCCGGCGGCCCCATGGAGGCCGGAAAGGCCACCCTCGTCGACGGCACGGTTCGCAAGCTGGACCTGGTCAACGCCATCAGCGACGCCGTGAACGACAGCGTCTCGGACGAGGACATCCTCCGCATCGAGGAGAACGCCTGTCCGACCTGCGGCTCCTGCTCCGGCATGTTCACCGCCAACTCGATGAACTGCCTCACCGAGGCCATCGGCCTGAGCCTGCCCGGCAACGGCTCGGTCCTGGCCACGCACACGGCCCGCAAGGCGCTGTACGAGAAGGCGGGCACCACGGTCGTCGAGCTCGCGCGGCGCTACTACGACGAGGACGACGCCACCGTCCTGCCGCGCAACATCGCCACCCAGGCGGCGTTCGAGAACGCTATGGCGCTCGACATCGCCATGGGCGGCTCCACCAACACGATCCTGCACCTGCTGGCCGCCGCCCGTGAGGCCGAGGTCGACTACGACCTGTCCGACATCGACGCCGTCTCGCGCCGCGTCCCCTGCCTGGCCAAGGTCGCGCCCAACGTCGCCCCGACCACCACGTACTACATGGAGGACGTGCACCGCGCGGGCGGCATCCCCGCCATCCTGGGCGAGCTCTACCGCGGCGGCCTGCTCAACGAGGACGTGCACACCGTCCACTCCGCCTCCGTCAAGGAGTGGCTGGACACCTGGGACATCCGCGGGGGTGCCTCCCGTTCGGGCGAATTCGAGAACGGGGGAGTCTCGGCCACCGGCGAGGCCCTGGAGCTGTGGCACGCGGCGCCCGGCTGCAAGCGCTCCGCCGAGGCATTCTCCCAGTCCGAGCGCTGGGACACCCTGGACACCGATGCCGCGAACGGCTGCATCCGCGACGTCACGCACGCGTACTCGAAGGACGGCGGCCTCGCCGTCCTCAAGGGCAACCTGGCCGAGGACGGCTGCGTCGTGAAGACGGCCGGGGTCGACGAGTCCATCTGGACGTTCGAGGGCCCCGCCGTCGTCTGCGAGTCGCAGGAAGAGGCCGTCCAGAAGATCCTCACCCAGCAGGTCAAGGAGGGCGACGTCGTCGTCATCCGCTACGAGGGCCCCAAGGGCGGCCCCGGCATGCAGGAGATGCTCTACCCGACCTCGTACCTGAAGGGCCGCGGTCTGGGCAAGGCGTGCGCCCTCGTCACCGACGGCCGCTTCTCCGGCGGCACGTCGGGTCTGTCCATCGGCCACGCCTCGCCCGAGGCGGCCTCCGGCGGCATCATCGCGCTCGTCGAGGACGGCGACCGCATCCGCATCGACATCCCAAACCGCGCCATCGAGCTCCTCGTCCCCGACGAGGAGCTGGCGGCCCGCCGCGCCGCCCTGGGCGGCACGTACGCCCCCAAGGCGCGCGAGCGGAAGGTCTCGGCGGCGCTGCGGGCGTACGCGGCGATGGCGACCAGCGCCGACAAGGGCGCGGTCCGCGACGTCTCGAAGCTCGGCTGACCGGTACCCGTACACCGTCCGAGGACCACCCACAGAGGCGGCCCGCGACTCCCGCGGGCCGCCTCTTGGCGATAATCGACCTGTGAGCGACGAAACCGGCACCGGCACCCCCTCGGGCAACTCCGCGACCCCCGGCCCCCGCCCCGAGGAGATCCGTTTCTTCGGGACGACCTGGGTCGACCACAGCGGCACCTACGCGCTGCGCCGCGCCGCGGTCTGCGTGGGCGCGCTCGTCGCGGCCGCCGCGGGCTGCTTCGTGCTGCGCTTCGCCTACCAGGGGCTCGCCGTCGCGAACGTGGGGTCGTTCGTCAACATCCTGGTCGTCGGCATGTTCGCGATCTGCAGCGCGCTCGCCTTCACCCGCGCGTGGGGAGGCTTCTCCAAGCGCCCCGACCCCGAGCAGCAGGCGTCTTTGCGCGGCTTCATGGCGATCGGTTTCATCGGCGTCCTGCTCGCGCACGCCCTGCGCTGCCTGACCGAGGCCCCCGGCGAGGGCCTGTACCGGCAGGAGTACGAGGAGGCGCGCGAACAGTACGAGCGCCGGAGCGCGCGCCGGGCGGGGAACCCGGCGAAGAAGAAGCAGCAGGGGAAGAAGCGCCCCAAGGGCTGATGACGGGCTGACGAGGGACTGGCGAAGGGCTGACGCAGGACTGAAGGCCCAGGAGTCGGCCGCTGTACACAGAGACGGCCGCTGCGCATAGGTGACGCGCAGCCGCCTGATTGACGTGGGCATGCCAGTAAACGCAGTGTCCCGCCCCGGTCGGGTGGCTTGACGTCCCGATGGCGCGGGAGGACTATTCATCATGTGATGAATAAAGCTGCCGAGGCGCCCGGCACCGTCCGAGCCCCCGCCACTCCCGCCGTCCACGCCGCAGGTCTCACCGTCGTCCGCGGCCCCCGTACCGTCCTGCGCGACCTGGACTTCAGCGTGCCGCGCGGGCAGATCACCGGCCTGCTGGGACCCTCCGGCTGCGGCAAGTCCACCCTGATGCGCTCCGTCGTCGGCACCCAGGCCAAGGTCACCGGCACCCTCACGGTCCTCGACCGACCGGCGGGCCACCCGACCCTGCGTGCCCGCGTCGGCTACGTCACCCAGGACCCGTCCGTCTACCTCGACCTGACGGTCCGCCAGAACCTCGACTACTTCGCGGCCGTACTCCTACCGGGGCGCGCCGCCGCCGACCGCCGCCGCGCGGACGTCGAACGCGTCCTCACCGAGGTCGACCTCACCTCACACGCCGACGCCCTCGCCGGAAACCTCTCCGGCGGCCAGCTGAGCCGCGTGTCGCTCGCCGTGGCGCTCCTCGGCGCCCCCGAACTCCTGGTGCTCGACGAGCCGACCGTCGGGCTCGACCCCGTGCTCCGCCGCGACCTGTGGGACCTCTTCCACAGCCTGGCCGGCCACGGCACCACCCTCCTCATCTCCTCCCACGTGATGGACGAGGCCGAGCGCTGCCACCGCCTCCTCCTCATGCGGGAGGGCCGGCTCCTCGCCGACGACAGCCCCGACGCACTCCGCGCGCGTACCGGCACGGACACCGTGGAGGCCGCCTTCCTCCACCTGGTCGACACCGCGAACGCCACCCGGACCAACTGACCCCGGCCCACTCGCCCCGACCCCCGGGAAGCCGCCATGAACCTCAGCCGCACCACCGCCACGGCAGGCCGCGTACTGCGCCAGCTCCTCCACGACCCGCGCACCATCGCCCTGATGCTGCTCGTGCCCTGCGTGATGCTCGTCCTGCTCCGCTACGTCTTCGACGCCAACCCGGCCACCTTCAACTCCATCGGCGCCTCACTGCTCGGCATCTTCCCGCTCATCACCATGTTCCTGGTGACCTCCATCGCCACCCTGCGCGAGCGCACCACCGGGACCCTGGAACGCCTCCTGGCCATGCCCCTCGCCAAGGGCGACCTCATCGGCGGCTACGCCCTGGCCTTCGGCGCCGTGGCCGTCCTCCAGTCGCTGCTCGCCACCGGCCTCGCGCTGTGGGGCCTGGACCTGAACGTCATCGGCTCCGCCTGGCTGCTCCTCCTGGTGGCCCTGCTCGACGCCCTGCTCGGCACGGCGCTGGGCCTGTTCGTCTCGGCGTTCGCCGCCTCCGAGTTCCAGGCCGTCCAGTTCATGCCCGCGGTGATCTTCCCGCAGCTCCTCCTGTGCGGCCTGTTCACCGCGCGGGACACCATGCAGCCCGTCCTGAGGGCCATCTCGGACGTGCTCCCCATGTCGTACGCCGTGGACGGCATGAACCAGGTCCTGCGGCACACCGACCTCACCGCCACGTACGTACGGGACGTCCTGATCGTCGCCGGTTGTGCCGTGCTGGTCCTGGCCCTCGGTGCGGCGACACTGCGCCGCCGCACCGCCTGAGGGCGTACGAGCCCGTACGACACCGCACGCGCGCACCCGAGACCGTCCCGCCTGACGGACGGCACCGGTGCCCGTCGCCCGCCCGGTGCGAGGATGCAACCGGACGACGAAGCACAGGGAAGGCCAGGCCCATGAGCACGCCCACGAACCAGCCGAACGAACCGAGCGCGTCGCGCGAGCCGGGCGCGAGCACGCGCGCGGGAGGCACGGTCGCCGTACTCGGCGCGGGCAAGATCGGCGAAGCCCTGCTCAGTGGCATGATCCGCGGCGGCTGGCCGCCCGCCGACCTCCTCGTCACGACCCGCCGCGCGGAACGCGCGGAGGAACTGCGGACCAGGTACGGCGTCACACCGGTCACCAACCAGGAGGCGGCCAAGCAGGCCGACACCCTGATCCTCACGGTCAAGCCCCAGGACATGGGCACACTCCTGGCCGAACTCGCCCCGCACGTGCCCGCGGACCGCCTGATCATCAGCGGTGCGGCCGGCATCCCCACGACGTACTTCGAGGAGCGCCTGCCCGACGGCACCCCGGTCGTCCGTGTCATGACGAACACCCCCGCCCTGGTCGACGAGGCCATGTCCGTCATCTCGGCGGGCACCCACGCCACGGCGGAGCACGTGGCCCACGCCGAGGAGATCTTCGGCTCGGTCGGCAAGACGCTGCGGGTCCCGGAGTCCCAGCAGGACGCCTGCACGGCGCTCTCCGGCTCGGGCCCGGCGTACTTCTTCTACCTGGTCGAGGCGATGACCGACGCGGGCATCCTCCTGGGCCTGCCCCGCGACAAGGCCCACGACCTGATCGTCCAGTCGGCCATCGGCGCGGCCACGATGCTGCGGGACAGCGGCGAGCACCCGGTCCGGCTGCGCGAGAACGTGACCTCTCCGGCGGGCACGACGATCAACGCGATCCGCGAACTCGAGAGCCACGGCGTGCGCGCGGCCCTCATCGCCGCGCTCGAAGCGGCCCGAGACCGCAGCCGCGAGCTGGCGTCCGGCACGAACGGCTGACCTCGCCACCGTCGCTCTGAGGTGCGAGGTTGACACGCCTCAGAGCGATCCGTACTGTTCTCCGAGTTGTCCGCCGTGAGAGCCGACCTCGGTCGGTCCCCGGACAACCATTCCGCAAGGCCCACTCAAGCGATCGACGTCCTGTCGTCGTGCTGTCTGCGTGCGCTTTTGCGAAATGGGGAATCCACGTTCGAAAGAGCGGGCCCGATTAGCTCGGGGCCAAGGAATCCGCTAAAGTCTCACCTCGTCGGAACGGCCCAACAGCCGTGCAGACAAACCCGGTTGACAGGGAATCAGGCCCGAAAGGATCTGATAGAGTCAACACCGCCGGAAGGCCGAAAGGCCGGAAAGCGAAGAGCAAGACCGAGCAAAACCCCGAGGAAATCGGATCGGAAAGATCTGATAGAGTCGGAGACGCAAGACCGAAGGGAAGCGCCCGGAGGAAAGCCGGAGACTGAAGGGTCTCGGTGAGT
>NZ_JAPHNL010000104.1 GCF_026274175.1 Streptomyces beihaiensis
GTCGACGCCGTCGTCACCACCCACCGGCACGGCGACCACTGGCAGGCCCTCGCCCCGGTCGTCGAGGCGACACGCGCGCGTACGTACGCGGGTCGCGAGGACGTCGACGGCATCCCGGTGACCACGGACGTCCCCCTCGACGACGGGGACACGGTCGCATTCGGCCGGATCTCGCTCACGGCCCGCCACCTGGTCGGCCACACGCCCGGCTCCATCGCGCTCGTCTACGACGACCCGCACGGCCACCCGCACGTCTTCACCGGCGACTGCCTCTTCCCTGGAGGTCCTGGGCGGACAACGCGCCCCGAAGACTTCCAGAGCCTGATGAGCGGGCTTGAAGAGAAGGTGTTCAACTTGCCAGATGAGGCCTGGATCTACCCCGGGCACGGCAACGACAGCACTCTCGGGGCGGAGCGCCCGCACATTCAGGAGTGGTGGGCTCGGGGCTGGTAGTCGCGGACAGTGAGAACTCGGATCATCACCGCCCTGGTAGGCGTCGTTGGCACGGGCCTCGGCGCCTCCCTGGCACTGACCAGGTACGACCTGGCAGGCGCGAACAGCGGCGCGCAGCAAGCGCCAGGAGCTTGATCAGTCGAAGGAACAGGCCCGCACGCAGCTGTACGTCGATCACGTGGGCCGGCGCCTGGAGAACCGGCGAGCGAGGTACATCGCCTTCATGAAGGCGATGTCGGCACTGGCCCAGGCGACCCGAGACGACGGAATTGACGGCGCTCGATTGACCGGCCGACCCGTCCGGCACCTCGCGGAGACGGCCGAAGCCGCCGACTGGATCGACACAGCCCGTAACACGGTGGTGATCGACAGGCCGCAGGCAGTCGCCGGCCAGGCCGCAGAGCTGCGCCACATCCCGTACAGACTTGCGAGCGCCGTGTCGGCGATCTATGACGATTCCTTGGACCACGACGGCAGGCAGCGGGCGCTGCAAGAGGCCGGCGAGATTCGCGCCAGTCTCCTCCAAGAGCTGACGTGGCTCTCCGTGGTGGCGTCTGCGGCATTGAATCTGGACGGGCGGCAATCACCTCGACAGCTTTAATCAGACGCCCGGCACTGCGCCCTCCGCTACATAGGCACTTCTCTCACCTGACCTACAGGTCTGCAAGGGGACCGACTCGATCAGCGCCCGGAGTACTGGCACTTCCAGCCCTGCTCCGCGACGTCGTCGAGGACCGCCTGCCAGTCCCCCACGGAGGCCATTCGGGACACGCACGTCCGGCGCTGTCCGCCGCCTGAGGGCCGCTCACCCCCAAGGACAGGGCCGCGATGTCGGCCCGGACCGGCCGCCAGCTGACCTGCGATCACCGGGTGGAGCCCGGCGACCCGATCGGTCGCACGGTCCAGGTCCGAGGCTGAGGCCGGTCGCCACGTGTCCGTTGCGACAACAGGCGGACGGCCCGGACGCTGACGTCGGCGGGTCGTCCGTCCAACCGCACTCGGCGGGTCGTCCGTCCAACCGCACGATGAACTGGTCGACGGCGAACAACAAGACGACGAACTTCGACGACCTCGGCCCGTCGAGCCGGGTCGTGGAGGAGAAGGTCGCCGGCACGCTGACCAAGTCGTACCAGTACAGCCCATGGAGCGAGCGCCTGTCCCAGGTCACCCACAACACTGACGGTACGACCCCGGACGGCTACTACGGCGACAACAGCCACACCGATGTCGAGACCCTCACCGACAGCAACGCCGACACCAAGGCCGCCTACGGCTACACCGCCTACGGCTCCGACGGCAAGTCCGAATGCACCGGAATCGACAAGCCGAACGCCACCGACCCCACCAAGGAGGACTACAACCCCAACCGCTTCAACTCCAGGCGGTGGGACGCCCAGTCCGGCACAACACGTGGAAGGACCCGAAGACCTTCGCGAGCCTCATCGACGACGTGGAGTCGAAGATCTTCGCGCCACTGCCGGACGAGCGGTGGGTCTACCCCGGCCACGGGAACGACACGACTGTGGGGGCCGAGCGGCCGCACCTCGGGGAGTGGCGCGAGCGCGGCTGGTGATCTCGCGAGCAGCGCACCAGGTCAGGCGTGCGCCTCGCCCGGCGCCGACAGCTCCACGACCCGCTCCACCCCGAACACGTAACCCTGGACGCCGCAGCCGGCGATCACGCCGTCGGCTCGCAGGGAGACGTAGGAGTGGTGCCGGAACTCCTCACGCTGGTGGATGTTGGAGATGTGGACCTCCACCACGGGAAGGCCGTCACAGGTGTTGAGCGCGTCCAGGATCGCCACGGAGGTGTGTGAGTAGGCGGCGGGGTTGATGACGATGCCGACGGCTTGCTCGCGTGCCTCGTGGATCCACTCCACCAGCTCGCCCTCATGATTGGACTGCCGGAAGTCGACGGTGGCGCCGTGGGCGGCGGCCGCCTTGACACAGAGCGCCTCGACGTCGGTGAGGGTGTCCCGGCCGTAGATCTCCGGCTGGCGCTTGCCGAGGAGGTTCAGGTTGGGTCCGTTGAGGACCATGATCGGGGCGGTGGCGAGGTTGCGCGGCACGACGGGCTCCGTATGTCTGTCGGTTGTTGCTCCCTGAGGGTCTATCACGACGCCCTCGGCCACCGGCCCCGCACGCACCCCGTCAGGGCGTGACCGCCAGCTCCACGTAGGCGGCGAGGATCACGAGGTGGACGCCGCCCTGAAGCGGTGTCGCGCGCCCCGGTACGACGGTCAGGGTGCCCACCACCATCGTGAGGGTGAGCAGCACCATGTGGGTCGCGCCGAGCCCCAGGAGCAAGGGGCCCGACAGCCAGAACGACGCGATGGCGACGGCCGGGACGGTCAGGCCGATGCTGGCCATCGCCGAGCCCAGCGCGAGGTTGAGGCTGGTCTGGACCCGGTCCCTGCGGGCCGCTCGCAGTGCCGCGATGGTCTCCGGCAGCAGGACGAGCAGGGCGATGATCACGCCGACGACGGCGTGCGGCAGTCCCGCCGCCTCCACGCCGGACTCGATGGCCGGGGATACCCCCTTGGCGAGGCCGACGACGGCGACCAGCGCGAGAGCCAACAGGACGAGGCTGGTCAGCGCGGCGCGAGTCGTCGGCACGCCGACGTGGTCGTCGGCGTCGATCACCTCGCCGTGCTTGGTGACCGGCAGGAAGTAGTCGCGGTGACGCACGGTCTGCGTCGCGACGAAGAGCCCGTACAGGACGACCGCGGCGACGGCCGCGAAGACCAGCTGGGAGGTGGAGAACTCCGGTCCGGGCTTGCTGGTCGTGAAAGTGGGCAGGACCAGGCAGAGTGTCGCGAGCGTGGCGACGGTGGCGAGCGCGCCGCCGGTCCCCTCCGACTGGAAGACGGCCACGCGATGGCGGAGCGCGGCGGTGAGCAGGCTGAGGCCGACGATGCCGTTGCATGTGATCATGACGGCGGCGAACACGGTGTCCCGGGCGAGAGTGGCGCTCTTGTCGCCACCGTCGGCCATCAATGTGACGATGAGCGCCACCTCGATCACGGTGACGGCGACGGCCAGGACGAGTGACCCGAAGGGCTCCCCCACTCGGTGGGCGACGACCTCCGCATGGTGCACGGCGGCCAGCACGGAACCCGCGAGGACGACAGAGACGAGGGCGACCACGGCTCCCGGCAGGTCGCGCCCCCATGTGCCCGCCAGGAGCACCACCGCCAGCACGGGAACCGCGACGGTCCACCGCGTGGCCAGGGCCCGTACTCCGGTGATCATGGTCATGCCCTCGATGGTGCCCGTGGTGGACCGGGGGCGCGACTTCGGCGCCGCGCCCGGTCGTCCGGCTCAGGCACCGACCCCGTCCTTGTGCTTCTCGCCCTCGGCGGCTTCGGGGTTCTCCCGCTCCGTCCGCGCCCTGGAGGCGGCGAGGCTGGTGATCGTCGTGACGGCCAGGACGCCGCAGATGACGGCCAGCGAGACCGGGATGGAGATCTCTGGCACGCGGACGCCGGACTCGTGCAGCGCGTGCAGGACGAGCTTCACGCCGATGAAACCGAGGATCACCGACAGGCCGTAGCTGAGGTGGACCAGCCTCTTGAGCAGTCCGCCGATGAGGAAGTACAGCTGGCGCAGCCCCATGAGCGCGAACGCGTTGGCTGTGAAGACGATGTACGGGTCCTGGGTCAGACCGAAGATCGCGGGGATCGAGTCCATCGCGAACAGCACGTCGGTCATGCCGATGGCGAGCATGACGACCAGGAGCGGCGTCATGACCTTCTTGCCGTGCTCCGCGATGAAGAGTCTGGTGCCGTGGTAACGGTCCGCGACGCCGAACCTCTTCTCGATGGACTTCAGGATGCGGTTCTCCTCGAACTTCTCTTCCTCGTCGTCCGACATCGCCTCCTGGATGAGCTTCCAGGCGGTGTAGAGGAGGAACGCACCGAAGAGGTAGAAGACCCAAGCGAAGCTGGAGATGATCGCGGCGCCCGCGGCGATGAAGACCGCCCGCAGTACGAGGGCTATGAGCACGCCGAAGAGCAGCACACGCTGCTGGAGGTGTGTCGGCACCGAGAACTTCGCCATGATCAGGATGAAGACGAAGAGGTTGTCGACGCTGAGCGACTTCTCCGTGATGAAGCCCGCGAAGAACTCGCCGCCGGCCTGTCCGCCGCCCCAGACCATGACGCCGATGCCGAACAGAGCCGCCAGCACGATCCAGACGACGGTCCAGATCCCAGCTTCCTTGATCGACACTTCATGTGGTTTGCGCCCGATGAAGAAGTCGATGGTGATCAAGGCGCACAGACCTAGAACGGTCAGCACCCACAAGGTCATCGATACGTCCACTGCGCCTCCGGCGTCGTACGGCTACTGATCAGCGTCGTCGCTGCCGGAGGTCTCTTCCACCCGGACGCCTGCGCGCACGTCGGGCCGACGCCCCGGGACCGGCGGCCGACGGGCCGGTGCGTCCGTACTGACGGGGACGTCGCGTTCGGGAGTACTCCCCTCCGCTGCAAGAAGCGTACGGGAAGCACCAAGGAAAGGTAAAGGGATGGGTAAAGAAAATTCCAAACGCGCAGGTGGGAGCCGCCTTCAGATCACCGGGCAGGGGCGGTCACCCGCCCCTGCCCGGTGACGCCCACAGACAGAGATGCCTGCAGACAGAGATGCCCAGACAGGGATGCCTACAGGCAGGGCAGAATCGCCGGCATCAGGTCCTGGAACGTGCGACCGTCCGCCGGTGTACCGAGGGCCGTCATCTTCCAGCCCGTGCCCGCGCGGTGCACCTTGGCCATGATCTGGGCCGTGTAGCGGCCGCCCCCGCCGAGCGTGTAGCGGGCGAGCTCCTGCTCCGTCGACTCGTCGACGAGGCGGCAGAACGCGTTCTGCACCTCCTGGAACGTCTGGCCGGTGAACGAGTTGACGGTGAAGACGATCTGGTCGATGTGGGCCGGTACACGCTGCAGATTGACGCGGATCGCCTCGTCGTCGGCGCCCTGGCCCGCGCCTCCCACCAGGTTGTCCCCCGTGTGCTGCACTGAGCCGTCGTCGCTGACGAGATGGCGGAAGAAGACGACGTCCACAGGCTGTTTCTCGGCGAAGAGCACCGCCGACGCGTCGAGGTCGATCTCACGCGTGCGCATGCCGAACAGGCCGCGCCGGGGCGCCGCCTGCCAGCCCAGCCCCATGCGCACGGCGGTCAGAGTGCCGCCGTCCCCCTTCTCCAGGCTGATGCCCTGCCCCTTGGACAGGTTGACTCCGGGTCCCTTGGAAAAATCGGCCGCCACGCACAGTCCCCTCTCGCACCGTCCCCTGCTTCCGCGGCTTTCGCGCGGTTGCTCCCCACCCTAGGCGCCACCCGCGCGGCCAAGGGCGCTCGGCGGGGTTTGTGGCGGTCCTGCAACACACCACAACACACCACCACCTTCTCCCGCCCACCGCCACGGATCAGGCCAGGCCCGCCTCCTTCATCTGCCGCAGCTCCTTCTTCATCTCGGACACCTCGTCACGCAGCCGTGCCGCGATCTCGAACTGCAGCTCCGCCGCGGCGGCCCGCATCCGCTCGGTGAGCTCCTCGATCTGCTCGGCGAGTTCGGCCGCGGGACGGTCGGTGGGCACGGTCTGTGCCGCCTTGCCGCGTTTCCTCTTCGGCGCCTCCTTGCCCGCGGCCTCCGCCTTGCCGCCGAGCGACGGCACGGGGGCCTTGGCGCCCTTCCCGTCCTTGCCCGCCTTGCGGTAGCCGCTGCCGAGCAGTGCCTCCGTGTCGACGTCCTCGCGCGCGATGGAGGCGACGATGTCGTTGATCTTCTTCCGGAGGGGCTGGGGATCGATGCCGTGTGCCTCGTTGTAGGCGATCTGCTTCTCCCGGCGCCGGTTGGTCTCCTCGATGGCCTTCTCCATCGCCGGTGTGATCTTGTCGGCGTACATGTGCACCTGGCCCGACACATTGCGCGCGGCGCGGCCGATGGTCTGGATCAGCGAGGTGCCCGAGCGCAGGAAGCCCTCCTTGTCGGCGTCGAGGATCGACACCAGGGAAACCTCGGGCAGGTCGAGCCCCTCACGCAGCAGGTTGATACCGACCAGGACGTCGTACTCGCCCGCGCGCAGCTCGCGCAGCAGTTCGACCCGACGCAACGTGTCGACGTCACTGTGCAGGTACCGCACCTGGATGCCCAGTTCGAGGAAGTAGTCCGTGAGGTCCTCGGCCATCTTCTTGGTGAGGGTGGTGACCAGGACACGCTCGTCCTTCTCCGTGCGGGTACGGATCTCGTGCACCAGGTCGTCGATCTGCCCCTCGGTGGACTTGACGACGACCTCGGGGTCGACGAGGCCGGTGGGGCGGATGATCTGCTCCACGTGACCGTCCGCACGCGAGAGCTCGTACGCACCCGGCGTCGCGGACAGGTACACGGTCTGGCCGATGCGCTCCTGGAACTCCTCCCACTTCAGGGGACGGTTGTCGAGGGCGGAGGGGAGCCGGAAGCCGTGGTCCACCAGGGTGCGCTTGCGGGACGCGTCACCCTCGTACATGGCGCCGATCTGCGGCACCGTGACGTGCGACTCGTCGATGACCAGCAGGAAGTCGTCCGGGAAGTAGTCGAGCAGGGTGTTCGGCGGGGAGCCGGGCTCACGGCCGTCGAAGTGCATCGAGTAGTTCTCCACGCCGGAGCAGGAGCCGATCTGGCGGAGCATCTCGATGTCGTACGTGGTGCGCATGCGCAGACGCTGCTCCTCCAGCAGCTTGCCCTGCTTGTGCAGGGTCGCCAGGCGCTCGTCGAGTTCCTTCTCGATCCCGTTGACAGCGCGCTCCATGCGCTCGGGGCCCGCGACGTAGTGGGAGGCCGGGAAGACGTACAGCGACTCGTCGTCGCTGATGACCTCGCCGGTGAGCGGGTGCAGCGTGGACAGCGCCTCGATCTCGTCGCCGAACATCTCGATGCGGACCGCGAGCTCTTCGTAGACGGGGAAGATCTCGATGGTGTCGCCGCGCACGCGGAAGGTGCCGCGCTGGAACGCCATGTCATTGCGCGTGTACTGGATGTCGACGAAGCGGCGCAGCAGGTCGTCGCGGTCGATCTCCTCGCCCACCTTGAGCGGGACCATGCGGTCCACGTACTCCTGCGGCGTGCCGAGGCCGTAGATGCACGAGACGGAGGCCACCACGACGACGTCCCGGCGGGTCAGCAGGGAGTTCGTCGCGGAGTGGCGCAGGCGCTCCACCTCCTCGTTGATCGAGGAGTCCTTCTCGATGTACGTGTCCGACTGCGGCACGTACGCCTCGGGCTGGTAGTAGTCGTAGTACGAGACGAAGTACTCGACCGCGTTGTTCGGCAGCAGCTCGCGGAACTCGTTGGCCAGCTGGGCGGCCAGTGTCTTGTTCGGCGCCATCACCAGGGTGGGGCGCTGGAGCTTCTCGATCATCCACGCGGTGGTGGCGGACTTGCCGGTGCCGGTCGCGCCCAGCAGGACGACATCCTTCTCACCTGCGCGAATGCGCTTTTCCAGCTCTGCGATGGCCGCGGGCTGGTCACCGCTGGGCTGGTAGGGGCTGACGACCTCGAAGGGCGCCACCGTGCGTTCGATCTTGGATACGGGCCGCATGGAATCCACCGTACGACCCGCCACTGACAACCGGGCCGCATCCGCTGCCCGGGCCGGCTCTCGGGGGCCTCGCTCACCTGCCCTGCGGGGCGCGCTGCACCGGTCGGCCGACGGCACCGCGGGGCCGCGGGATGCGAGGGGCCGGGGTGCCGACGTCGTCCGCGGCCTCCTGCACGTCGCGCCAGTCGGGGCGCCCCGACACCATCAGCGGGTCGAAGAGGACGACTCCGCCGGCCAGGAGCAGGAAGGCCAGGGGGCCGACCAGCATGGGGCCGAGAATGCTCGCCGCCGAGTCGCCTCCGGGCGTCCCCGCGGGGTGGCTGTCCAGGTGGACCGTGATGGCGGCCATGCCCATGTAGTGCATCCCCGAGACAGCCACACCCATGATCATGCTCGCGCCGATGCTCCAGCGGATGCCTCGGATCTGCACGGCCGCCCAGAGGGCGGCGGTGGCGGCGACCATGGCGATCACCACGGAGAGCGCCACGATGAAGGTGTTGTACTCGATCGTCCCGTGCAGCCGCATTCCGGCCATGCCCAGATAGTGCATCGACGCGACACCGAGCCCTGTGATGGTGCCTCCGGTGAACAGGGCGGGCCAGGTCGTTCCCTTGTAGCCGACGATGAAGACGCCGACGCCGACCATCACGATGGCCAGGCCGAGGCTCGCGAACGTCGTCGGCTTGTCGTAGTGGATCGCCACGCCCTTGACGCTGAAGCCCATCATCGCGATGAAGTGCATGGTCCAGATCCCCGACCCGATGGCCGCGGACCCCAGCGCGAGCCACCCGGCCCGCCAGCTCGTCACCACCAGGAGCGCCCTGGTCGTGCAGCGAAGTCCCAGGGCACCTCCCAGGCAGGCCATGAGGTAGGCCACCACCGGGGTGACGAGACCGTAACTGAAGCCGTCGACCGTGCCCTGCATACGACGCAGCCCTCCCGCATGTCGTGCCTTGAGACGCTCTGCCGGTTCCCTCTCCGACGGTCTCAGCTTCGACCGCGGTCGAAGCTGAGACTAAAGCGCACGAGAGAACGTACGGACGATTTTCCGGCAAAGACTTCCGGCTCCGCGCACAGGAGCGGTCGCGGTTGGATAACTCTGTTCAAGCGGCGATCATCCCGTGTCCGTCCCGTGTTCGTGTTGGCGTCCCTCCCGTGTCGGTGTCCGACTCTCACACGCCCGCGCGGCGCCTGTCACGTGTGGGCCGCAGCGGCGGGAGGCATTGTCAGTGGCGGGCCCTACGGTGGTCGGCATGGATGCCACGGGGCAGAAACAGAACCAGAGAGCGCGGGACACCACGGTCACCCCGCGGCCCGTCGTGTGGACGGTCGTGGACAGCGGCATCGGACCGCTGCTGCTCGCCGCGACGCCGGAGGGACTGGCGCACGTGGCCTTCCACGCCTCGCCCGCGGTGCGCGACCGGGCGCTGGCACGGCTCGGCTCCCGCTTCGGGACGGATCCCGTCGAGGCACCCGGCTCCCCGGTCCTCTCCGAGGCCGCGCGGCAGTTCGCCGAGTACTTCGCGGGGCGGCGTCACGTCTTCGCGCTGCCGCTGGACTGGTCGCTGAGCAGCGGCTTCAACCGGCAGGTGCTGCGCGAACTGGCGACAGAGGTGCCGTACGGCACAGTCGTCGGGTACGGGGATCTGGCACGGCGCGTCGGGCAGCCGGACGCGGCGCAGGCCGTCGGGGCGGCGATGGGTGCCAACCCTCTGCCGGTCGTGGTGCCCTGCCACCGTGTCGTCGAGAGCGACGGGGGCATCGGCGGCTTCGGCGGCGGGCTCGAGACGAAGCGCAGGCTGCTGGCGCTGGAGGGGGTGCTGCCGGAGCCGCTCTTCTGACGGGCGGCCGCGTGCCCCTTCCTCCAGAACGCAGCGCAGGTTGCAGCTCAGAGCACACGGTTCAGCTCAGAGTGATGTGGTAAGCCTTGCGCAGCGTCTCGTGCACCGTCCACGTAGTCCGGTCGCCTTCGCGCAGGACGGCGACCGATCCCGGCCCGACCTCCAAGGTGGGACCGCCCTCGACCTCGACGGTGGCGCGGCCGCCGGCGACCACGAACAGTTCGTCGGCCTCCGTGTCCGTCACCACGCCGGGCGTGATCTGCCAGATGCCGCGCAGCTGCTTGCCGTCGGGCGACTCCCAGAGCACCTTTCCGGTGACGACGGGCTCACCGGAGACGATCTGGTCGGGGTCGAGCGGCTCCGGTTCCAGCTCCACCTCCGGGATGCGGACGGCGAAGGGGGCTGCGGTCTGATCGGTCGTGGTCATGGAGGCCACCGTAATCACCGCTAGTGCCCCGACAGGCAACGTTCGCCCCGTCGCGACGCCCGGCACGCCCTCTCGCCGCACCGGCCGAAAGCCCAA
>NZ_JAPHNL010000105.1 GCF_026274175.1 Streptomyces beihaiensis
GTCCGCCGCGTCCGGGCCGGGCGGCGGCGGCGTGTCGCCCGAGCTGTACCGGCGGGCCAACGCCGCGCTCGACCGCCTCGCGGGCCGTGCCGAGCCCGAGCCGCCTGCCGAGCAGGAGAACCGGTTCGGCATGGCGGCCACGGTGCCGGTTCCGGCGGCCGCCGCGGTGGTGGCACCGGCGGCTCCCGTGCGCAAGGCCCTCGGCGGCGGATTCGACTTCTTCGGGGCGAAGCGCGCGGCGGTGCAGCGGGAGGATCTGGCCGATGTGGTCGGCCAGGAGATGCTCGCGGAGAAGGCGGCCGAGGACGCGGCCGAGGAGGCCGCCGACGGTTCCGCCGTCGAGGGCCAGGTGCCCGTCGAAAGCCTGCCCGTCGAAAACCCGACGGCCCACGACCAGGCAGACGACACGTCCGACAGGGGCGACAGCGACAGCGGCGACAGCGGCGACAGCGACAGCGGCGACGGCGGCGACGGCGGCGACGGCGGCGACAGTGGCAAGGCCGTCATCGACCTCACCGCCCACGACGAGACCGAGCAGATCGACGTAGGCCACCTGAGGTCCGCGCTCCAGGCGTGAAGTCCCGGGCAGGAGTCCTGGGGGAAGTCCAGGGCGTGAAGCCCCAGGCGTGAAGTCCCAGACGTGGGCACGCGCCCGTCACGCCATCCAGCGGTCCGGCGGGGCGTCCCGGCGGCCCGTGCGGGACCGGTCGGCCTGGGCGCGCAGCAGCTCCGCCGCCTCACCGGCATCCCTGAGGCGGGCGGTCACGGTCGTGTTGGCCCCCGTGTCCAGGCGCAGCGCCGCGACCCGCCAGCAGCGCTCCCAGGGCCCCTGCGTCAGACGGACGCTCTGCACCTTGGCGTGCGGCACAAGGGCGATGCTGCGCTCCAGCAGCCCTTGCCGCGCGGCGAACACCGTGTCGGTGACCGCGACCCCGTAGCCGCGCCACCACACCGGCACGCACCAGCGTCCGCGCCGCGGCACCGGCGTGAACTCGGCCGTCTTCGGCACGCTCACACCCGGCAGTATCCGCGCCACGACGTCCTCGGCATGCGCGCGCGGCGCCACCGGGGCGAGTACGGAGTTCGCCGACCCGGCCACGTGCAGCTCCACGCGCACCCAGCCCGGTCGCCGCCACAGCAGCGGCTGGACGAACCGCACGGTCTGCACGCGGCCCGGCGGCACCGTCTCGTGGACGCGGTCCAGCAGCCCGTGGTCGATGCGCAGTCCGTCGGGGGACTCGCCGACCGTCCAGTCGTACTCCTTGATGTACCGGCCCGCACTGTTGGTGAACGCCGCGCCGACCATCGGCACGGCGGTCGCGATCACTGTCCACAGGTTGTGGGTGGCCATCCACAACAGCGTGGGCACGACGAGCGCCGCACACAGCAAAGCCCACGGCGCACCGGTGAGCAGCAGCGCCACGGCCAGCGTGCGCGGCGGCGTGCGCAGCAGTTCACGGGCCGGGGCCTCCCCGACATCGCGTACGGACTCCGGCGCGAACCCGGCCGCGCGGGCGAGGAGTTCGGCGCGCAGGGCGCGTGCGTCACCCTCGCCGAGGAAGGCCAGCTCGTCCTTCTTGTCGGTGCCCACCACGTCGAGCTTCAGCTTGGCCACGCCGATGATGCGGGCGAGCAGCGGCTGGGTGATGTCGACGGCCTGGAGGCGGTCGAGGCGGATGTGGGCGGTGCGGCGGAAGAACAGGCCCGTACGGATGCGCAGCTCTGTGTCGGTGACCGCGAAGTGCGTGAACCACCAGGTGAGGAATCCGTACAGGGCGGCGGTGGGGACCAGGACGCCGAGACCGATCGCCAGGGTCGCGCCGGTGAGGTGGGCGAGCTGCCGCTGCGCCTGGTCCATGTCGTGTACGGCCCAGCCGAGCAGCACCGCTATCGGCGCCCAGGCGCGGCGCAGCGGTGTGACGGGGTGCAGGCGTTGCTCCCGCACGTCCTTCCGTGGGTCCTCCCGTGCGTCCTTCCGTGCGTCCTTCCGCACGTCCTCCCGTGCGTCCTCGGGGGCGTCGGCGGCCGTCACAGGCCCGCCGATCGTGCCTCGCCGAGTTCGGTGAGGCGGTCGCGGAGGCGTTCGGCCTCGGCGGGTGCCAGGCCGGGGATGGTCGCGTCGGTGGCGGCGGCCGCGGTGTGCAGTTGCAGGCTGGCGAGCCCGTACTTGCGCTCCAGCGGGCCCGAGGTCACCTCGACCAGCTGCATGCGGCCGTACGGCACGATCGTCTCCTCGCGCCACAGGACGCCGCGGCTGATCAGCAGGTCGTCGGCGCGTTCGGCGTACCGCCACGAGCGCCAGTTGCGGCCGGTCATCCGCCAGCCCCAGACGATGCCCGCCAGCGGCAGCGCGGCGAAGGCCGCCCAGACCGGGCCGGCGAAGACGGCGAGCGGTATGTCGACGACAAGGGCGAGCGGCCCCAGGAAGAGCACCAGGAGCAGCCGCCGCAGCCGCAGCAGCCCGGGTGGAAGTCCGACCCAGTCCGGTGGCCCCGACTCGCCGGTCGCGCGTATCGGTCCCTCGGCGCCCGCGGCCTCGGCGCCCGCGGCCTCGGCCGCCCCCGCCGTTCCTGTCGGCCCTGCCGCCCCTGTCTCCATGACCTCACCTTACGTACGAGACCTTGCGTACGAGACACTGTCTCCATGACGCCCACGACTCAGGCCACGGTCGGCATCGGCGGTGCAGCGGAGAGCACCGACATGGTGCTCAACATCGGGCCGCAGCACCCTTCCACTCATGGTGTCCTGCGCCTGCGTCTCGTGCTCGACGGCGAGCGGATCCAGCGCGCGGAGCCGGTCATCGGCTACATGCACCGGGGAGCCGAGAAGCTCTTCGAGGCGCGGGACTACCGGCAGATCGTGATGCTCGCCAACCGCCACGACTGGCTCTCCGCCTTCTCGAACGAGCTGGGTGTCGTGCTCGCCGTGGAGCGGATGCTGGGCATGGAGGTTCCCGAGCGCGCGGTCTGGCTGCGCACGCTGCTCGCCGAGCTGAACCGTGTCCTCAACCATCTGATGTTTCTGGGTTCGTACCCGCTCGAACTGGGCGGAATCACCCCGGTCTTCCACGCCTTCCGAGAGCGCGAGGAGCTCCAGAACGTCATGGAGGAGGTCTCCGGCGGGCGCATGCACTACATGTTCAACCGGGTCGGTGGCCTCAAGGAGGACCTCCCGCTGGGCTGGGCGGCACGCGCGCGTGCGGCGGTCGCGGACGTGCGCTCCAGGATGGACGTCTACGACCGCCTCGTCCTCGGTAACGAGATCTTCCGCGGCCGCACGCGCGGCGTCGGCGTCCTGTCCGCGGACACGGCGCACGCCTACGGGGTGAGCGGCCCGATCGCCCGCGCCTCCGGCGTCGACTTCGACCTGCGCCGCGACGAGCCGTACCTCGCCTACGGGGAGCTTCAGGACACCCTGAAGGTCGTCACGCGGACCGACGGCGACTGCCTGGCACGCTTCGAGTGCCTCCTGGAGCAGAGCCACAACTCGCTCGACCTCGCCGACGCCTGCCTCGACCGGCTCGCCGACCTGCCGCCGGGCCCGGTCAACCAACGCCTGCCCAAGGTCCTCAAGGCGCCCGAGGGCCACACGTACGCCTGGACGGAGAACCCGCTCGGCATCAACGGCTACTACCTCGTCAGCAAGGGCGAGAAGACGCCGTACCGGCTCAAGCTGCGCTCCGCCTCGTACAACAACATCCAGGCGCTGACCGAGCTGCTGCCCGGGACGCTGGTCGCCGACATGGTGGCGATCCTGGGCTCACTGTTCTTCGTCGTCGGCGACATCGACAAGTAGGGCCACGGCCTCCCGGGCCGCTCGGCCGAGCCCGACCGGCTCGACGAGCCAGCCGAAGTCGCCCAGGCCGCCGCGGGCGGTCAGTTCCGCGGCCTCTCCCCCGCGCGTGAGTGCCCGTACGTACGCGGCCGGGTCGCGGGAGGCGAGCGCGAGTGGCGGGCGCTCAGCGCTCACGCCCAGGGCGCGCAGGGCGGCACGCTGGGTCAGCAGGCGGGCGCCTGGCGTCGCGGCGCAGGAGTCGAGCGCCACATGGGCCGTGATGTCGCAGGAGCCGTCGGGTACGGGCGCGGTCTCGCGCCCCTCGCGAAACCCGGTGAGCGTGCCGAAGGGCGGGCGGTTCGCACGCGTGTGCGCGTAGTCCGCCGCGACCGCCAGGCCGCGCTCCAGGCTGCCCACGGCCGCCGCCCACGCCCGGTCGCGCGGCAGCCCGATCTCGGCGCGCAGGCCCGGTTCGGGCGGCAGCGGCCACCAGGTGGTGAGCCACCGTTCGTACGCCGCGTCGAGCGGCTCCGGGTCGAGCGTCTCGGCGCCGTCGCCGTGCACGAGCACGCGGCGGGCGGCGCCGTCGGCGTCGGCCTCGACGACGTCCAGGGGCACGTTGTCGAGCCATTCGTTGGCGAAGAGCAGCCCGTTGATACCGCCACCGCCACCGCCACCGCCACCGCCACCGCCAGCGCCACCGTCACCGTCACCGCGCGGCGGGGCGTCCAGCCACTCGACCCGGTGGTCGAGGCCGTCCGGCCGAGCCGCCCCGGTGATCTCCACCGCGCAGGCACGCACGCGTGCCGCCACATGACCGGGCAGCGCGCCAAGGACGCCGGAAACCAGCTCCCCACGCCCCGCGGCCATGTCGACGAACACCAGCTCGTCCGGTGTGCCGAGCGCCGCGTCCACCTGGCACAGCAGCCGCGCCACGGCGCCCGCGAACAGCGCCGAGGCGTGCACAGAGGTACGGAAGTGCCCGGCAGGGCCCTCTGGTCTCCGGTAGAAGCCCCTCGGCCCGTACAGGGCCGCCTGTGCCGCCGCGCGCCACCCGCGCGCCGTCTCGTTCTGTCGTACGTGCTCCACCCAGGAAGGCTAAGCGGCAGGGGAGGACGCTCCTCCACCTTGCGGAGTATGCGCGCGGGGCGCGGATCGGCCCTCCGGTTGACCCCCGCGCCCCGCACGCTTCCCTACTCTGGGTTACGTGCAGCGCCTCTACGACTTCATCCGCAGACACCCGACCTGGGTCGACAGCTTCTGGGCCGTCGTCCTGCTCGGGATGTCCGCGGTGAGCCTGCGCAACACCGGATCCGCCGGGATCGGCAACGAGCCGGCCGCCGTGCTCTGCACGGTCGTGCTCTGCCTGGTCGTCGCCCTGCGTCGCCGCATGCCCGAGAAGATGCTGATCCTCACGGCGATCACGGGCGTGGCTCAGCTGGTCGCCGACGCCCGGATCGGGCCGGCGGACTTCGCCATGCTGGTGATCATCTACACCGTCGCGGTGAGCGGCACCCGCTGGTCGTCCCGGTTCGGCCTGGTCGGTGGGCTGTGCGCGGCGCCGCTCGCGCAGATCCGCTGGCCCGCGATCGAGGCCAGTACGGCGGGGCAGGCGCTGGTCACCGTCTTCCAGATGGTGCCGTTCGCCCTGGCCTGGGTGCTCGGCGACTCGCTGCGCACCCGCCGCGCCTACCTGGAGCAGCTGGAGGAGCGGGCGGATCGCCTGGAGAAGGAGCGTGAGGCCCAGTCGAAGGTCGCGGTCGCGGCGGAACGCGCGCGGATCGCCCGCGAGCTGCACGACGTCGTCGCGCACAACGTGTCGGTGATGGTGGTGCAGGCCGACGGCGCCGCGTACGTCCTGGACACCGCGCCCGAGCAGGCCAGGAAGGCCCTGGAGACCATCTCGGGCACCGGCCGCCAGGCCCTCGCCGAGATGCGCAGACTGCTCGGTGTGCTGCGCACGGGCGAGCACGAGGAGAGCGGCGAGTACGTGCCGCAGCCCGACGTCGAGCAGATCGAGGACCTCGTCCAGCAGTGCCGCGGCTCCGGGCTCCCCGTCGACTTCAAGGTGGAGGGCACCCCGCGCTCGCTGCCCAGCGGCGTCGAGCTGACCGCCTACCGCATCGTGCAGGAGGCGCTCACCAACACCCGCAAGCACGGCGGGCCCAACGCGGGCGCGAGCGTCCGTCTGGTCTACTTCGACGACGGGCTCGGACTTCTCGTCGAGGACGACGGCAAGGGCGCCCCGCACGAGCTGTACGAGGACGGGGGCGCGGACGGCCGCGGCCATGGACTCATCGGGATGCGTGAGCGCGTCGGCATGGTCGGTGGCACGCTCGACGCGGGCCCGCGCCCGGGGGGCGGCTTCCGCATCAGCGTGCTGCTGCCGCTCAAACCCGCCCACTGACCAGCATCGAGCCCGCCCACTGACCACCATCGAGCCCGCCCACTGACCACCATCGAGCCCGCCGACTGACCACCATCGAGCCCGCCCGGCTTCCGCCCCCCGATCCGAGGACTGCTGACACATGCCGATCAAGGTCATGCTCGTGGACGACCAGGTGCTGCTGCGCACCGGCTTCCGGATGGTGCTCGCCGCCCAGCCGGACATGGAGGTCGTCGCCGAGGCGGGCGACGGCGTCGAGGCACTTGAGGTGCTGCGCTCGACGGCGGTCGACGTGATCCTCATGGACGTCCGTATGCCGAAGCTGGACGGCGTCGAGGCGACGCGGCGCGTCTGCGCGGAGCCGGACGCGCCCAAGGTGCTGATCCTGACCACGTTCGACCTGGACGAGTACGCGTTCTCCGGGCTCAAGGCGGGCGCGTCCGGCTTCATGCTCAAGGACGTGCCGCCCAGCGAACTGCTCACGGCCATCCGCGCGGTGCACAGCGGCGACGCGGTCGTCGCACCGTCCACCACGCGCCGCCTGCTCGACCGGTTCGCCCCGATGCTGCCCCACACCGCCGTCGGCACGGAACCGCACCACAAGCGCCTCGCGCGGCTCACCGAGCGCGAACGCGAGGTCATGGTCCTGGTCGCCCAGGGCCTGTCGAACGGCGAGATCGCCGCGCGCCTCGTCCTGTCCGAGGCCACCGTCAAGACGCACGTGGGCCGCATCCTGACCAAACTGGACCTGCGCGACCGGGTCCAGGTCGTCGTCCTCGCCTACGAGACCGGTCTCGTACGGGCCGGAGGCGGGGCGCCGGGCGGGGCCTGAGCCAGCGGCGCCGCGGGCTACCTCGCGCCTGCCTCGTCCCCGCCCAGCCTCTATCCCCCGCCCAGTCCTTATCCCCCGCCCGGCCCCGGCGGGGCCTTTCGGTACGTCTCGACGCGCGGCCCCGCTCGGCGTACAGGCCCAGCCGCAAGTCGTGCTGCGTGCAGACCGGCCGCAGCCACAGGACCATCTCGTCGTGCACGCCGTCGGGCCCGGCCCTGACGCCCGGTTGTCCGTTGACGACCTCCAGGCGCGGTCCGTCGGCCTCGCGCTCCGCGGCTGCCGCGAGCACCTCGAACCGCTCAGGCTCCATCAGGGCGTCGACGCGCGGCCGATCGTCCACGGCGCTCACGCGGGCCTCCTCTCGCCCGGTGCATCGGCGTAGCCGCACGCCGGAAGCGCGCCCGTCACCTGAGGACCCCCTCGATGAAGTCTCCGCCGAGCCGTGACACCACACTGAGATCAAGCTGGTGCCGCACATAGCGGCCGTGCCGCTCCGCCGTCACCAGGCCCGCCTTCTTCAGCACCGACAGGTGCCGGGATATCTCGGGGGCCGTCATCGCGTGCGCGTCGGCGAGTTCGCTCGTGGTGTACGAGCCGCGTGCGAGGTGCCGGCACAGGCGCATCCGCACCGGGTGGGCGAGAGCCGACATGCGCAGGGTCACCTGCTCGACGGAGGGCGGCGCGGACAGGCCCGGCGAGGAGACCGGGTAGACGATCGACGGCAGCCAGTGCTCGCGGTGCAGCACCCACAGGTGCGGCCAGCCGAGGCTGGTGGGCATCAGGACCAGGCCGCCGCCCTCGGTCGCCGTGTGCCCGACGCTGATCTTGTCGACGGTGACGGTCCGGCCCGCCTCGTCGAGCGCGACCGAAGCGGAGGTCTCCTGGAGCGCGGCCCTGAGCCCCTTGCGCCGCAGCAGCTCCCTCTTGTGCCGCGTGTCCGCCGTCAGCCGGGGCCGCACACGCGCCCACACGTCCGCGAAGAACGCCTCGTCGCAGTCCTGGAGCAGCACCCGCAGCCATGCCCGGACCGCCGGCGGGTCGTCGAGGAGCCGCTGGGTGAACCGCACCTGGTGCGTGCCGCGCGCGGCCGAGAGTTCGAGCGCGCGCTCGCGCACCTCCGGGTCGTCGATGCGGTTCACACTCCGGCCCGCGTACGTGTGCTGGCAGGTGAACTCCAGGGCGGCGTCGACGAACTGTTCGTCGGAGAGCTTGTCCAGGAGGTCCAGCTCTTCGGCGAGCGCGGCACCCGGGCGGGCGTCCCGCCCCGGCATCCCGGCGAACGGCATGAAGATGTCCGAGAACGTCGACCGCCACAGGAAGTCCGCCTGGCACAGCCGGTCGGCGAGGCAGGCGTCAAGGGAGGCGGAC
The DNA here is from genome assembly GCF_026274175.1 of Streptomyces beihaiensis. GTDB lineage: Bacteria > Actinomycetota > Actinomycetes > Streptomycetales > Streptomycetaceae > Streptomyces > Streptomyces beihaiensis. The sequence goes on from NZ_JAPHNL010000105.1 coordinate 8,361, forward strand.
ACGCTCGTCGTCCACGCGCGCAGCCCCGGGTGGTGGGCGGGCTCCGACAGCGCGTGCAGCGCCATACCGAGCTCGGCCAGGGGCGAGGGCACGACGCTGATCTGCTCGGACTCCAGGCCCGTGATGTCGATGCTCACGCTCATGACGTCCATGGTGCACGCCCCCACTGACAGCCGGACCGTCGATTGACGGCTCCCGTCAATCGACGTGACCGGCCTGCCGCGCCCGGCGCAGTCTCGTGGTCACAGGCCCCGAACCGCAGCAGATCTGCTGATTCCGGGGCACCGAGTGACAATCAGGATGAATGGACGAGGTGATCGCCATGTCGGTCCACCAGCAGTACGCCCTCGACACCTATCGCGCCGCTCAGCGCGGCGAACCGGCCCCTCCGGCTCCTGGCCTGCACGACTGGGCCGCCGTGCGTGAACTGCGCGACTACCGGCGCTTCGAGGCGGTCCTGGCGGGCCGCCCGGCCCGGGGCCGCATCCGGCTCGCCCTGGCCCGCCTGCTGCCCGCCGGACGCCGTCACCGCGCCGCCGGGTGCTGACCGGTCCCGGCCCGCCCGTCAGATCCTGGGCAGACGCCGTACGAAGTCCGCGACGGCCGCGCGGACGTCGTCGGCGCTCCACTCCAGGCCGGGCGCCGCGACCGTGATCTCGGTGAACGCGAGCCCCGGCACCGTGTCCGCGGTGTACCAGCGGCCGAACAGCAGCGTCTTCGTCTCCTCCGCCTGAGCCACCCCCGCCTCCGCGAGCACGTCGGGGTCGTACGGCAGCCACACCCGGAACTGGTGCGTGTGCGGCACTTCGGGGCCGATCCGCGCCCACGCCACCCCGGCCTGCGCGAACCCCTCCCGCAGGGCCCTCGCCACCACGCGCGCGTGCTCCACGTACTCCGTCACCCTCGGCAGTTCACGGTCCAGGCCGACCAGGGCGGCCAGCGCCTGCGGGAACTGCTGGAAGACCTGACCGCCGTAACGGTGCCGCCAGGCCCTGGCCTCCTCCACGAACGACAGCGGGCCCGCGAGCGCCGCGCCGCTGAGTCCGCCGAGCGTCTTGTAGAACGACACGTACACGCTGTCCGCGAGCGCCGCGATCTCGTGCAGCGGGCGACCGAAGTGCCGTGTGCTCTCCCACAGCCGCGCTCCGTCGAAGTGCACGACGGCGTCCCGCGCGCGTGCCGCCTCGCAGAGCGCCTCCAGCTCCTGCCACGTCGGCAGGAGGAAACCGGCGTCCCTGAGCGGAAGTTCCAGCATCAGCGTCCCGAACGGTTCGTCCAGGCCGTGCACCTCGTCCGCCGTGGGCTGGCGCGGCTCGCCCGTGACATGCACCGTGCGCAGACCGGACACCGCGCTCAGGGCGTCCCGTTCGTGCACCTCCGGGTGGGCGAGCGGGTGCAGCGCCACGACGGGGTTGCCGGTGCGGCCCGCCCAGCAGCGCAGGGCCACCTGCTGCGCCATGGTGCCGGTCGGGAAGAACGCGGCCGCCTCCGCGCCGAGGAGACCCGCGACCTTCGCCTCCAGCTCGGCGACCACACCGTTGCCGTAGAGGTCGGGGTCGCCGTCGAAATCGGTCACCGAACCGGCGGACTCGGCCAGCGCGGCCAGGCGCTCGGCCATGGTCGCCTCCTCCGGCTTGCGCGCCAGTACGCGCGTGGCCCCCCGGCGGGCCGCCAGGAGCCGGGCGGCCCGGCTCTCCCCGCTGGTTCCGCTCGCCCCGCCGGCTCCGCTCTTCCCGCTCGCCGTGTTCGTCCCGTTCGCGTCGACCATGCGTCGATCATGTCCTACACGCGTGCGGTTGCCCACAGCCTGTGGACGACCGAGGCCCCCGGCGCCAGATAGCGTTAACATGACGAGAAATCGTCCGGTACCCCGAGCGGACTGGAACGGAAGGCCGCCTGTGACCGCTTCACCGCCCCCCGAAGACCCCGCCGCGCGCCCCGGACCGGCCGACGCGCGAAGCCGCCCCGCCCGCCTCACCGTGGGCGTCGTCGGCGCGGGCCTGGTCCTGCTGGGCGCGGATACGGGAGCGGGTGGCGCGCTCGAA
>NZ_JAPHNL010000106.1 GCF_026274175.1 Streptomyces beihaiensis
GGGCGGGCAAGGCGGCACCCCGGTGCGGCGGGCAGGCGCGGTCGGCCCACCCCCGTAGCAGCGCGGCGACACCCCGGCGCGGCAGGCGCACACGGGCCGGGCCCAGCCCGTGGCTCCGGCCCCCCGGCGGAGCCTCTGGTGGCCGGGAGCGATCACCCCTTCTTAGAGTGGGGCCATGCGCACTGGTGAGCCCCTCCCTCCGGTGGAGGACGTCCTCGCCGCTCTCGCGACCGGCCTGTGGCGCTGGGACAACCGGGCGGGCGTCGTCACGTTCGACGCCGAGGCCGCCCGGCTCGTCGGCCTGCCCGCACGCCAGGTCACCCTCTCGGAGGCAGGCGCCAGGGCCCGCTTCCACCCGGTCGACTGGAACGAGATCGACGGCGTCGTGCAGCTCGCCGTCGCCGAGGGCACCCTCGCCGAGGCGCGCCTGCGCATCATGGACGAGCAGGGCCACGTCATCCGGACGGTCCGCTCCCGCTGCCGCCCCGTCGTCCACGGCGACACCCCGGGCTCGTACGAGCTGATAGGCACGCTCCAGGAGGTGACCGAGCAGCCCCCGGGCACGGCGGCCCGCACCCCGGTCACCGGCGACTGGCGGCGCTCGCGCGAGGCGTTCCTCCTCGACGCGGGCCGCGCCCTCGCGGAGGCATCCTCCACGGCCGAGGTGCTACGGGTCGCGGCGGGCCTGTCCATGCCGGGCTTCTCCCCGGAGGGCCTCGCCGTGTTCGGCGTCGCGGGAGACCGGCTCACCGTCATCGGCCACCACGGGCAGCAGGCGGGCGAGGAGGGGCCGTTCACCGACATGGCCCTGGACACCGACTATCCGGCCGCCGAAGTCGTCCGCACCGGCCGCGCCGTCTACCTCTCCTCACCGGAGGAGTACCGCACCCGCTACCCGTCCGCCTGGCCGCTCGCCGCCCGCTTCCACCGCCAGTCGTGGGCGTTCCTGCCGCTGGTCGTCGCGGGCCGCACCATCGGCGCGTGGATGGCGGGCTTCGCCTACCGGGTGTCGTTCACGCCCGACGAACGCTCGGTGCTCACCACGGTCGCCCGCATGCTCGCCCAGGCCCTCTCCCGCTCCTGGGCCGCCGAGTCGGAGCGCGAGCTGACGGACGGGCTGCAGAAGACGATGCTTCCCCGGCTCGGCCCGGAGATTCCCGGCCTGAGCATCGCCGCCCGCTACGTGCCGACCGGCGGCGGCCTCCAGGTCGGCGGCGACTGGTACGACATGATCCCGCTGCCCAACGGCCGGATCGCCCTGGTCATCGGCGACGTACAGGGCCATGACGTACGCGCGGCCGGCCTCATGGGCCAGCTGCGCATCGCCCTGCGCGCCTACGCCTCCGAGGGCCACCGCCCCGACGCGGTCCTCTCCCGAGCCTCCCGGTTCCTGTACGGCATCGGGGAGGCGGAGGACGCCGACGCCGACCCGCGCTTCGCGACCTGCCTGTACGTGGAGGCCGACCCGGCCACCGGCGTCCTCGAGCTCGCCCGCGCGGGCCACCCCGACCCCGCGATACGCATGACCGACGGCACGGTCATGATGCGGCCCACCGAGGGCGGCCTGCCGCTGGGCATCGACCCGGACGCCGACTACCCGACGACCCGGCTCGTCCTGGAGGCCGGGGAGACGCTGCTGATCTGCACGGACGGCCTGGTCGAGACGGGCGGCCACGACCTGGACACCGGCTGGTCGCGGATCCGCTCCGTCCTTGAGGAGGGCCGGCCCTTCGAGGCGAGCGGGGAACGGGAGCCGAGCGGCGGGCACACGGAGGAGCCCGCCCAGAAGACGGAGCCGCTGGAGGACCTGGCCGACGCCCTGGTCCAGGCGGTTCACGGCCCGTCCTCGCACTACACGACGGGGCCCCTCGCCGACCGCCGCGAGGACGACATCGCGCTGCTCCTGCTGCGCCGCACCGTCCCCGCGCGTGCGCCCACCACGGCCCGGCGCACCGCCATGACCATCGCGCAGGCCCAGCCCGAGCGCATCGCGGACGCCCGCCAGCAGCTGCGGGAGCTGCTGCACGACTGGACGGACGACGACCAGCTCGACTCCGCCGTGCTGCTCATCTCCGAGATGGTCACCAACGTCCTCGTCCACACCGACGGCGACGCCCTGATGGTCGCCGAGGTCACCAGCGGCGGCGGCCCGCGCCGCCTGCGCGTGGAGGTCGCGGACGCCTCCGACGACCTGCCGCACAGACGCAGGCCCGGTGAGCTGGCCTCGTCCGGCCGCGGCCTGGTCCTGATGGAGCTGCTCGCCGAGCGGTGGGGCGTGGACCCGAGGGGCGAGGGCAAGAGCATCTGGTTCGAGCTGCACGAGCCGGACAAGCCGCGGGAGGGCCCGGAGAACTCCTACGAGCCGGGGCCAAAGCCCTGACCCGGGCCGCCCCCGCCCACGCCCCCGCCCCCGGTTTCGGTTCCGGTTTCACGTGAAACGACCCCCGCGTCAGCGCCGCCCCCGCCCGCATAGCGCGCACGCAGTTCATTCACCACGCCGAACGCGGCCGCCGTCAACGGCACCGCCAGCAGCATGCCGAGAATCCCCGCGACGGAGGCTCCGGCCGTGAGCGCGAGCAGCACCGCCGCCGGGTGCATCTGCACGGTGCGCGACTGGATCAGCGGCTGCAGCACGTGCCCTTCGAGCACCTGCACGGCGAGCACGACGGCCAGCGCCCACGCGGCGATGACGAACCCCCGGTCGGCGAGCGCGACCAGGATGGCGACGGCTCCGGAGATGAAGGCACCGAGGTAAGGGATGTAAGCCCCCACGAACACGAGGGCGGCGAGCCCCACGGCCCCCGGCACCCGCAGCACGAGGAGCCCGACCCCGATGAAGGTGGCGTCGATGAGCGCGATGAGCGTGGTGCCGCGCATGAACCCGGAGATCGCGGCGAACGCCCTTCGCGCGATGGCCTCAAGGGTCTCACCGCCCGGCCCGGGGGCGGCCTGCCGCAACGCTCGGCGGAACCGTCCGGCGTCGCGCAGGAAGAAGAAGGAGAGCAGCAGCGCGAGCACGGCCATGGCGGCGATCTCCCCGGCGATACTGAGCCCGTTGATGACTCCGGACGCCGCGCTCCCTCCGTACTTCTTGATCAGGTCCTGAGCGTTGCCGGCGAGATTGTTCAGGTCGATCACCCGGGTCCCGAAGTGCTCGGAGAGATCCTTGACGGCCTGCTTGACCGAGGCCACGATCTCGTCGCCGGTGTCGATCAGCGCCCGCACCACGACGTACCCGGCGCCGCCCACGACGACGAGGATCAGCGCACACGTCAGCCCCGCCGACAGCGACTGCTGCACCTTGGCGCGGCGCAGCGCGAGGTGCACGGGCCGCAGCAGCCCGGTCGCGAGCAACGCGAGCAGCACCGGCACGACGGCCGTCTTGAACTCCACGCACAACCGGATTCCCACCCAGGCCACACCCGCGACGAGCAGCACCACGGCACACCAGGCGGCGGTGCGGCGGGCGGGCTCGGGAAGGAGACGGGCGACGGGTTCGGGTGGACGCTGACGACCGGTCTGCACCCTGCCAGGTGATCACGCCCGAGCGCCCGGCACCCGGCGGACGGGTCCACGCGGGTGACGGGCAGTCAGTCGACTCACGTGTGCGGCAGGCGCTCCTCGGTCGGGATGACGCCCAGGCGGCCCGCCTGGAAGTCGTCGAAGGCCCGCTGGAGTTCGGCGCGGGTGTTCATGACGAACGGTCCGTAGTGGGCCATCGGCTCGCGGATCGGACGCCCGCCGAGGACGACGACCTCCAGGTCGGGGGTGTTCCCGTCCTGGGACTCGTCCGCGCGCACCGTCAGTGCCGAACCCGCGCCGAAGACCGCGGTCTGGCCCGTGTGGACGGGCCGGCGCTCGGCGCCCGTGGTGCCGCGGCCGGCGAGGACGTACACGAGGCCGTTGTAGTCCTCGCGCCAGGGCAGCGTCACCTCGGCGCCGGGGCGGACGGTGGCGTGCACCATCGTGATCGGGGTGTGGGTGATGCCGGGGCCCTCGTTCCCGTCGAGCTCACCGGCGATGACGCGGAGCAGCGCGCCACCGTCGGCCGTGGTCAGGAGCTTGACCTGGCCGCCGCGGATGTCCTGGTAGCGGGGGTTCTTCATCTTGTCGGCCGCGGGCAGGTTCACCCACAGCTGCAAGCCGTGGAAGAGACCGCCGGACATGACGAGTTCCTCGGGCGGGGTCTCGATGTGCAGCAGACCGGAGCCCGCCGTCATCCACTGGGTGTCGCCGTTGGTGATGGTGCCGCCGCCCCCGTGCGAGTCCCGGTGCACGAAGGTCCCGTCGATGATGTACGTGACGGTCTCGAAGCCGCGGTGCGGATGCCACGGCGTGCCTTTGGGCTCTCCGGCTTCGTACTCCACCTCGCCCATCTGGTCCATCATGATGAACGGGTCGAGGTACTTGTAGTTGATTCCGGCGAACGCGCGGCGCACCGGGAAGCCCTCCCCTTCGAAACCGCTGGGCGCGGTCGTCACGGCGAGCACCGGGCGGGCCACGGCGTCCGCCGGTGCGGCCACTCGGGGCAGGGTCAGCGGATTCTCGACAGTCACGGCAGGCATGGGGGACCTCCTTGTGTCCTCGCGGCCCAACTTTAGTTGAACACTGAACTTTCTGCCAGTCGCGACAACGCGGAACGCCCGGAGGGCATTCCCTCCGGGCGTTCGCCGGCCTGCGACCTGGGCCGATGTCAGCCGTACATGCGGCGCATCGCGAAGTCGACCATCTCCTCGACCGCCTTCGCGTCGAAGACCATCCGGTGCTCGCCCTCCATGTCGAGGACGAAGCCGTATCCGGTGGGCAGCAGGTCGATCACCTCGGCGCCGGTGATGACGAAGTACTTGGACTCCTTGCCCGCGTACCGACGCAGCTCCTTGAGCGTGGTGAACATGGGGATCACCGGCTGCTGGGTGTTGTGCAGGGCCAGGAAGCCAGGAGTGTCGCCGCGCGGGCAGTAGACCTTCGACGTCGAGAAGATCTGCTGGAAGTCCTCGGCGGACATCGAGCCCGTGGTGAACGCGCGGACGGCGTCGGCGAGCGACGGGGGCGACGGCTCCGGGTACAGCGGGGGCGCCTGCTGCCCGTACGCGCCACCGCCCTGCATGCCCTGCATTCCGTGCATGTCCTGCATGCCCTGCTGCGGGGGCGCGTACTGCTGCCCGGCGTGCCCGGCACCCGGGTTCTGCTCGTAGCCGTACATGGGGCACAGCGTACCGAGCCGCCCCCGCTCCACGCGTTCACTCGAACGGCAGCGGCGCACGGGGCGCAGTTGGGAGCATCACAGATGCCCGGAAGGGGTTGAATCTTATTACCGGCGGGTAGCATCCTGGGAGCTACCAGTTGGTACGTGTATCGAGGACGTTCCCTCCCAAGCCATTACGGAGCCGTCGCCATGGGGCACTACAAGTCGAATCTCCGCGACATCGAGTTCAACCTCTTCGAGGTGCTCGGCCGCGACAAGCTGTACGGCTCCGGTCCGTTCGCGGAGATGGACGTCGAGACCGCCAAGAGCATCCTCGAGGAGGTCGCCCGCCTCTCCGAGAACGACCTGGCCGAGTCCTTCGCCGACGCCGACCGCAACCCCCCGGTCTTCGACCCGGAGACCAACACGGCGCCGGTCCCCGCCTCCTTCAAGAAGTCCTACAAGGCGTTCATGGACTCCGAGTACTGGCGGCTCGGCCTGCCCGAGGAGATCGGCGGCACCACCGCCCCGCGCTCGCTCATCTGGGCCCACGCCGAGCTGATCCTGGGCGCCAACCCGGCGATCTGGATGTACTCGTCCGGCCCCGCGTTCGCCGGCATCCTCTTCGAGGAGGGCAACGAGGCGCAGAAGAAGATCGCCGAGATCGCCGTCGAGAAGCAGTGGGGCTCCACCATGGTGCTCACCGAGCCGGACGCCGGCTCGGACGTGGGCGCGGGTCGCACCAAGGCCGTGCAGCAGGAGGACGGCTCCTGGCACATCGAGGGCGTGAAGCGGTTCATCACGTCGGGTGAGCACGACATGTCGGAGAACATCCTCCACTACGTCCTCGCCCGCCCCGAGGGCCACGGCCCCGGCACCAAGGGCCTGTCCCTGTTCCTGGTCCCGAAGTTCGAGTTCGACTGGGAGACCGGCGAGCTGGGCGAGCGCAACGGCGTGTACGCGACCAACGTCGAGCACAAGATGGGCCTCAAGGCGTCCAACACGTGCGAGATGACGTTCGGCGACAAGCACCCCGCCAAGGGCTGGCTGATCGGCGACAAGCACGACGGCATCCGCCAGATGTTCCGCATCATCGAGTTCGCCCGCATGATGGTCGGCACGAAGGCGATCTCCACGCTGTCGACGGGTTACCTCAACGCCCTGGAGTACGCCAAGGAGCGCGTGCAGGGCCCGGACCTCGCCCAGTTCATGGACAAGTCCGCCCCGAAGGTCACCATCACGCACCACCCGGACGTACGCCGCTCGCTGCTCACGCAGAAGGCGTACGCGGAGGGCATGCGCTCCCTGGTCCTCTACACCGCGTCCGTCCAGGACGAGATCCAGGCCAAGGAGGCCGCGGGCGAGGACGCGAGCGTCGCGCACGCGCTCAACGACCTGCTCCTGCCGATCGTGAAGGGCTACGGCTCGGAGAAGGGCTACGAGCAGCTCGCCCAGTCGCTCCAGACGTTCGGCGGCTCCGGCTTCCTGCAGGAGTACCCGATCGAGCAGTACATCCGTGACTCGAAGATCGACACGCTGTACGAGGGCACGACGGCCATCCAGGGCCAGGACTTCTTCTTCCGCAAGATCGTCCGCAACCAGGGCGCCGCGCTGAACGGGCTCGCCGAGGAGATCAAGAAGTTCCTCGCGGTGGAGACCGGCGGCGAGGAGCTGGCCGGGGCGCGCGAGTCGCTCGCCAAGGCCGCGGTCGAGCTGGAGGCCATCGTCGGCGTCATGCTGACCGACCTGGGCGCCACGGAGCAGGACGCCAAGAACATCTACAAGGTGGGCCTCAACACGACCCGTCTGCTGATGGCCTCGGGTGACGTCGTCGTCGGCTACCTGCTGCTCAAGGGCGCGGCCGTGGCGGCGGAGAAGCTGGCCTCGGGTGCGGCGGGCAAGGACGCCGCGTTCTACCAGGGCAAGGTCGCGGCGGCGAAGTTCTTCGCGGCGAACGTCCTGCCGGGCGTCACGGGCGCGCGGAAGCTGGCGCAGGCCACGAGTGCCTCCGGCCTGGACGTGATGGAGCTGGACGAGGCGGCGTTCTAGGCTCCGCCGAGTCAGGCTCCGCCGAGCCGGTTCGTGGCTGAGGCCCGCCGCCCCTTCCGGGGACGGCGGGCCTTTCCGCGTGGGCGTCCGCGGGGTGGTGCTGTCCGGCGGGTGCGGGTTGTCTTGTCCGCGGCTGGTCACGCTCCCTCCGCCCCCACGCACCCCGCGGAGGCACGGCACACGGGCGGGCGCCCCCGGCAGGGAAGGGCCTACCCTTGCCGCATGCACACACCCTCCGGCCCCTTCGATCGCGGGCACACCGACGACCTGATGTCCTTCCTCGCCGCGAGCCCCACCCCGTACCACGCCGTGGCGAACGTGGCCGCGCGCCTGGAGAAGGCCGGGTTCAAGGAGGTCACGGAGACCGAGGCGTGGGACGGGACCAGCGGAGGGAAGTACGTCACGCGCGGCGGCGCCGTCATCGCCTGGTACGTGCCGCGCGGCGCGCGGCCGCACACGCCGTTCCGGATCGTCGGCGCCCACACCGACTCGCCCAACCTGCGTGTCAAGCCGCAGCCCGACATGGGCTCGGGCGGCTGGCGGCAGATCGCCGTCGAGATCTACGGCGGTCCGCTGCTCAACTCCTGGCTCGACCGCGACCTGGGCCTGGCCGGACGGATCTCGCTGCGCGACGGGACGACGCGGCTCGTCGACATCGACCGGGCGCTGCTGCGCGTGCCGCAGCTCGCCATCCACCTGGACCGCTCCGTCACCTCCGACGGCCTCAAGCTCGACAAGCAGCGCCACATGCAGCCCGTCTGGGGCCTGGGCAGCGAGGTGAACGAAGGCGACCTGCTGCACTTCCTGGAGGACGAGTACGGGCTCGAACGCGGCGCCGTCACCGGCTGGGACCTGATGACGTACTCCATCGAGCGTCCCTCCTACCTCGGCCGTGACAAGGAGCTCGTCGCCGGGCCGCGTATGGACAACCTGCTGTCCGTGCACGCCTGCACGGCCGCGCTGGCCGAGGCGAGCCGACGCGCGGCCGCCGCGGACGACGGCATCGACGCCGAGGGCAAGGGCGAGGGCGAGGGCGAACCGGCGTACATCCCCGTCCTCGCGGCCTTCGACCACGAGGAGAACGGCTCGCAGTCCGACACCGGCGCCGACGGCCCGCTGCTCGGCGGCGTCCTTGAGCGGTCGGTGTTCGCGCGCGGCGGCTCGTACGAGGACAGGGCACGCGCCTTCGCGGGCACGGTCTGCCTGTCGTCGGACACCGGTCACGCCGTCCACCCCAACTACGGTGAGCGCCACGACCCGACGCACCACCCGCGCGCCAACGGCGGCCCGATCCTCAAGGTCAACGTCAACAACCGTTACGCCACCGACGGCGTGGGCCGCGCCGTGTTCGCGGCGGCGTGCGAGAAGGCGAACGTGCCGTTCCAGTCCTTCGTCTCCCACAACGCGATGCCCTGCGGCACCACCATCGGGCCGATCACCGCCGCCCGCCACGGGATCAAGACCGTCGACATCGGCGTCGCGATCCTGTCCATGCACAGCGTGCGTGAGCTGTGCGGCGCCGACGACCCGCACATGCTCGCCAACGCGCTGCTGGCGTTCCTGGACAGTTAGGGCCTGCCCGGCGGATCCTGCCGGGGTCGCGGCACCGACCGGGGGCGGCCTCCCGAGCCCCGCCTGGGCGGCCGGACAGACCCCGGGCACCCTCCCCTCCTGCCGCCCTGCCCGTCGAGCCGCCGTGACACGCCGGTGACCGGCGGCGATAGTCTCGTACGCGAGTGACGTCGGGCCGCCGGGAGAGTGCAGACCATATGGAGTTCCAGCTCCTCGGACCCGTGTCGGTCAACGGCGGCTCGGGCGCGGTGCCGCTCGGCCCCGTCAAGCGGCGCAGCCTGCTCGCGATGCTGCTGCTGCGCTCCCCGGCCGCCGTCTCCGTCGACACGCTCACCGAGGCGCTCTGGGACGACGAGCCGCCACGGCACGCGCGCACCGTCATCCAGGGGCACGTCTCCCGGCTACGCGCGTTGATCGGCGAGGCGGGGCTCGACGCGTACGGCGTCGAACTGACCACGCAGAGCCGGGCGTACGCGCTGCAGCTGCCCGAGACGCTGCTCGACGTACGCCGCTTCGACGAACTGGTCACCCTGGCCCGGCGGCAGCGCGACCCGTCCGACGCGGCACTGATGCTGCGGGAAGCGCTCGCGCTGTGGCAGGGGGACGCGCTGGGCGGCACGGTCGCCACCGCGCCGCTGACCGCCGCCGCGGCCGCACTGGTGGAACGCCGCCTCGCTACGGTCGAGCAACTCGCGGCCATTTATGCCCAGTTGGGGGCGGACGAGCGGGCCGTGACGCTGCTCGGCGGGGAGGCCGTGGCGCATCCGTTGCGGGAGCCGTTGATCGCCGCGCTGATCCGGGCGCTGCACCGGGCGGGGCGGCAGTCCGACGCGCTTGAGCAGTACCACCGGACCCGGGGACAGCTCGCCGAGGAGATGGGGGTCGACCCGGGGCCGGTGCTGCGGGCCGCGTACGGGGAGGTCCTGGAGGCCACGTCAGGGCTGGGTCTCGTGCCGGGGCCGGGGCGGGTTCCGGGGTCCGCGCCCGTGCCGGGTCCCGTGCCGGGGCCGGGGCAGGTTCCGGGGTCCGCGCCCGTGCCGAGTCCCGTGCCGGGGCCGGGGCACGTGCCGGGACCGGAGCGGGTTCTGGGGTCCGCGCCCGTGCCGGGGCCGGAGCGGGTTCTGGGGTCCGCGCCCGTGCCGGGGCCGGAGCGGGTTCCGGGGGCGGAGACCGCGCCTGGGGCGGGTCCTGTGCCTGTGCCAGGGCCGGGGGCCAGGCCGGGAGCCGCGCCCGAAGCCATGCCCGGAGCCGCGCCCGGAACCACACCAGGAGCCACGCCGGGGTCGGGCCCAGGCGAAACATCCCGGTGCGAAGGGGGTGCCGCCTCGCCCGCCCTGCCAGCCCAGGCAGCCCTGCCGGCCCAGGCAGCCCTGCCGGCCCAGGCAGCCCTGCCGGCCCAGGCAGCCCTGCCGGCCCAGGCGGCGGCCCAGGCGG
>NZ_JAPHNL010000107.1 GCF_026274175.1 Streptomyces beihaiensis
TCCTCGGTCGGGTCGCCGCCGCGCTCGTCCGGCGCCGTCGGCGGCACCTGGCGCGGCACGCTCATCGCGACCGTCCCGCTGCCGTCGCCGCTGTCTGTGCGCGGCACCACGCGTGCGCTGCTGCCCGGGAGGGCCGTCGGGTCGGCGGTGGCCGTCGGCGCCTGTTGCGCGGCGCGTGGCACGGTCGGCGTCTTCGCGGGCAGTGGCGGGGTCTGTGCGGGCACGGCTGTTCGCTCCGTGCCGTTGCCGTGGGCGAGGCCCGCCTGGCCCAGCCCGTGGCCGCGCCGTGAGTCCTCGGGCTCCAGTGGTATCGGCGAACCGCGCAGCGGCTCGTCCGCGGTGCGCGGCAGGGTGAGGCGGAACTGGGATCCGCCGCCGGGCTCGCCCCACGCCTGCAGCCAGCCGCCGTGCAGGCGTGCGTCCTCCAGGGCGATGGACAGGCCGAGGCCGGTGCCGCCGGTGGTACGCGCGCGTGCCGGGTCGGCGCGCCAGAACCGGCTGAACACGCGAGTCGCCTCGCCCGGTTTGAGGCCCACGCCGTAGTCGCGTACGGCCACGGCGACGGCTCCGCCGGCGGCGGCGAGCCGTACGACGACGTCCTTGCCCTCGCCGTGTTCCACGGCGTTCACTACCAGGTTGCGCAGTACGCGCTCCACGCGGCGGGCGTCGGCCTCGGCGACCACGGGCTGTTCGTCGCCGACGACGCGGACGCGGGTGCCCTTGCGGTCGGCGAGCGGCTCGGCGCCGCCGACGACGCGCCGTACGACCTCGCGCAGGTCTATGGGTTCGGCTTCCAGCGCGGCGGCACCGGCGTCGAAGCGGCTGATCTCCAGCAGGTCGGCGAGGAGCGATTCGAACCGGTCCAGCTGGTCGGCGAGGAGTTCGGCCGACCGCGCGGTGACGGGGTCGAAGTCGGCCCGCGCCTCGTGGATGACGTCGGCGGCCATCCGTACGGTCGTCAGCGGGGTACGCAGTTCGTGGCTCACGTCGGACACGAAGCGGCGCTGCATCCGTGACAGGTTCTCCAGCTGCTGGATCTTGAGGTGGAGGTTCTGCGCCATCTTGTTGAATGCCTCGCCCAGACGGGCGATGTCGTCCTCGCCGGTGACCTTCATACGTTCCTGGAGGCGGCCGGCCGAGAGCCGCTCGGCGACGCCCGCGGCCATGCGTACGGGAGTCACGACCTGCCGTACGACGAGCCAGGCGATGGCGCCGAGCAGTGCGACGACGAAGAGTCCCGCTGTGGCGAGGGTGCCCTTCACGAGGGCCAGGGACTTCTCCTCCTGTGTGAGCGGGAACAGGTAGTACAGCTGGTAGGCGTGGCCGTTGGGATCGGTGAGCCGCTTGCCGATGACGACGGCGGGCTGTGACTCCTTGGTGCTGCCGCTGGCGTACACGATCCGCGTGTACTGCTGGACCGCGCCGATGCTGCTGTCGACCTTCGTCTGCAGCGTCTTGGGCACGCTGCGGTCCGGGTCGAGACCTCCGGAGGCGCGCGGTCCGCGCACGTTCTGGTTGCCGTTGCTGCCGGGCGAGCTGAGGGTCACCACCGCGTAGGCGCTCTGTCCGCCACTGGCCAGCTGGGTGACCAGGTCGCTCATCCAGTCGTTCGAGTTCAGGGTGGTTCCGGTGTTCGCGGATCCGCCGTCGCGCATCCCGGCGGCCGCCGAGTCGGCCTTGTCCTTGGCCGCGCGGAATCCGCCTTCTGCCTGGCTCTGCGACGCCTTGACCTTGGCGTCGAGCAGTCCGTTGCGCACCGAGCCGATGACGACGATGCCGAGCAGCAGAACGACGCCGAGGGACATCAGCAGGGTGGTGGCGACGACCTTCAGCTGGATGTTGCGCCGCCACAGCCGCAGTGCGGGCAGCAGCGGGCGCCGCACCCAGCGCATGACCAGGCGCAGCACCGGGCTGCCGTTCATCCCGCCCTGGAGCAGCAGGCCGCCGTCGGCGACCCGGCGCAGCCAGGAGTCACGCCCGGCCGTCGGCCCCACAGGCCGCTCCGAGCGGGTTCCCGGCGTTCCGGGCGCCGCAGCGGCACTGTCCCGGGACATGTCAGCTCGGTCCTGCCTTGTAGCCGACGCCGCGAACGGTCACGACGATCTCCGGCCGCTCGGGGTCCTTCTCGACCTTCGAGCGAAGCCGCTGTACATGCACGTTGACCAGGCGCGTGTCCGCCGCGTGCCGGTAGCCCCAGACCTGCTCGAGCAGCACCTCGCGGGTGAACACCTGCCACGGCTTGCGGGCCAGGGCCACCAGGAGGTCGAACTCGAGCGGAGTCAGCGCGATCGACTGTCCGTCGCGCTTCACCGAGTGCCCGGCCACATCGATGACCAGGTCGCCGATGGCGAGCTGCTCGGGCGCGGGCTCCTCCGACCGGCGCAGCCGGGCTCGGATGCGCGCGACGAGTTCCTTCGGCTTGAACGGCTTCACGATGTAGTCGTCCGCGCCTGACTCCAGGCCCACGACCACGTCGACGGTGTCGCTCTTGGCCGTGAGCATCACGATCGGCACACCGGACTCCGCCCGGATCAGCCTGCACACCTCGATGCCGTCCCGTCCGGGCAGCATCAGGTCCAGGAGCACCAGATCGGGCTTGGTCTCCCGGAATGCGGCCAGCGCCTTGTCGCCGTCGGCCACGAACGACGGCTCAAAACCTTCACCACGCAGCACAATGCCGAGCATCTCGGCCAGTGCGGTGTCGTCGTCGACGACAAGGACTCGTCCCTTCATGGCCCACATCATCCCATTAGCTCATCGTTATCTGGGCGTGACCTGTCACACAGCTCACCCAGCCGTTCTTCTGTCACGGGCGTCACAACGCCCTCATCAGTGACGATCGCCGTCACCAGTTCCGGCGGTGTCACGTCAAAGGCAGGGTTGTACGCCTGCGCTCCGAGCGGTGCCACCGGGATCCCGCCTACCGCCTCCACTCCGGCCTGTGGCACCTGTGGCGCCATGAACTCCGTCACCTCGCGTCCGGCCCGCTGCTCGACCTCGATGGACGCCCCGTCGGGGGTGTCCAGGTCCACGGTCGTCACCGGCGCCACCACGATGAACGGCACCTGATGGTGGTGCGCGAGCACCGCGAGCGGATAGCTCCCCACCTTGTTCGCCACCGAACCGTCGGCGGCGATCCGGTCGGCGCCGATCAGCACGGCGTCCACCTCACCGGCGGCGAACAGCGAACCTGCCGCGTTGTCCGTCAGCAAGGTGTACGCCATTCCGTTGCGCGCCGCCTCGTACGCGGTCAGGCGGGCCCCCTGCAGCAGCGGCCGGGTCTCGTCCACCCACAGGCGGCGAAGCCGGCCCGCCCGGTGTGCGGCGAGCGCCACGGCGAAGGCGGTGCCCTCGCCGCCGGAGACCAGCGCACCGGAGTTGCAGTGGGTCAGAACGCGGTGGCCGCCACCGGGCAGCAGCTGCTCTAGCAGCCGCAGTCCGTGTTCGGCCATTCGGGCGCTGCCCTCGGCGTCCTCCCGGTGCAGGTTCCTCGCGGCGGCGAGAGCGGCCTCGGCTGCCCGTCGCGAACTCTGAGCCGTGTCGTCGCCGCCGTCGGCGTCGGCGAGCGCGCCGCGATAGGCCGCCTGTGCCCTGCGCACGCCGTAGGCGAGATTGGCGGCGGTGGGCCGCGCAGCGGCCAGCGCGTCCGCCGCCTCCCGCACGTCGAAGCCGCGTGCGGCCGCGAGCGCCACGCCGTACGCCCCGGCGATGCCGAGCAGAGGC
Source organism: Streptomyces beihaiensis (assembly GCF_026274175.1). Lineage (GTDB taxonomy): Bacteria > Actinomycetota > Actinomycetes > Streptomycetales > Streptomycetaceae > Streptomyces > Streptomyces beihaiensis. The sequence goes on from NZ_JAPHNL010000107.1 coordinate 3,724, forward strand.
GCGCCGCGCACGGCCAGCGACCGGATCGCCTCGACCAGCCCTTGCGGGTCCGTGCACACCAGCTCGGCCTCCTCGGCCGGCAGACGTGTCTGATCGAGGAGCACCACGGCGGATCCGTCCGCCGACTCCGTCCAGCGGATCGCCGGCACACCCATGATTCTGGGCTGTTCGTCCTGGTCGGACCATTTGTCCCCGGTGGATTCCGTGCGCTGATCAGCCATCCGCCCAGTCTGCCCCGTAGGGGCCCGACAATTGAAGGTGTGCCGTCCCTGCGGTGCCAGGTCACCCCGGGCCCACCCCATGGCACCATGGCAGCCAACCCGCCACCGCGAGCGCGGACGGGCACTGTGAAGGAGCCACGATGAACGACACTCCGGGCTGGGCCTCGCCCGGATCTGCCCCGTCCGACGAGCCTGACGGCAACGGCCAGATCCCGGGCGGCCAGAACGGCGGCGCCCAGGGTTCCGGCCCTCAGGACGCCGCGGGCCAGGACCCGCGGTGGTCCAAGGAGCAGCCGCCGCCCGCACAGTGGTCCGCGCCCTCCGGTTCCGGCCAGACGCCGCCTCCTCCCCCGGCCCCCGGCTGGGGCGCGCAGCCCCCTGCCGGGCCGTACAACGGAAACGGCGGCCACGCGGGCGGCCCCGGCGGCTACGGCGGCGGTCCTGGCGGCTACGGCGGCGGCTACGGCGGCCCGGGACAGGGGTATCCCGGGCAGGGCTACCCCGGCTGGGGCGGCGGCTGGCAGGGCAGGCCGGTGGCGGCCAAGCCAGGCGTGATCCCCCTGCGCCCCGTCGGTGTCGGCGAGATCCTCGACGGCGCGGTGTCGACGATGCGTACGTACTGGCGCACCGTGCTCGGCATATCGCTCACGGTCGCCGCGGTCACCCGGCTCCTGACGGTCCTGTTGCAGGGCTTCGTCCTCAACGAGGCCACCTCGAGCACGGCCCTCGACAACCCCGACGCCACGCCGCGAGAGGTGCTCGACGCCCTCGGCGGGATACTGATCGGCTCCGGTGTCGTCGCGGTCGTCACCCTGCTGGGCACCATCGTCGCCACGGCCCTGCTGACGACGGTCACCAGCAACGCCGTGCTCGGCAGGTCCGTCACCATCGGCTCGGCCTGGCGCGACGCGCGGCCCCAGGTCCTCAAGCTGCTCGGTCTGACACTGCTCCTTCCGCTGATCGCCTCCGTGATCATCCTGGTGAGTGTGCTGCCCGGCATCCTCGTCGGAGTGTTCGGCTCCGCCGACGGGGGCGCCGCGCTCGGGGTCATCGGCGGGCTGTGCGGCGTGGTCGTCGCGATCTGGCTGATGGTCCGGTTCTCGCTGGCCTCGCCCGCGCTGATGCTGGAGAAGCAGACCGTCCGCAAGGCCATGGGGCGCTCCAGCAAGCTCGTCCGGGGCTCCTGGTGGCGGGTCTTCGGCATCCAGCTCCTGGCTGGCCTCATCACCGCGATCGTCTCGGAGATCATCCTCATCCCGTTCACCGCCATCGCCGGAGCCGTGAGCGGCAACGGCATCGGCGGCTTCCTGTCGGGCGACGGCCACCTCGGCTGGGCGTTCCTGATCATCACCGCCGTCGGCGCGGTGATCGGCTCCACGATCACCTTCCCGATCACCGCCGGCGTCACCGTGCTGCTCTACATCGATCAGCGCATCCGCCGCGAGGCCCTCGACCTCGAACTGGTCCGCGCCGCCGGCCTGCCCAGTCACAGTGGCGCCCCCGGCCCTACTCCAGGGAGCTGACGGGGTGAGCACATCCGGGGGAGTGCTCAAGGCGGCGGCCTGGCTGGCCCGCGCCGACGGCGGCGGACCGCCGGTGAGGATCCCGCGCGATCCGGCGCGGGAGGCGGCCAGGCGCGAGCTGTCCAAGCCCGCGTACCACCAGAACGACCCGAACTGGTTGATGCGCGCCCTGAACAAGTTCCTGGACTGGGTCGGCAAGCTGTTCTCCGCCGCGTCCGACGCCACCCCCGGCGGCACCGTCGGCCTGCTCGTGATCGTGCTGGCCGTCGTCGCCGTCGTGGTCGCCCTGTGGTGGCGGCTCGGCACTCCGCGCCGCTCCCCCGTCTCCGCCGCACCGCTCTTCGAGGACCGCCCGCGCAGCGCCGCCGAGCACCGCGCGGCCGCCGCGGCCCATGCCTCCGAAGGCCACTGGAACCAGGCGGTCCAGGAGCGGATGCGGGCCCTGGTGCGCGCCTTGGAGGAACGCGCCCTCCTCGAACCGCGGCCCGGCCGCACCGCCGACGAGGCGGGCGCCGAAGCCTCGCGCGCACTGCCCGCGCACGCGGACCGCCTGCGCGAGGCGGCCGGCGACTTCGACGCCGTCGTGTACGGCGGCCGCCCGGCCACCCCGGAGACGTACCAACGCCTGACCGACCTGGACACCGAGGTGGAGTACACCACCCCGGCCCTCACGGCGGCCTCGGGAGCGACACGGTGACCGACCCCGACAAGCTGGGCGTCCCCGGCGCCGACAGCGGCCACGTCGTCGACAACGCCGCCGGACGGCTCGGCCCCCGCGGGACCGGCACGCCCGGACGAACCGCCCCGCACGCGACCGGCCGGCCGACGCCGGCCACTCCGCACACCGCCCACACTCCACGCAGGCCCGGCTCCCAGGGCGGCACGGCCACGCTCACCGCGCCGCCATCCGCCGCACCCGCCCCGCCCGGCCCGAGCGGCACCACCGACGCGACCAGCGACAGCGCCTCCGGCACCACCTCCACCGCGCCCACTGCGCGCCAGATCTGGACCCGCACGCGAGGCATCACCCTGGCCCTGGTCCTGCTCCTGATCGCCGCCGTGCTCATAGCCGTGGTCCGCTCCGGCGAGAAGCACGGCATGCTCGATCCGCGCTCGGCCGACCCGTACGGCAGCCGCGCCGTCGCCCAACTCCTGGCCGACCGCGGCGTCGACACACGCGTCGTCACCACGACCGACCAGGCACGCGACGCCGCCGGCCCCGACACGACGCTCCTCCTCGCCACCCCGGATCTGCTCACACCACACCAGCAGGACCGGCTGCGGGCAGCCACCGAGCGATCGGGAGGGCGCACGGTCCTCGTGGCCCCCGGCTCCCCGTCGCTCGACACGCTGGCCCCCGGCGTGACCGAAGATCCCGCGCCCAGCCTCGACACCACACTGGACCCGGCCTGCGCCCTGCCCGCGGCCCGCCGCGCCGGCGCCGCCGACACGGGCGGCCACCGCTACCGCACCACGGTCACCGGCACCGACTCCTGCTATCCGAGCGACGGCGCCCCGACCCTGCTGCGCCTGCCCGCGCGGGCCGAATCCACCAACGGCACCGGCGACACCGTGCTGATCGGCGCCCCCGACATCCTCCTCAACAGCCGCCTCGACGAGCAGGGCAACGCCTCGCTCGCCCTTCAACTCCTCGGTACCCGTCCGCATCTGGTCTGGTACCTCCCCTCCCTCTCCGACGACGCCGCGGCCACCGGCTCCGAAAACGACCGCAGCTTCGTCGACCTGGTCCCCAAGGGCTGGCTCTGGGGCACACTGCAACTCTTCATCGCGGCAGCACTCGCCGCCCTGTGGCGAGCCCGCCGCCTCGGCCCGCTCGTCCCCGAGCGGCTGCCCGTCGCGATCCGCGCCTCCGAAACCGTCGAAGGCCGCGCCCGCCTCTACCGCAAGGCGAACGCCCGCGACCGCGCCGCCACAGCTCTGCGTATCTCCACCCGCACCCGCCTCGCCCCCCTCATCGGTCTCCCCCCGTCCCAGGCCCACACGCCCGAGACCTTCCTCCCTGCCCTGGCACATCAACTCCCCACGCCCGCGCAGGACCTGCACACTCTCCTCTTCGGCCCACCGCCGAAGACCGACGCAGCGCTCATCGCACTCGCCGACCACCTCGACGCCCTCGAAAGAGAGGTACGCCATTCATGATGGACCCGACCACTGACAACGCCGGGCCCACGACCGATCCGCGCAGCTCACGGGCGTCCTTGGAGGCCCTGCGCGCGGAGATCGCCAAGGCCGTGGTCGGGCAGGACTCCACCGTCACGGGCCTGGTCGTGGCCCTGCTCTGCCGTGGCCACGTCCTCCTTGAGGGCGTTCCCGGCGTGGCCAAGACCCTGCTCGTGCGCTCCCTCGCGGCCAGCCTCGAACTCGACACGAAGCGCGTCCAGTTCACCCCCGACCTGATGCCCAGCGACGTCACGGGCTCCCTGGTCTACGACACCAACACCACGCGCTTCTCCTTCCAGCCCGGCCCGGCGTTCACGAACCTCCTCCTCGCGGACGAGATCAACCGCACGCCGCCCAAGACCCAGTCCTCGCTCCTGGAGGCCATGGAGGAGCGTCAGATCACGGTGGACGGCACCGCGCGCCCGCTCCCCGAACCGTTCATGGTGGTCGCCACCCAGAACCCGGTCGAGTACGAGGGCACCTACCCGCTCCCCGAGGCCCAACTGGATCGTTTCCTCCTCAAGTTGAACGTGCCGTTGCCCACCCGGCAGGACGAGATCGCGGTCCTGACCCGCCATGCGTCCGGCTTCGACCCCCGCGACCTCGGCTCCGCCGGCGTGCGCCCCGTGGCCACCGCCGCCGACCTGGAGAGCGCCCGCGCCGCCGTCGCGAAGACTCAGGTCTCTCCCGAGGTCACGGCGTACGTCGTCGACATCTGCCGCGCCACCCGTGAATCGCCGTCCCTCTCCCTCGGTGTGTCCCCGCGCGGCGCCACGGCGCTCCTGTCCACCGCCCGCGCCTGGGCCTGGCTGACCGGCCGCGACTACGTGATCCCCGACGACGTCAAGGCCCTGGCCCTGCCCACCCTGCGCCACCGCGTCCAGCTGCGACCGGAAGCCGAGATGGAAGGCGTCACCGCCGACTCCGTGATCAACTCGCTCCTCACCCACGTCCCCGTCCCCCGCTGACCCGGACAGCACCGGAGACTGGAGGACTGGAGACCTCATGGCCCTCACCGGACGCACGGCTCTGCTCGCCGCGCTGGGTTCCCTCCCCGTCGGCATCTGGGAGCCCAGTTGGACGGGCATCCTCGCCGTCAACACCCCCCTGGCCCTGGCCTGCGCCTGCGACTACGCCCTCGCCACACCCGTACGACGTCTCCTCCTCGCCCGATCCGGCGATACCTCCGTGCGTCTCGGAGACCCGGCGGACGTCACCCTGACGGTCACCAACCCGACGCGTCGCCGCCTGCGGGCCCAGCTCCGTGACGCGTGGCCGCCCAGCAGCTGGAGCCCCGGCACGGAGTACGAGGCGTCCCGCCACCGGGTCGACATTCCGGCAGGCGAACGCCGCCGCGTCACCTCACGGCTGCTGCCCACTCGGCGAGGCGACCGCCGAGCCGACCGCGTCACGATCCGTTCGTACGGGCCCCTGGGGCTGTTCACGCGGCAGGGCACGCACCACGTCCCCTGGACGGTCCGGGTGCTGCCGCCCTTCCACAGCCGCAAACACCTCCCCGCCAAACTGGCCCGCCTGCGCGAACTCGACGGCCGCACCAGCGTCCTGACCAGGGGCGAGGGCACCGAGTTCGACAGCCTTCGCGAATACGTGCCCGGGGACGACACACGCTCCATCGACTGGCGCGCCACGGCCCGTCAGTCCGCAGTCGCCGTCCGCACCTGGCGTCCGGAACGCGATCGTCACATCCTCCTGGTCCTCGACACCGGCCGCACCTCCGCCGGCCGTGTAGGTGACGTGCCACGCCTGGACGCTTCCATGGACGCGGCCCTGCTGCTCGGCGCGCTGGCTTCCCGCGCGGGTGACCGCGTCGATCTTCTGGCCTACGACCGTCGCATTCGGGCTCTCGTCCAGGGCCGCACGGCCAGAGAGGTTCTGCCCGCTCTGGTGGAAGCCATGGCTCCGCTGGAACCGGAACTGGTTGAAACGGATGCCCGAGGTCTCACGTCCACGGCTCTTCACACAGCCCCACGCCGGTCCCTCATCGTCCTGCTGACGTCTCTGGACGCCGCACCACTCGAAGAGGGTCTTCTACCGGTTCTGTCCCGCCTGACACAGCGGCATCCTGTGGTCGTCGCGTCGGTGGCCGACCCGGTGGTCGAGACCATGGCGACATCACGGGGCGACACGGACACGATCTACGCCGCGGCCTCGGCATCCCAGGCTCAAGCGGAACGCCTCCGCACCGCGGAGCAACTCACGCGACGTGGCGTCACCGTCGTCGACGCGACTCCTTCCGACCTGGCTCCGGCCCTCGCGGACGCCTATCTCACGCTCAAATCCACGGGCCGCCTCTGAACGGGCCGCCTCTGAACGCCGGGGCATTCGGCCGGGGCGGGCGAGGGCGAGTCTCTCTCCCCCGCCCCCTTCCGGCACACCTTTGCCCTAAACGCAGAGAAGCCCGGACCGTTCCCGGTCCGGGC
>NZ_JAPHNL010000108.1 GCF_026274175.1 Streptomyces beihaiensis
GTAGAACTGCGACACTTCTCCGAGGTGGGGGTGGTTCAGCGCTGGGCGGCGTACGTGACGAACTCCGCCCGTGCGGCGCCGCCCACGGTGCAGTGGGGCCGGTCGGTGTCCTTGGAGCCGCGGACGTGGACGGCGCCGGGGGTGTGGGCGACCTCGACGCGGTCGGGTTCGCTGCCGCCGCTGCTGTAGCTGCTCTTGAACCAGGCCAGTTCGCACGGGTCCCCGGACCTCCGTCTCCCCCTCCTTCCGGCGTGGTCCTCGCGGGCCGTCGGCATCACCTGGATCTCGACGTGCCGCGGCTGGCCGACCTCCAGGAGGTGTTCGAGCCGGCGCCGCAGCACCACGGCAAGGCATGAGGCATTACCTCCCGCGTAATCGCCCCTGGCCCGCCGTCCCGGCACTCTGAAGTCACCGGAACCCGGGCGGCGCACTCCGCCGGGGCTCCGGGGCCGAAGACGTACGGGATGACGTACGGGAAGACGTACGGGAAGACGTACGCAGGGACGCCTCAGGAGGGCCGAGAACCATGACCACGACGAACGAGACGACCGGTACGAACGAGATGTACGAGACCGCCGCCGCCCGCTACTTCGAGGCATGGAACGCGCGGAGCGCCGAGGCGCGGGCCAAGGCCGTGGCGGCGGCCTGGAGCGAGGACGGGACGTACACGGACCCGCTGGCGGACGTGGCGGGGCACGACGGGATCGCGGCGGTCATCGCGGCGGCGCACGAGCAGTTCCCGGGGTTCGTGTTCCGTCCCCTGGGCCCGGTCGACGGGCACCACCGGCTCGCCCGGTTCGGGTGGGAGCTGGTGGCGGAGGCGGACGGATCGGCCCCGGTGGCCGGGTTCGACGTCGTCGAGCTGGCGGACGACGGCCGGATTCGTGCGGTGCACGGGTTCCTGGACCGGGTGCCGACGGCCTGACACGGGTGCCGCCCGCTTCAGGAGGAGGCGGGCGGCACCTTCGAGGAGACCGTGACGAGGGTCGGTCCCGACAGGCCGGTCACCGCCCGTACGGAGTCCACGAACACCTCCGTCGTCCAGGCGGCCACGTCCGTGGACCACTCCCGCACCTCGCAGCGGTAGGCGAGCGCCCGGCGCAGGCCCTCGGCCTGGGCGAGACCGGCGAGCGGGCGGGCCAGCCCCGCGGTCTCCGTGTCGGCAGGCTCCAGGCGCTCGACCGCCATGTGCTTGTACGTGCGTTCGAGCGCCGCCTCGCGGATCTCCTCGGCCCGTGCGGCGAGGTTCGCCGGCGCGGGGGCGGACACGGTGACCGTCAGCGACGCCGCGCCGGACGGGTCGGCGAGGGCGAACCAGTCCGCCGCCTCGGCGAGCTCGACACGGGCGTCCCCGGCGCGGTGCAGGGGCACGAGGGCGTGCGTGCCGGTGAGGCGGACGGTGCCGACGCGGCGCAGCGCGTCAGAGAGGACCGTGACGGCTGGCAGGACGGGCAGCCGGCGGGCGCGAGGGCTCCTGCCCGGAACGGGGACGGGCCGGGGGAGCGTGGAGTGCAGCCAGGCCAGCTGGCGCACCTGGCCGTCCTGGGTCCAGTCGCCGTCCGCGTCGTTGTGGTCCCAGAGGTTGTCGGCGGGCTCGTCCGTGAGGGCGGTGGAGCTCCAGCCGTAGGCGGCGGCCCGCTTCACGGCGAGGCTGAAGACGTCCTCGTCGAGATCGAACTCGGCGCTCGCCCGCCCGAACCAGGGGTGCCGGTCCAGCAGCCCGTGCAGTCCCATGACGAAGGTGGCGTCCGGGCCGGTGTCATTCATGGTCGTACTCCTGTCGAGGATCGAGCGGAAGGCCGACGTCGATCGTTGCGCGCGGCGGCGGCCGACGGGGGTGACATGCCCGGCCGATTCACAGAAAAGTGTCCGATTTTCGACGGTTGATGCTTCATGTGAAGAACTCGTGGACCCGGTTTGGTTGCGGAATGACTTCATCCCTTGACCTTGCGTATGCATACGAGTTGGCTTCGAGCCACCTCGGCCGCACCGTTGCGGCCATGTCAGGGAGGTATCCGCAATGAATACGCGTATGCGACGCGCCGTGACGGCCGGCGCCGCATCCGTCCTCTTGGTCTCGCTCTCGGCCTGCAGCGGTGTGCTGTCGGGCGGCGACGGCGAGCCCAAGGCGTCGGCCACCAAGGGGGACGACGTCACGATCGGCCTGCTTCTTCCGGAGAAGGAGACCACTCGGTACGAGAAGTTCGACTACCCCATCATCAAGAAGCGGGTGGCCGAACTCACGAACAGCGAGGGTCGACTGATATACGCCAACGCGGGGCAGGACGCGAAGCGGCAGAGTCGGCAGCTCCAGAAGATGATCGACGAGAAGGTGGACGCGCTGCTCGTCGACCCGGTCGACGCGCACGCCATCGCCTCGGAGGTGCGCAAGGCGAAGGCCGCCGGGATCAAGATCATCGCGTACGACCGGCTTGCCGAGGGGCCGGTCGACGCGTACATCGGCTTCGACAACGAGCTGGTCGGCCAGACCCAGGCCAGGGCCCTGCTGAAGGCGCTGGGCGACAAGGCGTCCAAGAGCAGCAAGATCGTCATGATCAACGGCTCGCCGAGCGACCCCAACGCCGCGGAGTTCAAGAGCAGCGCCCGCGAGGAGTTCGGCGACTCCGTCACGATCGCGAAGTCGTACGACACCGTCGGCTGGAAGCCGAAGTACGCCCAGGCCGAGATGGAGCAGGCGATCTCCGCGCTCGGCGCGAGCAACATCGCGGGTGTCTACTCGGCCAACGACGGCATGGCGGCCGGCATCATCAAGGCGCTGAAGAACGCGGGCGTCACCCACCTGCCGCCGGTCACCGGTCAGGACGCCCAACTCGACGCAGTGCAGCGGATTCTGACGGGCGAGCAGTACATGAGCGTCTACAAGCCGTATCCGCAGGAGGCGCAGACCGCCGCGGAGATGGCGGTGCGCGCGGCGCAGGGCCGCGTGATCGAGTTCGAGGCGCTGGCGATGGACCGTACGGACAGTCCGACGACGAAGCGGATCCGCACCGCGAACATCAGCGTGGTCTCACTGACGCGCGGCAACATCAAGAGCACGGTCGTCAAGGACGGCATCTACAAGGTGTCGGACATCTGCACCCCGAAGTACGCGGTCGCGTGCGCGCAGGCCGGCCTCACGAAGTGACTTGTCCCTCGCGGCGGCGGGGAGTTGTGGTGCCCTGGCCGGCGACGGGGGAAACACCGGCCAGGGCCGCTCGCTTGGGGAGCGCGTCTCCACGATGCCCTGCCGCGCTTGAGGGCTGCTAGCGCCAGCTTGTTGTGGGGGCACGTTCCTGAGGGGCGGACAATTACGCTTGTTTCGGGGCGTAGTGCGGACATTCGCCGGCCCGACCCGCTGGACGCCGGTCTTCGAGGTGACATCGGCGGGCGGTGCGGTGCCGTGCCACGGTGTCCGCACGGCGCGGTGTCACAGTGTGGGTGTCTCCTCGTGCAGGATGCCCGACTGGCCGATCAGGTAGCCGAGTTGGGCACGGCTGGTGCTGCCGAGGGTGGCTGCCAGTTTGGCGATGTGCAGACGTACGGTCCGGATGTTCATGCTGAGCCGCTCGGCGATGACGGCGTCGGTGTGGCCCTCGACGAGGAGTTCGGCGATGGTGCGCTGTCGGGTGGAGAGGTTGCCCGACGCGGTCGTCGGCTGGGGGGACGTGGGCAGGAGCGGGGCCGCGAGCCGCCACAGCCGCTCGAACGTCGTGACGAGATAGGAGATCAGCGCGGGGTGGCGGATCTCCAGCGCCACGGTGCGGTCGGGGTTGGCCGGGATGAAGGCGACCGAGCGGTCGAACATGATGAGGCGTTCGGTCACTTCGTCCAGAGTCCGGACCTCGACGTCCCCCCGCAGCTGTTCGAAGTGCGCGATGACACTGGGATCATGACGGGCGGTGTGCTGGTAGAGGGTGCGCATGTGTCCGCCGCGCGCCATGAAGTCCTGTTCTCTGGGCAGGGCGCCGGCGAGGACGGCGGGATCTCGGAAGCCTCCCGGCTGAATGGTGAGCAGCTCGCCCGACGCGGCCGAGGCCGCCCCGGATATGGCGTCGTTGATGCGCCGGAAGCCGACAAGGACACTGATCATCGGGTTCTCCGGCACGGAGGCCCGCTCGGCGTCGAGGGCGATGAGCGGCCGGAACATCTCGGCGAGCTTCGTCTCGCGTCCCCGGTGGAACGCGATCTCCTCTTCGATGCCTTCGAGCAGGCCCGGCAGCGCGACGGCCGGGGAGACCGGCTTGAGCCGGTTCGGGTCCGCCGTGTCCGGGCGCAGCAGCCCGAACTCCAGGAGGCAGGGGGCCTGCGAGATCTCTTCGACCGTCACCCAGCCCTCACGCAGGGCGCTCGCGTACAGGGCTGACCCCTCGGCGCACAGGTCCTCCGGTCCGTGCCGGTGGGGGGCACGGGTCACGATTCCCGCTCCAGCATTCCGGACTGTGCGATCAGATAGCCGAGTTGGGCCCGGCTGCCGCTGCCGAGAGCGGCGGCTATCTTGGCTATGTGCGCTCGGCACGTGCGGACGTTCATTCCCAGGCGGCGGGCGATGGCCTCGTCGACGTGACCCTCGATGAGCAGTTTGGCTATGGACCGCTGCACGCCCGTGATGCCTTCGACGGTCGCCTCGTACTGAACGTCGTCCTGGAGGGGTGTGGCGCGCCGCCACAGCTGGTCGAAGACGTTGATCAGATACTGGACCAGGCCGGGATGGCGCAGCTCCAGGGCCATGTCGTCGCCGGCCTGGGCCGGGATGAAGGCCACGTCGTGGTCGCAGATGATGAGTCGTTCGATCAGTTCCTCAAGTGTCCGGATCTCGACCCTCGCGCCTGCCATCTTGTCCACGTAGGCAAAGGTGTTCTGGCTGTATCTCACGGTGTGCTGGTAGAGGGTGCGCATGGAGATTCCGCGCTCGATCAAGGGTTTGCTCCGTTGAAGAGCCTCGCTCAGGAGGTGTTCGGAGCGGCCGCCGCCGGGCTGCACGGTGAGGACTTCGGTGTGGCTCTCGGTGATGGCCTTGTCGAGGGCCGCGTTGATGCGGCTGACGCCTTCCAGCACGGTGATGGCGTGTGTCGTGGGCGGCATCTGGGTGCTGATGGCCATGAAGGGTTCGAACGCGGCGGTGAGGTCGACGGAGAGGCGCCGCCTCTCCTGGATCTCCCGCTCGATCGGCTGCAGTCGTTGGGCCAGCACCACCGAAGGGGGAACCGGCTGAAGCCAGTTGGCGTCGTCCGGGTCCGGGTGAAGGAGTGCAAATTCCAGTAGGCAGGGGGCGCCCTCGGCCTCGGAGCGGGAGATGCGTCCGGCGCTCAGCGCGCTGGCGTAAAGACGCTCTCCGTCGGCGCACAGCTCAGTCACCGGGTGAGGATGTGTCTGTTTTGTGTCCTTCATGGGTAAATCTCCACCCCCCAGGGTCCTGAACGTGCAGGAACATGATGCATCGCTTCTGTGGTTTCCACGTGCCTGAATGAGTCATCGTCTTGTGGTGCGGGGGAGAAGAAGCCATCAAGTGAGGACGAAGCCGACATGAGTAAGAGAATGCTTCGCTCGGTGCTTGGCGCGGCGGTCGTCGCTGTTGCCCTGGCGCTCGGCGCTGCCACCACCCCCACGCCCGGTGATGTCGCCTGGGGCTCGGCTCAGGTCGGTACCCATGCCGTGAGTCAGCTCGGTGCCGATGATGTCGCGTGGGGGGTCGCGCCCGACGATGTCGCCTGGGGGTTCGCGCCTCACTCGACGGGCGTGAATGCGTGATGACCCCACCAGACGACAGGTCGCTGCGCCGCGAGATGGCGATCGCCTACCGCTCCGGTTGGCACACCATCGACCTCGTCACGGCCATCCCGAATCCCGGTGACTCGCTCATGGTCACCCTGTTCGGTGAGCCGATCATCGTGGCGCGCGACGATGACGACGACATCCGGGCCTACCGGTGTCTGCGTCGGCCACGCGGCGCGCCGCAGCCGGTGCGGACCGTCGTCCGATACGGAATGATCTTCGTCAACCTCGACCAGCGCGATCACCAGCCCGTCGAGGTCGAGGAGGAGGGGGTCCGGGTCTCGCACACCCACCACCGAACCACTGCCACCCCCCGCAGTGCCTGACGCGATGCCCCCGTCGTTGTAGATCGCGCAGGTGCTTCCCCCAGCAGCGGCGCCACCGTGGACCTGAAAACGGTGGCGCCGCTGCGTTTGTGTCTCCGGGCACCGCCGCGGCACCTCACACGCCGTTGCCCGTCCCCCGGCTCACCGCGATCTCGACGACCACGCGGTTCGGGTTGACCCGGGGCGCGCGCGTGTACCGCTGCGCGTAGCGGCGTTCCGCCTCGGCGACGCGGAGCGGGTCCGTGTGGACGGTCGCCGTGCCCTCCAGGGTCGACCAGCGCCGGCCGTCGACCTGGCAGACCGCGACGCGCGCCGGACCGGCGCCCGCCGCCAGGATGTGGGCGATCTTCCTGCTGGACTTGTCCGTGATGACGCGGGCCACCCGTGCCTCGGCGTCGTACGTGACCCCGACCGGGACCACGTGCGGCGTGCCGTCCGGGCGCAGGGTCGTCAAGGTGCACAGGTGCCGTTCCCGCCAGAAGCTGAGGAAGTCGGTGCCCGGGTTGTCGAGGTCGATCCGCTTGGCCATGTCAGGGAACCTACGCCATGCCCGGGAGCCCGCCCCGCAGGCGGCTCCCGCGGGCAGCCTTGAGTGGAATAGACTCAACTTTGTGTACGTTGGGTAGGGCAGAGTTGTCGTGGATGTACGGACGTGGAGGAGAACAGGGACGTGGACGCCGAGCTGACGAACCGGAGCCGCGACGCGATCAACGCGGCCACCAGCCGGGCCGTGTCCGGGGGGCACCCGGATCTGACCCCGGCGCACCTGCTGCTCGCCCTGCTGGAGGGGCGGGACAATGAGAACGTCGTAGACCTCCTGGCCGCCGTCGGCGCCGATCAGGCCCAGGTCAGGGCCGGTGCCGACCGGGTGCTCGGGGCCCTGCCGAGCGTCACCGGGTCGACCGTCGCACCGCCGCAGCCCAGCCGCGAGATGCTCGCCGTGATCGCCGACGCGGCCGCCCGCGCCAAGCAGCTCGGCGACGAGTTCGTCTCGACCGAACACCTGCTCATCGGGATCGCGGCCAAGGGCGGCGCCGCCGGCGAGGTGCTCACCGGGCAGGGGGCCGGGGCCGGGCAGCTGGCCGAGGCGTTCACGAAGAGCCGGGGCGGGCGCCGGGTGACGACACCCGACCCCGAGGGGGCGTACAAGGCCCTGGAGAAGTTCGGCACGGACCTGACCGCCGCCGCGCGCGAGGGCCGCCTCGACCCCGTCATCGGCCGTGACCAGGAGATCCGGCGCGTCGTGCAGGTGCTGTCCCGCCGCACGAAGAACAACCCCGTCCTCATCGGTGAGCCGGGCGTCGGCAAGACCGCCGTCGTCGAGGGCCTCGCCCAGCGCATCGTCAAGGGCGACGTGCCGGAGAGCCTCAAGGACAAGCAGCTGGTCGCGCTCGACCTCGGAGCCATGGTCGCGGGGGCGAAGTACCGCGGCGAGTTCGAGGAGCGGCTCAAGACGGTGCTCGCCGAGATCAAGGAGAGCGACGGCCGCGTCATCACCTTCATCGACGAGCTGCACACCGTCGTCGGCGCGGGCGCGGGCGGCGATTCGGCCATGGACGCGGGCAACATGCTCAAGCCGATGCTCGCCCGCGGCGAACTGCGCATGGTCGGCGCCACCACCCTCGACGAGTACCGCGAGCGCATCGAGAAGGACCCCGCCCTGGAGCGCCGCTTCCAGCAGGTCCTGGTCGCCGAGCCGACCGTCGAGGACTCCATCGCGATCCTGCGCGGTCTCAAGGGCCGCTACGAGGCGCACCACAAGGTGCAGATCGCGGACAGCGCGCTGGTCGCCGCCGCCTCCCTCTCCGACCGGTACATCACCTCCCGCTTCCTGCCCGACAAGGCCATCGACCTCGTCGACGAGGCCGCGTCCCGGCTCCGTATGGAGATCGACTCCTCGCCCGTCGAGATCGACGAGCTGCAGCGCGCCGTGGACCGGCTGCGCATGGAGGAGCTGGCGCTCGACAAGGAGACCGATCCGGCCAGCAAGCAGCGGCTCGACAAGCTCCGCCGCGACCTCGCCGACAAGGAGGAGGAGCTGCGCGGCCTCACCGCCCGCTGGGAGAAGGAGAAGCAGTCCCTCAACCGGGTCGGCGAGCTCAAGGAGAAGCTCGACGAACTGCGCGGCCAGGCCGAGCGCGCCCAGCGCGACGGCGACTTCGACACCGCGAGCAAGCTGCTGTACGGGGAGATCCCCGGCCTGGAGCGCGACCTGGAGGCCGCGAGTGAGGCCGAGGAGGAGGCGAGCCACGCCAAGGACACGATGGTCAAGGAGGAGGTCGGCCCCGACGACATCGCCGACGTCGTCGCGTCCTGGACCGGCATCCCGGCAGGGCGGCTCCTGGAGGGCGAGACGCAGAAGCTGCTGCGCATGGAGGACGAGCTCGGCAAGCGGCTCATCGGCCAGACCGAGGCCGTGCGGGCGGTGTCGGACGCCGTGCGGCGCACACGCGCAGGGGTCGCCGACCCGGACCGGCCCACCGGGTCGTTCCTCTTCCTCGGCCCGACCGGCGTCGGCAAGACCGAGCTGGCCAAGGCGCTCGCGGACTTCCTCTTCGACGACGAGCGGGCCATGGTCCGTATCGACATGAGCGAGTACGGCGAGAAGCACAGCGTCGCCCGTCTCGTCGGGGCTCCCCCCGGCTACGTCGGCTACGAGGAGGGCGGCCAGCTGACGGAGGCGGTGCGCCGCCGCCCGTACAGCGTGGTGCTGCTCGACGAGGTCGAGAAGGCGCACCCCGAGGTCTTCGACGTGCTGCTCCAGGTCCTCGACGACGGGCGGCTCACCGACGGACAGGGCCGCACGGTCGACTTCCGCAACACCATCCTGGTCCTCACGTCGAACCTGGGCAGCCAGTTCCTGGTCGACCCGACGACCTCCGCCGAGACGAAGAAGCAGCAGGTCCTCGACGTCGTCCGGACCTCCTTCAAGCCGGAGTTCCTCAACCGGCTCGACGACCTGGTGGTCTTCTCCGCCCTGGACAAGGAAGAACTGCGCCGCATCGCGAAGCTCCAGATCGACCGCCTCGCCAAGCGCCTCGCCGACCGCCGCCTCACGCTCGACGTGACGGACGCGGCGCTGGGCTGGCTGGCGGACGAGGGCAACGACCCGGCGTACGGGGCGCGGCCCCTGCGCCGTCTCGTCCAGACGGCCATCGGCGACCGTCTGGCCAAGGAGATCCTGTCCGGGGAGGTCAAGGACGGCGACACGGTCCGCGTGGACGCGTTCGGCGAGGGGCTGCTGGTCGGCCCGGCGACCGGGAAGACGCTCTAGGCGCTCTGTCCGGCGGATCTCGTCGGGGTCGCGCCGTACCGGTCGGCACGGTCGACCGAGTCCGGCCTGATCCGCCGGACAGGCCCTGGACGCCGCCGGCCCGCACCCGGCGGCGACACGGGCCGGAGCAGACGGGTACCCGGGCTTGCCGGGGAAGGGGCCCCCTGAGAGAGGATGGCCCCATCCATACGAAGGGAACCGCACCAGTGAGTATCGACCCGTCCTCGATTCCGAACTTCGGGGGACAGCCCCAGCCGCAACAGGGGGCGGGACCGGCGGGCCCCGTCATCCCCGACCAGGACCTGGTCAAGCAGCTGCTCGACCAGATGGAGCTCAAGCACGTCGTCGACGAGGAGGGTGACCTCGCGGCGCCGTGGGAGGAGTTCCGCACGTACTTCATGTTCCGCGGCGAGGGCGACCAGCAGGTCTTCTCCGTGCGGACGTTCTACGACCGCCCGCACGACATCGACGCCAAGCCGCGGCTTCTGGAGTCGATCGACGACTGGAACCGCCAGACGCTGTGGCCGAAGGTCTACAGCCACACCCACGACGACGGCACGGTCCGCCTCATCGGCGAGGCCCAGATGCTGATCGGCACCGGGGTCTCCCTGGAGCACTTCGTGTCGTCGACGGTCAGCTGGGTGCGGGCCGCCATCGAGTTCGACCGCTGGCTGGTCGAGCAGCTCGGCCTGGAGGCCGATGTCGAGTCCGCGCAGGACAA
>NZ_JAPHNL010000109.1 GCF_026274175.1 Streptomyces beihaiensis
CGGCGTGCACCCACCGCGCGATCTGGGCGAGCGCCGTGCGGCGGCCCGCGAACGGCCCGTCGGGCACGGGGAGGTGGTCGAAGGACTGCTCAAGAACGTTTCTGCGGCGGGCGGCCGCGCTCTTGTCGGTGCGGCGCAGGCGCGGCGCCGCGCTCTTCGCGGCGGGGCCCGTGCTGGCGGCGATGACCCGCTGCTGGTCGAGGAAGGGCCGGATGCCGCGCACGTCGAGGGCGGTCAGCCACTGCAGCCGCAACTGCTCGGGCCCGCCTGGACGGCTCAGGGCGCCCGCGCTGCGGCTCGCGGCGGGCAGGTGGGCGGCGGTCACCTTGGCCACCGCGGTCGCGGCGCCGAGCACGGCGACCGTGGCGCCCGAGCCGACCGCGACGCCGGTCCCCGTACCGAGCACGAGGTCGGCGACGCACGCGGTGACCGCCCCGACTCCCGTCACCAGCAGCGGAGTCGACCCGCCGTGCTCGGCGAACCGCTGCCCGAACGACTTCTGTCCCGCGGTCGCCTCGTCCAGGGCGTGGGTGTAGGCGGCGTACTCGTCGGCGGCGGCCAGTGCCATCGCGTCGAGCGAGCCGCGGGCCCGGGACAGCAGTGCCACGCCGTCCGTGCGGCCGCCGGAGCGGCGCACCTCCTCCTCGACGGCGCGGGCCAACAGCCGTTCGGCGTCGGCGCGGTGGCTGTCACGCATGGTGCGTCCCCCTCAGGTTGGGCTCCGGTTCTGCTCCGGTTCTGCCCCGGATCCGCTCCGGATCCGCTCCGGATCCGCTCCGGTCCAGCTCCCGACGTACCGCGGTCGTAGTGCGGTCGTAGTCGGTCGTACCGCGGCGGTGCTCCGGTCGCACCGGGTTCTGTCCGTAACGCGTCAAGTGTGCTGTGTGCGGGGGCGTCGGCGACAGGGCGCCGGAGTCCGGCCTCGCGCGCACCGATGCCGTCATAATGTCCGGTGTGGCCAGATTTGCTGTGTTCTTCGTCTCCGCGTTCCTGGGCCTCGGGCTCACGGCGCTGTCCCTCGCGGTCTCGCCGTGGTGGTGGCCGCCCGCCGCGATCGCCCTGGCCCTGACCGCCCTCGGCGCGTACGACCTGCTGCAGCGCGGGCACTCCGTGCTGCGCAACTATCCCCTCCTCGGCCATCTGCGGTACCTGCTCGAACGCCTGCGCCCGGAGGCGCAGCAGTACTTCATCGAGCGGGACTACGACGGGCGCCCCTTCGACCGGGACGTGCGCAGCATCGTCTACGAACGGGCGAAGGGCACCGCCGCGGAGGAGGCGTTCGGCACCGAACTCGACGTCTACGCGCCGGGCCACGAGTTCCTGGTCCACTCCATCGCGCCCCGGCCCACCCCCGAGACCCCGCCCACCGTGCGCGTCGGCGGCCCCGACTGCACCCGCCCGTACGACATGGCGCTGCTCAACGTCTCGGCCATGAGCTTCGGTTCGCTGTCGGGCAACGCCGTGCTCGCACTGAACCGCGGCGCCGCGCTCGGCGGCTTCGCCCACGACACGGGCGAGGGCGGCATCTCCGAGTACCACCTGCGGTACGGCGGCGACCTGGTCTGGGAGATCGGCTCGGGGTACTTCGGCTGCCGGACGAGGGACGGTGACTTCGACCCGGGGCTCTTCGCCGAGCAGGCCGCCCGCGAACAGGTCAAGTGCGTCTCCCTGAAGCTCTCGCAGGGCGCCAAGCCGGGCAGCGGCGGCCTGCTGCCCGGCGGCAAGGTCAACGCGGAGATCGCCCGCGCGCGAGGCGTGCCCGAGGGACGGACGGTCGTCTCACCTCCCTACCACCGCGCCTTCTCGACGCCCCACGGTCTCGTCCGGTTCCTGGCGCGACTGCGCGAGCTCGCCGGCGGCAAGCCCGTGGGGTTCAAGCTGTGCGTGGGGTCGCGCCGCGAGTTCCTCGCGGTGTGCAAGGCCATGCGCGCGCAGGGCGTCACCCCCGACTTCGTCATCGTCGACGGCTCGGAGGGCGGCACCGGCGCGGGCCCGCTGGAGTTCGCCGACCACTTGGGCCGACCGCTCACCGAAGGGCTCATCACGGTCCACAACGCCCTGACCGGCACCGGCCTCCGGGACCGGGTCAAGATCGGGGCGAGCGGCAAGGTCGCCACCGGCGCCGACATCGTCAAGCGCCTCATCCAGGGGGCCGACTACACCAACTCGGCCCGCGCCATGATGTTCGCCGTCGGCTGCATCCAGGCCCAGCGCTGCCACACCAACACGTGCCCGGTGGGCGTCACCACGCAGGACCCGCGCCGCGCCCGCGCCCTCGACGTCGCCGACAAGTCGCTGCGCGTCCAGCGTTTCCAGGCCGCCACCGTCGCCAGCGCCCTGAAGATCATGTCGGCGACCGGCGCCGCCACCGCCGCCGAACTCCGCCCGGACATGCTGCGCAGACGCACCGATCCCGTCACGGTCCGCTCCGGCGACCAGCTCATCGAGCACCTGAGTCCCGGGGCGCTCCTGGACGGCGACGTCCCACCGGACTGGGCCGAGGACTGGGAGTCCGCCGACCCGGACCGTTTCTGACGTGGCCTGCGCGGGCCGGTTTTCAGACCCAGGTTGTCGGTTTCAGGACGAATCCGGTCGGTAGTGGCTTCAGTTCTTTACATATGCATCTATAGATGATCGACAATGGCTCGAACATGTGAAACGTACGGACACGGAGAGTTCAAGTCATTGCCGGGCGCTGCCGCTGAGTACGCCGCTCACGTTCAGGACCTCGTGGCACCCCGCGGCCTGCCGACCGGTGGCCGGAGTGCCTGGCTTGTCGCAGGTCACCTTGATGGACGCGGTGTCCCCCTCGGGGATCGTGATGGGGGTCACCCAGTGATAGTCCTGGTTGCGGAAGGTCTCCAGCGCGATCGTGGTGATCTTCCGGTCGCCGAAGGTGATCGTCAACTGTCCCTCGTCGCCCTGGAAGTTGGCGACGACGATGTCCGTGACCCCGAAGGTGCTGCCCTTGGGCACCGTGTAGCTGCCGGTCTTCGTCTGCCCGGCGGTCGTCCGTACGTCGATGGTCTGCGAGCTCTGCCGGCCGCCGCCGCCATCGGTCGAGGTGCCGCCACCGCCACCGCCACCGCCGCCGTTGCCCGACCCGGCCGGCGCGCCGGGCCGCTGGGCGCCGGGACTCGCCGAACCGCCACCGTCCGCCCCCGGGGTCTGCGGCCCGGCGGGGGTGGGACGTGCCTGGACCGCCTTGTCGGCCGCGTCCTTGGCGGCGCTGCGCACCGCGGGACGGACCAGGGCGAACCAGGCGAGCAACAGCGCGAGCAGCGCCGCGAGCACGGCGAGCAGCCACTTGGGGAACACCGGGATCTGGACGAACTCGGCGTCGAGCGGCGCCCGTACGGGCAACTCGGCGCCGGCGGCCTCAGCCGCCTCTACCGCCCCAGCCGTGTCACCGGCGTCGGTGGCCGAAGTGGTCTCAGTGCTCTGCGCGGTCTGTGTCGTCTCCACGGTGAACGGCCACACCACCGGCGCGCCGAACCACACCGGCTTGCCCGTGCGGACGCGCAGCCCGACCTCCGCCGACTCGCCGGGCTCCAGCTTCGGCGTCGGCGGCTTGAAGGCGAACGCCAACTCCTCGCCGGCCTGGCCGGGCGTGAAGCCCACCTGTACCGGGGTGTTGCCCTGGTTCCGCACCGCGAGCCGGTAGCGGGCGCGCAGCCAGCCGCGTCGGCGGCGCGGGGCCAGTTCCGTGCGCAGCTCGCGGAACTCCCGTACGCGCACCGTGGTTTCGGGCACGTGCGCCGACTCGGGGTGCTCGGCGGGCAGGACCCGCACACCGAGCGGCATCTCACCGGCCCGGACCTCCGGGGAGCGCGGTGGCTCCAGGCGGATCGTCACCGTTTCGGACGTGCCCGGATAGAGCGAGACCCGCTCCGGTTCGACGGTGGCCCAGGCGGCGCAGTCGCCGACGACCTCCAGGCTGTACGCCTCGACGATGTCGCTGTCGTTGCGCACGGTCAACTGAGTCGTGGCGGTGTCACCCGGCGTCACCGTCACGGCCGGGATGTCGAGGCCGGGAGCACCGGGACCGGAAGAGGCTGCGGAAGGCGTCACGTCAGCAGCGTAGGAACGCGAGCGGCGGCGCCACGAGGAACGCGAGGGCAAGTTTCGGGCAGTGGCAATGCCCCGAAAGTCGCAGGCAACTCACTTGTAGCACTGGGTCGTTAGTGTCCGACACCGCTCCTCGCGCACCGCCCTCGGTGGGCTCGCGCCCCCTTCCCCGGATCCCAAGGAACTGGCAACACCCACGGAACTCACAGCACTCACAGACCCCGTAGACCCCGTAGACCCTCACGAACTCATGAAACGGGTGACCTCTCATGTCCAGAACACAGGAGAAGAGCAAGAGCCTGCCCGGCGGCCGCGACCGGGTGTCGGTGGCCGTCTACGCCGCCGATCCGGTCCTGCGCGTCGGCGTCGTCCACCAGTTGCGCCAACGCCCGGAGGTCGAACTGCTCGACGACGCCGACACCGAGCGGGCCCAGGTGTCGCTGGTGGTCGTGGACACCGTGGCCGACGACGTGGCCGCCCTGCTCGACCGGCTGCGCCTCAGCACCGCCACCCGTACCGGTCTCGTGGTCGGCACTCTCGGGTCCGGCGCGCTGCAACGCGTCATAGAGTGCGGCGTCGCGGCGGTGCTGCGGCGCTCCGACGCGGACCAGGACCAACTTCTGCGCCTGGTAACGGCGTTAGCGAGGGGGGAGGGCATGCTCCCCGGCGACCTGCTCGGCAAGCTGCTCACCCATGTGAGCGGGCTCCAGCGTTCGGCGCTTGATCCGCGCGGCCTGTCGCTGTCCACCCTGACCACGCGCGAGGCGGACATGCTGCGCCTGGTGTCGGAGGGCCTCGACACCGCGGAGATCGCCCGCAAGACCTCGTACTCGGAACGGACCGTCAAGAACGTGCTGCACGAGATCACCACACGCCTCCAACTGCGCAATCGCGCCCACGCGGTGGGCTACGCGCTGCGCAACGGACTGATCTGACGCCGGCACCCGCACCGAAGCCGACGGCACCGAGGCCCACGACGGAGGAAGGGAAGCCCGCGCTGCCCGAAAGCGCACCGCGTGCTTCCCCCGGGTACGGACCCGGCGACCTGCCGCCCCGCACGCGGCGGGTGCAGGGTGGCGGGGGCATCCGCACCAGACTGTGAGGGGAACCGTGAGGGCGACCGTGACGGGAACCGCCGGGCACGGCAGGCGGCACCGCCTGGGCAGACTCGGAACGGCGTTGCTGCTGCTGGTTCCGCTGCTCGGGGTGACGGCGGCGGCCTCCGGGCAGGGTGGCGGCGGCGCCACCACCTCCAAGGCGGCTGACACCGCCGGCGCCCGGATCGTGTACGCGGGCACCCGGCACCGCAGCCTCGGGCGGGTCGCCTCCACCACCTCCAGCACACCGCTGTTCGGCGCGAGCCCGACGCACTACGACGTTCAGCCGTCCGCCCTGGGTGACCAGTTGGTCTTCGCGAGCCGCCGAGACGACAAGGACCCGCAGGTCTACCTGCGCTCCGCGGACGGTTCCGTACGCCGCCTGACCAGCGGCCGCGACGCGGAGCACCCCCGCCTGACCCCCGACGGCAAGGCCGTGGTCTTCGACTCGGCCGAACCCGGCGGCACCGGCGGCCACAAGCAGCGCGACCTGTGGCTGGTGCGCACCGACGGCACCGGCCTGACGCGGCTCACCGACACCCCCGCCGACGAGGAGTACCCGACGGTCTCGCCCGACGGGCAGCGCCTGGCGTACAGCAGCGACAGCGATCCGCTGACCGGGGAGCAGATCTACGTACGCCCCCTGCACGGCTCCGGCGTCATCCCCACCCGGATCACGTCGCCCGTCAACGGCACGGCCTCCGAACCGGTGTGGAACCCGGTGAACGACGACGCCCACCGGAACGTGATCGCGTACACGGCCACCACCACCGAGAACGGGCACGGCGTGCACCGGCTGCGGGTGACCGACGCGGCGGGCACGAGCGACGGGCCGCTGCTCGGCGGCTCGTACGCGCGGTGGCGCGGCCACGGGGCAGCGTGGCTGCCCGACGGGGACCAGCTGGTGTTCCTCAGCCACGAGACCACCTGCACGTGCGAGGGCGACTACGACCACGTGTTCAGGTCGTCGACGCACTCGGCGCAGGAGCCCGGGCTCGTCCTCAACGAGGACCGGGAGGTCCGCTCGCCCACTTGGCTGGGGCCGCTCGACGGCGGCGGCGTGGTGGTGGGCCGCACCACGGCGGACGGGCCGCACACGGTGACCTTGCAGGACGTCCGCGCGGACGGGTCCGACCCGCGCGACCTCGGGCAGACCATCCTGCGCGAGGACCCGGCCGCCGACACGAACACCGATCCCGCCAAGGACCCGCTGTTCCGGCCCGGACCGAAGTACGACCCGTGGACCGAACGGCAGAGCTACACGCCCGACGGACGCCGGATCGTCTTCACCCGGTTCGAGGACAACGCCGACAAACAGCGGATCGAACGGATCTGGCTCGCGGACGCCGACGGCACCCACGCGCACGCCGTGCCCCTCGCCGGGCGCGGCCCGACCGACTGGGACACCGACCCGACGTTCTCCCCTGACGGCAAGTACCTCGCCTTCACCCGGACCTCACCGGGCGGCGTCGGGAACGCCGGGGGCCCCAGCCGCATCCTCATCGCGGACGCGGCCACCGGCGCCATCACCGGCCGGATCACCCCGCCCGCCGGGCAGCAGGGTGTCGACGCGCAACCCGCCTGGTCCGCCGACGGCACCACCCTGGCCTTCACCCGCACCGAGGTCATCGACGGCGACGGCGGCAACAAGCACATCTGGACCGTGCCCGTGAACCACCTCGACCGGCAGCGCGACCTGAGCGCCACGATCTGCCCCGGCGCCTGCCAAGTCATCGACGACAGCCCCGCGTTCTCCCCGGACGGGCGCAGCGTCGCCTTCAACCGCAAGAGCGGCGGCGGCGCCGTCGACGAACGCGACGGCATCCTCCTGACGTCCTTGTCGGGCGACGCCTGCAAGGTGCTGATGCCCGCCGCCGCCCGCGGCGTCCCCGACGCCTGCCACCAGCGACTGCCCGAGGCCACCGGCCCGTTCCAGCCGCGCGACGCCGCCTGGACGGCCGACGGCAAGCGCCTGGTGATCAGCGCCCGCCCGAACCGCCCCGTCAACACCCCCGAGAAGCTGAAGATCCTGGACATCGCGTCCGGCAAGCTCACCCGTCTGACGACCGAACTCCCGGGCCGCCAGAAGGAACCCGGAGTCCAGCAGTCCGTGGACCTCGCCGTGCACGCGCCCGGTACGGTCCCGGCGCTCACCGTCGGCAAGACCACCACGGTCCGCGTCGACGTGGTGAACAACGGCCCCGCCGCATCCCCGGGCACCACACTGACCATCGCCCCGCCGACCGGCGTGCGGGTCACCGAGGTGACCCGTCCCGACGGCACCTGCGACGCGGCCGCCCTCCAGTGCGACGTCGGTGTCGTCCCGCCCGGCACCACCGTTGCGGTGACCGTCACCCTCACGGGGCTCACCCCCGGCGACGAGCCGATCGGCTGGTCGGTGGCCGGAACCGTCGTCGATCCACGGCCCGGCGACAACGCGGACCGCACCCTGGTGCCGGTCGTCGCGGCCCCGCCGCCCCCGTCGCCGACCCCCTCGACACATCCCTCGGCACCCCCGTCGACGCCGCCCGCGACCTCCCCGCCGCCCACCGCGCCCCCGGCTCCCAGGGTGCCCGACGCCGGGCCGGGGCTGAACCTGACGGCCCAGCCGAACCCCGGCTACGTCGGCGGGCGGGTCGTGGTGACGTACACCGTGCGCAACGGGCGCAACGCGCTGGCGACCGGGCTTCGGCTCCACGTCCACCTGCCCAAGGGCATCCCGAACAGCGGGCCGCCGCCGGGCTGCGACACGTCCTGGGTGTGCGCGCTGCCGGACCTGGAACCGGGCGCGAGCACGGTCGTACGGGTCGTCCTCAGCCCCGACAAGGCGCTCACCGCCCACGTCACCGGCGAGCTCACCACCACCGGAACGGACGCCGACAAGAGCGACAACACGGCCCGCGAGCGGCTGCGCGTCCTCCAGCCGCGCATCGTCGCGGTGCCCGCGGTCGGCAGGCCGGGCTTCGTCACCTCGGTGCGCGGCAAGGACTTCCCGCCGGGCGTGCCGGTGCGGTTCACCTGGAAGCCGGGGATCACCGCGGCCGCGGCGCCGACCGTTCCACGGCCGGACGGCACGTTCATCGGCCAGTTGCTGATCCTCGCCAAGGACCAGACCGGGCCGCGCGTCATCACGGCCAAGGGCCCCGGATTCTCCCCGGTGACCACCGACTTCCTGGTGGTCGACGGCAGCGTGCAGCCGCCGGACGAGGTGACCCGCCGGTGATCCACGAGGTCGACGACGGGCTGCGCCGCCTGCTGGGCGAGTCCGGGCTTCAGGCGTCGGGCGTCGACGTCGTCTTCGACGCCCCCACCCGCGACTGGGCCGCGCGCCGCAGCGCCCCGACGGTCTGCGTCTTCCTGTACGACATCCGGGAGGACGCCGTCCGGCGGGGCAGCGGCTCCGGAGAGGTGTACGACGAGGACGGCCATCTCGTGGCGCGGCGCACCCCGCCGCGCTGGTTCGAGCTGACGTACCTCGTCACGGCGTGGGCGAGCCGCCCCCAGGACGAGCACCGGCTGCTGTCGCAGGTGCTCGCCACGCTGGTGGCCACCGAGACGCTGCCCGCGCGGCTGCTCACCGGCACCCTCGCCGAACTCGGCCTGACCGTGGGCCTCGACACCGCCGCGACCGGCTCCGACGCGCCGGCTGCATCCGACGTGTGGTCGGCCATGGGTGGCGACCTGAAGGCATCGCTCTCGCTGCGGGTGCGGGCGCCGCTCGCCGGTGTCACGAAGGCCGCCGCCCCTCCGGTCACCGAAGGTCTCGTCGTACGTGCCACCGCGCGCGGCGACGACACGGAGGCGGGGCGCCGGTTGCGCTACACGCAGACCAGCGACCCGGGCCCCGACGGCGGCTACGCGGGCCCCCGCGAACGCCCGCCCGCCCCCGCCCGGCGCCGCCGCAGAGGGGACCGCCAGCCGTGACACACACAGCCGAGCCACCCGCCACCACGGTCGGCGCCACCGCCACCGCCACCGCCGCAGCCACCGCCTCTGCCGGCGTCACCGGCGCTGCCACTGGCGCCGCCACCGACGTCGACCACCTGTGGGCGCGGCTCCGCGCCGTCGAGGAGCGGGTGCGGCACGCCGTGGCCGTGCGGCGCGCCGCCGACCCCGACCCCGAGGACCCGTACCGGGGCCAGTACCTCACCCCCGAGGCGGTCGACCGCATCCTGCACGAACCGGGCGGCCTCGACGCGCCCGTACCCGAGCGCGAGCCGTGGCGCCCTCCACCGGACTCGGTCCTCGGGGAGCTCGCCGCACGGTTCGGCCTGTCACCGCTCGACCTGGACCTCCTCCTGGTCGCGGTGGCGCCCGACCTGGACGCACGCTTCGAACGGCTCTACGGCTACCTCAACGACGACCTGACACGGCGGCGGCCCACGGTCGGCCTCGCCCTGGAACTGTGCGGGCTCGCGGGAGCGGCGTCGGCGCGGTTCCGGCTGACCCCCGGAGCACCGCTGGTCGAGGGCGGCCTCGTGGAGGTCGTCGATCCCGAACGGCCTCCGCTCTCACGGGTGTTGGTGGTGCCCGACCGGGTCACCGGGCACCTCCTGGGAAGTACGCGGACCGACGCCCGGCTCGCCGGGGTGCTCCGAGAGGCTCCCGACGACCCGACCGCCGACGCGGCGGAGGTGCGGCGGGCGGCGGCCGCGACCCGGACCGGCAGCGGTCTCGTACTGCTGCGCGGCCGCGGCGGCGACGCCGAGGGCCTGGCCGTCGCCGCGG
>NZ_JAPHNL010000110.1 GCF_026274175.1 Streptomyces beihaiensis
CGCCGCGCTGCTCCTGCTCGGCGTCGCCGCGTCCGCGGCCTCCGCGGCACTGCACGGGGCCGACCTACGGCGCGGGCCCGTGCCCGGCCTCGCCGACCGGCACGCGCGGGTGAGCGCCGAGGTGGAGCTCACCTCCGACCCCCGGCTCACCCGGCCCCGCATCCACGGCGACCACGCGGCACCGTCCTCCGCGCTCATGGAGGCGCAGCTGGTGCGGCTGACGGCCCCCGACGGTTCGGTGTCCCGCACCAGAACCCCGATCCTGCTCCTGGCCGACCCACCCGCCGCCTCCCACCGGTCCCGCCGGCAGAACGCCCCCGCCCCACCCCGCCCCTTCGACGCCGACCACACCACGCTGGACCACACCACGCCGGAGCGTGTCGCGCTGGGGCGCGCTGGGCTGGGCCGTGCTGCCGTGGAGCGTGCTGTGCCTGGCCGTGGCGCGTCGGACCTTGCTGCCCCAGTCCGTGCCGCGCTCGGGCGCGCTGCGCCGGTCCGTGCCGCGTCGGTCCGTGCCGCGCCGGGCCTGGCTGCTGCCGCGGAGCGTGCTGTGCCTGGCCGCGCCGCCCCAGACCGCGCCGCCCCAGACCGTGTCGCGCCAGACCGTGTCGCGCCGGGCCGTCTCGCCCCAGGCAGGGCCGACCCCGGCCGTGCCGACGCGTCCGCGCGCCCGTGGCTGGCTCTGCTGCCGAGTACGCGGCTGGTGGTGCGGGGCACGCTCGCACCGCCGCTCAGCGGCGACGAACGGATCGCTGCCGTGCTGCGGGTCGATCACGGGGCGCGGCCCCACGTGGTGGGCGCGCCGAGCCGGACGCAACGGTGGGCGGGAGAGCTGCGAGCGGGGCTGCGGCAGGCCACCGACGGGCTGCCGCCGGACGCGCGGGCGTTGCTGCCCGGCCTCGTCGTGGGCGACACGTCACGGGTCACGCCCGAGCTACAGGCGGCGTTCCGGGCGACGGACCTGCTGCACCTGACAGCCGTGAGCGGGGCCAACTTCACCTTGCTGCTGGCGTTGTTGATCGGCCCGGCGGGCACGGCCCACCTGGCGGAGCGGCGCGGTCTGGCGCCCAGAATCGGCCTGCCGCTGCGAACGACGGCCGTGCTCGGCGGGCTGCTCACGCTGGGGTTCGTCGTGGTGTGCCGGCCCGAGCCGAGCGTGCTGCGAGCGGCGGCGTGCGGACTGATCGCCCTGCTCGCCGTCGCCACGGGACGCCGCAGATCCCTGGTCCCGGCGCTCGCCACGGCGGTACTGCTGCTCGTCGTGTACGACCCGTGGCTGGCGCGGAGTTACGGCTTCCTGCTGTCGGTGCTCGCCACGGGCGCGCTGCTGACGCTGGCACCCCGGTGGGCGGCGGCGCTGCGCGGACGTGGGTTACCCGCGCGGCTTGCCGAGCCGGTCGCCGCCGCGGCCGCCGCACAGGCCGTGTGCGCGCCCGTCATCGCCGTCATGGCGGCCCGGGTGAGCCTGGTGGCGGTGCCGTGCAACCTGCTCGCGGAGTTCGCGGTGGCACCGGCCACGGTGTTCGGCTTCGCGGCGCTCGCGGCGGCGCCCGTCGCGATGCCGGTGGCCGAGTCGCTTGCCCGGTGCGCGGGCTGGCCCGCCGGGTGGATCGCGGACATCGCCCGCGCCGGGGCCGCGTTACCGGGAGGCGAGGTGGACTGGCCGGGGGGCTGGCGCGGGGGAGCGCTGCTCGCGCTCGGCACGGTGCTGCTGGCGCCGGTGGGGCGCCGGCTGCTCAAGTCGCCCTGGCTGAGCGGGGCCTGCGCGCTGGTGCTGCTGTTGGTGATCCTTCAGCCGCCGCCGCTCACCCGGGTGATCACGGGGTGGCCGCCGCCGGGGTGGCGCATGGTCATGTGTGACGTGGGGCAGGGGGACGCGCTGGTCCTTGCGGCCGGGGCGGGCAGCGGGGTGGTGGTGGACGCGGGACCCGACCCGCTCCTGGTCGACCGGTGCCTGCGCGGGCTCGGCATCACCCGGATCCCGTTGGTCGTGCTCACGCACTTTCACGCGGATCACGTGGCGGGGCTCCCCGGAGTGCTGCACGGACGGTCCGTGGGGGCGATCGAGACGACGGGGTTTCAGGAACCCGCCGGACAGGCCGCCTTCGTGCGGAGGCTCGCGGCCGAGCACGGGATTGCGGTCACCCGGGCGACGGCGGGCGAGCGCCGCGAGGTCGGACCGCTCGACTGGCGGGTGCTGTGGCCGCCACCGGGCACGCCGACCCGTCCGTTTCGGTGGCTCGACGCCGGCAGCGGCGGCAGCGGCCCGAACGACGCCAGCGTCACACTGCTCGTACGGGTGGCCGGGCTGCGGCTGCTGCTGCCCGGTGACCTCGAACCGGACGCGCAGCGCGCCTTGTTGAGCAGCGCCGAAGGCGCCCAGGTCGCCTCGGTGGACGTGCTCAAGGTCGCCCATCACGGCTCGGCTCACCAGGACGAGGAACTGCTGCGCCGGGCGGCGCCTCGCCTCGCTCTGATCTCCTGCGGCGTCGACAACCCGTACGGGCACCCGGCACCCCGCACCATCGCCGCGCTGCGTGCCGAGGGCACCGAGGTGCTGCGCACGGACCGGGACGGGGAGCTGGCCGTGGTGAGCCCCGGCGGGCCGGGGGAGCGGGGCAGGGGGCAGTTGGAGGTGGCTCATATGAATGCCTGATCGGGGTGGCCGAGTCGTCTGAATGCCTGATCGGGGTGGCCGAGTCGGCCTGTCGGCGATGCGGGTGGCAGGCACGGTGCGGGGCGGTGCCGGGGCGGGCCGGCCGCACCAGCGTGAAGATCGCCCCGGGCAGCGGGTCGTGCCCGAGGGGGCAGCCCCCCGCCCGGCCTCCCCTGCCACCCCTGCCGCCCGGCGTCCCCTGCCATCCCTGCCGCCCGGCGTCTCCTGCCGCCCGGTGTCCGCACCGGCCGCGGCCCTCGGCCTCCGCTTGTCCGGGCATGCCTGAAAATGGTGCCGTGAGCGAAGCGAGACACCTGTTGGTCCTGCCGGACCGCGACGCCGCCGAAGAGGCCGCCGAAGCACTCGGCGAGCGCTTCGGCCTGGCCGAGGAGCCCCAGCTCGTACGGGACGCGCTGGCCGGGGAGGACGACGCCGAGGACGCGCAGTGGCTGCTCGTCGTGGAGGACGCGGCGGGGCGGCTCGACGCCGGGGCGCTCGACGCGTTCGCGGCCGAGTGGGACGGGTGGCGCGAGGAGCCGTAGCGGCGGCGGGCGCGGTCCGACGCGGGCGAGCCGCGTTGTCAGTGGTGCGTGGGATGCTTTACGGCGATGGCCAGGAAGACTGCAAACGACGATCCACTCGCCCCCGTCACCGTCGCGGTGGGCCAGGAAGAGCTGCTGCTGGACCGCGCGGTCCAGCAGGTGGTGGCGGCAGCCCGCGCCGCCGACGCGGACACGGACGTGCGTGACCTGACCCCGGACCAGCTCCAGCCGGGCACGCTCGCCGAGCTGACGAGCCCGTCGCTGTTCGCCGAGCGCAAGGTCGTCGTCGTGCGCAACGCGCAGGATCTGTCGGCGGACACGGTCAAGGACGTGAAGGCGTACCTCGGCTCGACCGTCGAGGAGATCACGCTCGTGCTGCTGCACGCCGGTGGCGCCAAGGGCAAGGGGCTGCTCGACGCCGCGCGCAAGGCCGGGGCCCGGGAAGTCGCCTGTCCGAAGATGACCAAGCCCGCCGACCGGCTGGCGTTCGTGCGGGGAGAGTTCCGCGCGGCGGGCAGGTCGGCCACGCCCGAGGCGTCCCAGGCGCTCGTCGACGCCATCGGGAGCGATCTGCGCGAGTTGGCCTCCGCGGTGGCGCAGCTCGCTGCGGACATCGACGGCACGATCGACGAGGCGGTCGTCGGCCGGTACTACACGGGCCGCGCCGAGGCATCCAGCTTCACTGTGGCCGACCGGGCCGTGGAGGGGCGGGCGGCGGAGGCCCTTGAGGCGCTGCGCTGGTCGTTGTCGACCGGGGTCGCGCCCGTACTGATCACCAGCGCGCTCGCCCAGGGCGTGCGGGCCATCGGCAAGCTGTCCTCCGCGCGCGGCGGCCGCCCCGCCGACCTCGCCCGCGAGCTCGGTATGCCGCCGTGGAAGATCGACCGGGTGCGCCAGCAGATGCGCGGCTGGACTCCGGACGGTGTGGCGGTGGCGCTGCGGGCGGTTGCGGAGGCCGACGCCGGGGTCAAGGGCGGCGGTGACGATCCCGAGTACGCGCTGGAGAAGGCGGTGGTGACCATCGCGAGAGCAGCCCGCTCACGAGGACGCTAGCGCCTGCCCGCCGCACAGGCACTCGGATGCCGCGCGGACCGGGGCGGCAAGCACCTCGAAGAGAGCGGCTGCCTTGTCTTCCGGATCGTGGGAGAGAAGGTCACCGACATCGACCAGTGCACCGAGAACATCGACGAGAGCGACGACTTCTGGTCCTGAGGTCCGGGACGTCGTGAGGGCTCGGACGTCCTGACGGACCGGACCTGATGTCCGGCCTGGCTCCGACGACCTGCCTGGCTCCGACGAGCTGACGAGGTGACGAGCCGACGCCAACGGGACAACGAGCCGACGCCAACGGACCGACGAGCCGACGCGTCGACGAGCCGGCCATCCGACGGCTCCGCGGATGCCGGCGATGCCGAGGGCCCCGGTGCCCGCCCTGGGGAAGGGCGAGGCGCCGGGGCCCTCGGATCAAGCCGGTGAGCTCATACCCGCGTGGCGAACGCAGGCCGCGTACGAGCTCGGGGTGCCGGACGGAAGCGGATGAGAGAGGGCCCGCTCTGGGTCCTTCCGGCGGTCACATCAAGGAAGACAAGGGCGTCCGCCCTCGCTGAGGCAGGTCAGCCCTTGAGGGACGAGACCTGGGAAGCAAGCGCCGACTTCTTGTTGGCGGCCTGGTTCTTGTGGATCACGCCCTTGGAGACGGCCTTGTCCAGCAGACGGCTGGCGTCGCGCAGGGCCGTGGTGGCCTTCTCGACGTCACCCGAAGCGGTCGCCTCACGGGTCTTGCGGATCGCGGTGCGCAGAGTCGACTTGACAGCCTTGTTGCGCTGACGAGCCTTCTCGTTGGTCTTGATCCGCTTCATCTGGGACTTGATGTTCGCCACGAAAGAGCCTTTTCAGGTTCTGGCACGAGCCCGCGAGGGACCCGCGCCGGTGATGTTCTTACTGTTCCTACTGGGTGTGCCTCGCGCTGAGAGGGCATGAGACACAGCTGCCCACGGTACCAGGGCCACGGAGAGCGGCCCAAACCGAGCGCAGCCCGCCGTCCGTGGGACGATGGAGGCTACGACCCGTAGATCCGACCCGAGGCATAAGGCGCCTCAAGAGACAGGACCCTGCGTGCCCGCGATCCCGAACAATGTGCCCGAGCCGAGCCGTACCGCCCCGGCGCTGATCCGCAATTTCTGCATCATCGCGCACATCGACCACGGCAAGTCCACGCTCGCCGACCGCATGCTCCAGCTGACGGGAGTGGTCGAGCAGCGACAGATGCGTGCTCAGTACCTCGACCGTATGGACATCGAGCGCGAGCGCGGCATCACGATCAAGTCCCAGGCGGTGCGCATGCCCTGGGCCCCCACTCAGGGGCCGGACCAGGGCACGAGCCACATCCTCAACATGATCGACACCCCGGGCCACGTGGACTTCACGTACGAGGTCTCGCGCTCGCTCGCCGCGTGCGAGGGGACGATCCTGCTGGTCGACGCCGCGCAGGGCATCGAGGCCCAGACCCTCGCCAACCTCTACCTGGCGATGGAGAACGACCTCCAGATCATCCCCGTACTCAACAAGATCGACCTGCCGGCCGCCCAGCCGGAGAAGTTCAGCGAGGAGCTCGCGAACCTGGTCGGCTGCGACCCCGACGACGTACTGAAGGTCTCCGCCAAGACCGGCATGGGTGTCGAGGCGCTGCTCGACAAGGTCGTGGAGCAGATCCCCGCCCCGGTCGGCGTCGCCGACGCGCCCGCCCGCGCGATGATCTTCGACTCGGTCTACGACTCGTACCGGGGCGTCGTCACCTATGTACGTGTCGTCGACGGCCAGCTCAACAAGCGTGAGCGGATCCGGATGATGTCGACCGGCGCCACGCACGAACTCCTTGAGATCGGGACGAACTCGCCGGAGATGCTGCCCGCCGACGGGCTCGGCGTGGGCGAGGTGGGCTATCTCATCACCGGCGTGAAGGACGTCCGCCAGTCCAAGGTCGGTGACACGATCACCAGCCTGAACAAGGGCGCCGAGGTGCCGCTCGGCGGCTACAAGGACCCGAAGCCGATGGTGTTCTCGGGCCTGTACCCGCTGGACGGCTCGGACTACCCCGAGCTGCGCGACGCCCTCGACAAGCTTCAGCTCAACGACGCCGCGCTGGTCTACGAGCCGGAGACCTCCGCCGCTCTCGGCTTCGGCTTCCGTGTCGGCTTCCTGGGCCTGCTCCACCTCGACGTGATCCGTGAGCGGCTTGAGCGCGAGTTCGGGCTCGACCTCATCGCCACCGCGCCCAACGTGGTCTACCGCGTCGTCATGGAGGACGGGAGCGAGCACACGGTCACCAACCCCAGCGAGTTCCCCGAGGGGAAGATCGACGAGGTCCACGAGCCGGTCGTGCGTGCCACGATCCTCGCGCCCAGCGAGTTCATCGGCTCGATCATGGAGCTGTGCCAGGCCCGCCGCGGCACGCTCCTCGGCATGGACTACCTCTCCGAGGACCGTGTCGAGATCCGCTACACGCTGCCGCTCGCCGAGATCGTCTTCGACTTCTTCGACCAGCTGAAGTCCAAGACCCGCGGCTACGCGTCCCTCGACTACGAGCCCACCGGCGAGCAGACCGCCCACCTCGTCAAGGTCGACATCCTGCTGCACGGCGACAAGGTCGACGCCTTCTCCGCCATCACCCACCGCGACCAGGCATACGCCTACGGCGTCCGCCTGGTGGCCAAGCTCAAGGAGCTCATCCCGCGGCAGGCATTCGAGGTGCCCGTGCAGGCCGCGATCGGCTCCCGGGTCATCGCCCGCGAGACCATCCGCGCCATCCGCAAGGACGTCCTCGCCAAGTGCTACGGCGGTGACATCTCCCGTAAGCGGAAGCTGCTGGAGAAGCAGAAGGAAGGCAAGAAGCGGATGAAGATGGTCGGCTCCGTCGAGGTGCCGCAGGAAGCCTTCATCGCGGTGCTCTCCAGCGACGAGGGCAGCGCCAAGGCGAAGAAGTAGCCCCGGCGCCCTTCGCCTCCTCCGGTGACCCAGCGCGGTGGGCCCGGCACCCTCGGGAGTGCCGGGCCCACCGCGTTTGTGTGGGCTCTGTGAGAGCCGGGGCGGCGGGGGCGCCGCGGTCCAAGTCACCCGCCGGAGCCCCTTACGTGCCGGGCACATGCGCCTTACCCTGATCACTGCTCGTTGGTTACTCACCAGTTAAACAAGCGGCGTTTCACACAGTCGCGCCTCAACCAGCCTCAACCAGCCTCAACAAGTCCCGGGCCCCGGAGGACGTCGTGAGCGACACACAGACCCTGATCGAGAACCGGCCGCCCTCCGTGGCGTCTCTCTTCGTGGAGCGCGTGGCGTCCACACCGGACGCCGAGGCCTACCGCTACCCGGTGCCCGCGGCCTCCGGCGAGGGCCCCGACGAGTGGAAGTCGCTGAGCTGGGCGCAGGCCGCGCAGCGCGTGTACGCGATCGCCGCCGGTCTGGTCGAACTCGGTGTGGCGCCGGAGGAGCGCGTGGCGCTCGCCTCCTCGACCCGGGTCGAGTGGATCCTCGCCGACCTCGGCATCATGTGCGCGGGCGCGGCGACCACCACGATCTACCCGCAGACCAACGCCGAGGAGTCGGCGTTCATCCTCTCCGACTCCGAGTCGAAGGTCCTCGTCGCCGAGGACGCCGCACAGCTCGCCAAGGCGCGCGAGCGGCGCGCCGAACTGCCCGAGCTCGGCCACGTCGTCGTCATCGACGCGACCGGCGTCGAGCCCGACCCCGCCGACCCCGACGGCTGGCTGCTCACCCTGGACGAGCTGGAGGCGCGCGGCACCGCGTACCTGGAGAAGAACCCGGACATCGTCACCGAGCGGGTCGCCGCCATAGACAAGGACCAGCTCGCCACCCTCATCTACACCTCCGGTACCACCGGCCGCCCCAAGGGCGTCCGTCTCCCGCACGACAACTGGTCGTACATGGCCAAGGCGATCTCCGCGACCGGCCTGGTCGGCGCCGACGACGTCCAATACCTGTGGCTGCCGCTCGCCCACGTCTTCGGCAAGGTGCTCACCAGCGGCCAGATCGAGGTCGGGCACGTCACCGCGGTCGACGGCCGCGTGGACAAGATCATCGAGAACCTGCCCGTCGTGCAGCCGACCTACATGGCGGCCGTGCCGCGCATCTTCGAGAAGGTCTACAACGGCGTCGCGCAGAAGGCCCGCGCCGGCGGCAACGCCAAGTACAAGATCTTCCAGTGGGCGGCCGGGGTCGCGCGCGAGTACGCGAAGGTCACCCAGGACAACTTCCGGCGCACCGGTGTCGCCTCTGCGCCGTTCGCCCTCTCCTCGAAGCACAAGGTCGCCGACGCGCTCGTCTACAGCAAGCTCCGGGAGGCTTTCGGCGGGCGGCTGCGCGCGTGCGTGTCGGGGTCGGCGGCGCTCGCACCGGAGATCGGGTACTTCTTCGCCGGGGCGGGCGTCCACATCCTGGAGGGGTACGGCCTCACCGAGTCGTCGGCCGCGTCGTTCGTCAACCCGGGCGAGGCGTACCGCACCGGGACCGTCGGCAAGCCGCTGCCCGGCACGGAGGTCCGCATCGCCGACGACGGGGAGATCCTGCTGCGCGGCCCCGGCATCATGGCCGGATACCACGGGCTGCCGGAGAAGACCGCCGAGGTCCTGGAGAGCGACGGGTGGTTCCACACCGGGGACATCGGTGAGCTGTCCACCGACGGGTACCTGCGGATCACCGACCGAAAGAAGGACCTCATCAAGACGTCCGGCGGCAAGTACATCGCCCCGGCCGAGGTCGAGGGCCAGTTCAAGGCCGTGTGCCCGTACGTCTCCAACATCCTCGTGCACGGCGCCGACCGGAACTTCTGCACGGCGCTCATCTCCCTGGACGAGCCCGCGATCCTGGAGTGGGCCAAGGAGAACGGCCTCGGCGGCAAGCCGTACGCCGACGTGGTCGCGGCGCCCGCGACCGTCCAGCTCGTCGACGGGTATGTGCGGGAGCTCAACGAGGGCCTTCAGCGGTGGCAGACCATCAAGAAGTTCAAGCTGCTGCCCAGGGACCTGGACGTGGAGCACGGTGAGCTGACGCCCAGCCTCAAGCTCAAGCGGCCCGTCGTCGAGCGCGCCTACAAGGAGCTCATCGACGAGATGTACGCCGGTACGCGGGAGGGGTAGCGCCTCCCCGCCCCCCGGGTCTCCCGTACGAGTCGGCCGTGCGGGCCGTGCGAAGCCGTACGAGTCGGCCGTGCGGGCCGTGCGGGCTGCGCGAAGCCGTACGAGCCGTGCCCGCGCTACCACGAATCCTGAAGCCCACGGGTCAGTTTGGTGACTCCGTGCGTATGGACAGGGTCTTTCTGTCACTCTGTCCTTGTCGCCGGAGGCGTCCACGCCGATTCGCTCAGGAGCCGCACCGTGGGGTCCATTCCTCGTCAGCGGGAGACCACCTTCTGCGCCGCTGCCGTGGCATGCGTGTCGCTGCCCGGGAATCCGCTCGCCCCCGCGGCCGCCCGCCGCTTCATGCGTGACGCGCTCGCCGACTGGGCCCAGCGGCCCCCGGGCGACGTCGTCGTCGGTGACCGGCTCGCCGACGACGCCGTGCTCGTCCTGAGCGAGCTGGTCACCAACGC
>NZ_JAPHNL010000111.1 GCF_026274175.1 Streptomyces beihaiensis
TTCACGGCCAGCCAGGCGGGGTCGCGGACGATGTCGAACTCCGGGTGGACGGCGTGCCACCGCACGGCGACACCGGCCAGGCCGCTCGCCCCGGCGCCGTCCGAGACGGACGTACGCGCCCGCGAGCCGGTCGGCGCCGCGCGTTCGGGCGGCCGGTCGCCGTCGGCGCTGCTCGCGCCCGGCCCGCACACCACGCGCGCGGAGCGCAGCCCGGTCACTCCCGCGGGCAGCCGACGCCCGCCGGGCGAGCGGGTGCCGCGCACCACGCCCTCGGCCCGCACGGTGTCCTAGGCGCCGCGCGCCACGGACGGCGGGGATCGGTACGCACAACCACCCCCGCACGGCGAAGGCCCGGAACCTGATGTCAGGTTCCGGGCCTTCGCACGACTCTGCGCGCCCGCGGTCCGCGGACCTCGCCTCCTTACGGTTCGGTCCTCGGCTCAGCCCTTCCAGCAGCGCCGCACGGTGCCGTTGTCGACCTCGAAGTTGAGCCGCCCGGCGAGGTATTCCATGGTGACGATCGTCCCCGGCGCCAGCGCTCTGACGGTGGACCAGCCGCGCTCGCGGGCCTGCCGCTCGGCGCCATCGGCGTCGAGTCCGACATACGCCTCGGGATTGTCGTCCGGGTCCGCGGGAGGGGTCGGAATGGGTGCCATACGCCCACCGTAGCAGTCTGTACGGTCACGCTTTCGTCACAAGATCACGACGGCCGATTACTCCGGACTTGCTCACACGATCGAGGGGTTGTGTTGTTCTTACGCACTTCTTACTGATGGCGCCGCGCACCCATCCGGTGGAATTCCGCAACCCCGGGCAGAACGGCACACGGGGTCGCACACATTGCCGCAGCTGCCTCACCCAATTCGACCATCTTGACGAATTCGGCGGCCCCGAACGCCCGTTGGGGACCGTAAGGAAATTGCCAACTGGGGCAGAAAGCGTGGTACGCCCCCTGTCGTCGACCCCGCCCCCGCGCGCATCATGGCCTGCGTCCGATGCAGGCCCGAGGCGCGTGTTTCAGCGAGGGGGCAAGCGATGGGAACGACGGACGTCACGGCCGGACCGGAGGCGGCTCGGCCGGTACGCGTGCGGCAGCCGGGCCGGGTGATCGTGGACTGGCTGACCACCACCGACCACAAGAAGATCGGCCACCTCTATCTGATCACGTCGTTCGCGTTCTTCCTGGTCGGCGGGGTCATGGCACTGCTGATGCGCGCCGAACTGGCACGCCCCGGCTTGCAGTTCCTCAGCAACGAGCAGTACAACCAGCTCTTCACGATGCACGGCACGATCATGCTGCTGCTGTTCGCGACACCGTCGTTCGCCGGGTTCGCCAACGAGATCATGCCGCTGCAGATCGGCTCGCCCGATGTGGCGTTCCCGCGCCTGAACATGCTCTCGTACTGGCTGTTCCTCTTCGGCGGGCTGATCGTGCTCGGCTCGCTCGTCGTGCCCGGCGGGGCTGCGGACTTCGGATGGTTCGCGTACGCGCCGCTCAACAGCGCCGTCCGCTCCCCCGGTGTCGGCGCCGACATGTGGATCATGGGCCTCGCGCTCGCCGGGTTCGGCACGATCCTCGGCTCGGTGAACTTCCTGACGACCATCATCGGGATGCGGGCGCCCGGCATGACGATGTTCCGGATGCCGATCTTCACCTGGAACACGCTGTTCACGTCGATCCTGGTGCTGCTCGCCTTCCCGGTCCTCGCGGCGGCGCTGCTCGTCCTGGAGGCGGACCGGAGGTTCGGCTCGCAGGTCTTCGAACCGCAGAACGGGGGCGCGCTGCTGTGGCAGCACCTGTTCTGGTTCTTCGGCCATCCCGAGGTCTACATCATCGCGTTGCCGTTCTTCGGGATCATCAGCGAGATCCTCCCGGTCTTCAGCCGCAAGCCCATCTGGGGCTACACCATGCTGGTCGGCGCGACGATGTCGATCACCGGCCTGTCCCTGGTCGTGTGGGCGCACCACATGTTCGTGACGGGCGGGGTGCTGCTGCCGTTCTTCTCCTTCATGTCGCTGCTGATCGCGGTGCCCACGGGCGTGAAGTTCTTCAACTGGACCGGCACGATGCTCAAGGGCTCGCTCTCCTTCGAGACGCCGATGCTGTGGTCCATCGGCTTCCTCGTGACGTTCCTGTTCGGCGGCCTGACCGGCATCATCCTGGCCTCGCCGCCGATGGACTTCCACGTGTCGGACACGTACTTCGTCGTGGCGCACTTCCACTACGTGGTGTTCGGCACGGTCGTCTTCGCCACGTTCGCGGGCTTCTACTTCTGGTGGCCGAAGTTCACCGGGAAGATGCTCGACGAACGGCTCGGCAAGATCCACTTCTGGACGCTGTTCTTCGGCTTCCACACCACGTTCCTGGTGCAGCACTGGCTGGGCGCCGAGGGCATGCCGCGCCGCTACGCCGACTACCTGGCGGCGGACGGGTTCACCGCGCTCAACACCATCTCGTCCATCGGCGCGTTCCTGCTCGGCATGTCGACGCTGCCGTTCCTCTACAACGTCTGGAAGACGGCCAGGTACGGCACCAAGGTGGAGGTCGACGACCCCTGGGGGTTCGGCCGTTCCCTGGAGTGGACGACGTCCTGCCCGCCGGCGCGGCACAACTTCACGACACTGCCGCGCATCCGCTCGGAGTCGCCCGCCTTCGACCTGCACCACCCCGAGTACGCGACGTTCCCGGAACCCGATCGGCCGGCGCGCCGGCCGCAGGAGCCGGCCGCGCCGGACGAGTCCTAGACGGCGCGGAGGGAGACGGAGACCGAGAGGTCGTTGTCGAGGGTGTAGCAGGGCTGGGCGGCGAGTTCGCCGCCCGCCGCGCCCGGCACCCGCGTCACGGGGTAGGTGAAGATCGGCTTCTTGTCGGCGACGTCGTCCAGGAGGCGGGCGAGCCGCACCTCGGGCCCCTCGGGGCCGCCGGGGCGCAGCCACAGGTCCCACTCGCCCGCGCCGAGCTCGTCGTAGCCGATGCGGAGCGTGAAATCGTCGCCGCTGACGGTCAGTTCGGGCCGCAGCGCGGGTCCGCCGGCCGCCCGGCGGCGTATCTCCGCGTCGGCCTCGGCGGTGAAACCGGTGCCGTACAGACGGCCGTGAACGGTCAGTTCGCCGTCGGCGACGAGAAGGTCACCGGCCTCGGCGTGCGGTTCCCGCAGCCAGCTGCGCACCGTGAGGTTGCCGTGCTTGGTGGCGTACGGGATGCGGACGGCGACGTAGCCGCGCGCCCCGCTGGGCGCGCGGTCGACCAGCGAGCGCAGATCGTTGAGGCCGGGCGCCAGACGCACCGGCTCCTCGCCGGCCACCTGGACGTACGCGTCCCAGCGGCCCTCGGGCAGGGTGACGCTCATCGGCAGGGAGGCACGCAGCCGCTGGTGGCTGACCGGGGTGAGCGGCAGGCGGACCTCGTCGCCGCCGGTGCGGTGGACGAGCACGAGGTGGGCCGCTTCGGGCGCGCCGTGGTCGCAGACGTCGAAGGTGAGTCCTCCGGCGGAGTCGGCGGTGCAGTCGGCGCGCGGTGCTGCCATGCGGGCGGTCCCGTCCTCGGTGGTCTTCGTGGTGGTGGCGGGTGTCGTGCCGGGGGGCGTGCCGGTGTCGGCGGCCGTGGTCATGCGGTGCGTCCCTTCCCCAGGGATCCGAGAGCGGAACGGCCGGCGTCGCGCGCGGCGTGGACGCCGCCGAACAGCGAGCCGCGCGCCCGGCGCAGCAGGCCCGCGACGGCGCCGCGCGGCGTGAGCGCGGCGAACATGTCCTCGTAGCGCTCGGCGATCCGGGCCGGGTCGAAGCGGGCGGAGGCGGACAGGGCGCGCGCGGCCATCTCCTGGCGCCGGCCGTCGTCGTGGATGAGTTCCAGGAGGCCCGCGGCGATCGCGTCGACGTCGCCGACCCCGACGAGGCGGCCGTCCACCCCGTCGTCGATGATCTCGCCCGGGCCGTGCGGACAGTCAGTGGAGACGACGGGCAGACCGCACCGCATCGCCTCGACGATCGTCATGCCGAACGACTCGAACGTGGAGGTCACGGCGGCCAGCGATCCCTTGGCCCACTCCGGCTCGATGGGGTGGGCGGGGCCCATGAGAAAGACGTGGTTGTACAGGCCGCGCCGGTCGATGAGGCGGCGCAGCTTGTCCTTCTGCTTGCCGCCGCCGTAGATGCGCAGGCGCCAGTCGGGCCGTTCGGCGCGCACCGTGTCGAACGCCTTGACCAGCAGGTCGTACCGCTTGACGGGGGCGAGCCGGCCGGCCGCCACGACCCACTTGCCCGTGCCGTCGGCGGGGGCGACGCGCGGGGCGGGCACCGGGTTGGGCATGGCCTCGACGCGGACACCGGGCAGCCGCATCCTGTCGCGGTAGGCGCGGGCGTCGGCCTCGGTGGTGGTGGTCAGCGCGTCGAGCCGGGGGTAGACGGCGCGCAGCCGGCGGGTGAGTCCGGCGGAGTGCGTGCCGAGCGTGAGGTGCTCCTGGCCGACGCGGAGCGGGCCGCGCCGGGTCTGCGTGGCCAGGTGCACGTTGAGACCGGGGCGGGTGCCGACGACGACGTCCGCCTCGACGGCGGCGAGGTGCTCGGCGATGCGCCGGTCGGTGAGGGCGCTGTACTGCTCGTAGCGCCCCTCGTGGCTGGGGAAGGACGTGGCGGGCCGCTTGATGTCGGGGTGGTCGCCGTCGTAGCCGGGTGCGTCCTTGCGCAGGTCGACGAGGTGGCGCAGGCGCACGCGCGGGTCGGGCGTGAAGACCGGCTCGTCGCGGTGGCGGAAGACGGAGACGACCTCCACGTCGTGCTGCTCGGCCAGTTGGTCGGCGAGGTTGTACGTCGTCCTGATCGTGCCCCCGATCGCATACGCGTTGTGCATCAGGAAAGAGATATGCATACGTCCCCGTGTCCCGGCTCCCGTGCGGACCGCACCCCGTGGCAACAAGCGGTCGTTTCGCTCCGGGTGCTCCACCTGCCAGGGGGTTAGACGGGGATGCCCGGCCAAGGGTTGCCCTGCGTGCGGGTGGTTTTCCCGTCAGGGCCGGTAGGCGAGTTGTGGCACGTCGAAGCACGTGTGGTTCATGCCGCCGTGCTGGGTGACCCAGCCTTTGCCGTCGGTCCAGCGGGCGACCGAGAGACAGGCTCTGCGGGTCTTGGGCGGCTTGGCCAGGTGCTCGAAGACGACGGGCAGCAGCAGTCCGTCGGCCGTGTACGGCTCGCTGCGGTTCATGAACCGTTCCAGGCAGGCGTGGGTGACGTCCGGACCGGAGCGCAGGCAGGAGCGCGCGGCGTCGGTGAACCACATCGCCGCCGCCCACCCCTCCAGCTGCCACTGGGAGTGCACCTTGAGGTCCTTGGTGGCGTCGCGGAAGGCGCGGACGGCTCGGTGGCCGGTGTCCTCGTAGTTGCGGCTGGAACCCGTCGCCCAGAGGGAGGCGCGGCAGTGCGGGGCGTCCTTGTAGTCGGTGGCGACGGTCGAGCGCCAGTTCTGCACGTTGGTGACCTTCGCGGTGACGCGGACCTCGGCGTCGTCCATGGCTTTGCACAGGCGGGCGTTGCCGTGCGCGTCGATCGCGTCGAAGACGAGGTCCACGTGCTGGTGCTTGAGGTCGGCGGCCACGGCTCGGAAGTCGGGCAGCGCGAAGTCGACCTGTTCGGGCACCACCTTGTAGCCCTCGGCCTTCAGGCCGCGTGTGACCAGGCGGGCGTACGAGGCCGACGCCGCCTGGTTGTAGGAGACGACGGCCGCGGTGCGAGCGCCCGTCTCGCGCTTGAAGTAGCGGTAGACCTCGGTGCCGCCGTACAGCTTGCCGCCCCAGCCCGGGGTGCCGTGGCGCGGGGCGAGGCTGCCGTAGATCCCGTACAGGTGCGGATAGGTGTCGTAGGCGTCGCCGATCGGCTGGCCCCCGATGTCGGGCACGCCCGCCGCGGAGACCCGGGGGGCGCCCGCGTAGTCGAGGGAGGTCGTGGCGACGAGCGCGACGACCTTCTGCTCGTCGATCAGCCGGTGCACGCACGTGTTGTTGCCGAGGCCGCTGCCGCCGTCGTCGCACAGGTGCACCTCGACGCGGTGCCCGTCGATGCCGCCCCGCGCGTTGAGCCGCCTGAAGTACGCCTGGGCGCCGTCGCGCGTGTCGACGAAGGTGGAGCCGCCGACGGGGCTGGTGGCGCTGGTGATGATGCCGACCCGCAGCGGCGAGGCCGCCCCCGTGGGCGTACGACCGCCCGTGCCCTGCTCGAAGTCGCGCTCCGGGAGCCGCGAGCCGCAGGCCGCGACCGCGAGGAGTGCGAGCCCTGCGGCCCCCGCGACGGCTGCCTCAGCAGCCCGGGACCTGCGACGCATTCCCGCTCAGCTGCACCAGGGCGCACAGCGTCTTGTCCGAGACCTTCCAGGTGCCGTCCTGCTTCACGGAGGTGCCCTTGGCGTCCGGCAGGACCGTGGAGCCGTTCAGGGAGAGCGAGTACGTGACGTCGGCCGCGGTCGGCGACGTGAAGGTGACGGTGCCGACGGCCGCCGAGACCTGGCGGCCGCGCTGGTCTCCGTTGAAGCCCCGCAGGACCTGCGCCATGGCGGAGCCGTTCTGCAGGACGCTCTCCTTGTCCTTGAGGGACGTGGAGGGGTCGAAGAACTTCTTCCAGTTGGCCTTGATCTCCTTCGTCGCGGCCGCCTTGTCGGCGGGCGCGGTCCCGCTCGGCGACGGCGTCCGTGAGGGCGAGGGCAGGGGCGGCGCCGAGGGAGACTGCGACGGGCTCGGGCTGCCGCCGCCCGATCCGCTGCCGCCGCCGCACGCGGCGACGGCGGGTCCGAGGGCCAGCACGGCCGTCAGCGCGAGTACGGCGCCGCGCCCGCGGCCCGCTCCGGGCAAGCTCACGAGAACCATCTGGCTCACCACCGGGTGTCGTCCGGGCCTGTCCTGGGCCCGGTGCTTTCAGGGTCGGTCCGCGCAGGGCATAGTGCAAGCGATCGGCGGGCCACGGCCCGCCCCGACACCGGCAGACAGCGACGTCACCCGTGGGAGCCATCGATGCGGATCGCCCGGCCACGTTTCGCCCGGCCTCGGGTGGCTCCGCCCCGCCCCGCGCGGCCCGCCCTGTGGGTGGCGCTCGGCGCCCTGGCGGCCGGGGCGGTGCTGTGTGTGGCCGGCTGGTACGGGGTGTCGGGCGAGCGGTTCGTGGCCCGGCAGGTGCCCTACCTCGCCTCGTGCACGGCGCCCGGCGCGGCGCTGATCGTCGCGGGCACGGTGCTGCTCACGCACGGGCGCGACGGCCTGGGGGCGGCGCGTACGGCCGAGCTGTACGAGTTGTACGAACTGCTCGGCGCCGTCGGGGCGGACCGGCGGGGCGAGGCGGGCGCGGCGGGCGGTCCCGCGGCCCCGGTGCCGTCGAGCGACACCCTCCTGCGGGTGCCCGGCGGAAGCCTGTGGCACCGCGCCGACTGCCCGCTCGTCGAGGGCAAACCGCACGCCGTGCCGGTCGACGCGACCGCACTCGCGGCGGGCGGGCTGCGCCCGTGCCCGGTCTGCGAGCCGCCGGACGGGAGCGGGGACGCAGGCGGGGCCGGGACCGAGGCCGGAGACGGGGCCGAGGGCGACGCCGGGCCCACCGGTACCGGGGACTGAGGCCGTGGCCTCACTGACGTACGACCTCACGCTCGCCGGTCTCTTCGTGGGCTCGGCGGCGGCGCTCACCGGGATCGGCCTGATCGTCACCTACCGGGCGACGGGCGTGCTCAACTTCGCGCACGGCGCCATCGCGATGCTCTGCGCGTATCTGCTGCGCCAGTTCGTGGTCGTGTGGGGCGTGCCGCTGTGGGCGGGCGCCGCGCTGGTGCTGCTCGTCGCGGCTCCCGCGATCGGGCTCGCCCTGGAGCGCTGGGTGTTCCGGCCGCTCGCGACGTCGGGCGACGATCCGGCGCGCACGCTCGTCGCGTCGATCGGTGTGTTCGTGCTGCTCGTCGGGGCGGCGGCGCTGCTGTGGGGGACGGGTGCGCGGGAGGACGCGCCGACGCTGATCAGGGCCTATCCGTGGGGACAGCTCGCGGTGGTCGGGGCGCTCGCGGCGGCGGTGTGGGCGGTGACCCGGCTCACCCGGTTCGGCGAGGAGCTGCGGGCGGTCGTCGACGACCGGGCGCTGGCCCGGCTCGCGGGGATCGACGCGGACCGGGTCGCGGCGGTCGGGTGGGCGTTCGGCGCGTTCACGGCGGGCCTGACCGGGGTACTGCTCGCGCCGTCGGTGCGCCTCGACCCCTACGGTCTGCCGCTGCTGGTCATGGAGGTGCTGGCGGTCGCGGTGGCGGCGCGGATGCGGTTCCTGTCGGTGGCGGTCGTCGTGGCGCTCGGCATCGGGGTGGCGCAGAGCCAGCTGACCCGGCTTCACCCGGTCGGGTGGCGGGCGCCGCTGCTCCAGGCCGTCGGGGCGAACCTCTTCGTGGTGGCGCTGCTCGTCGCGGCGCTCGCCCTGCCGGGGATCGGCGGCGACGAAGGGCAGTCCGCGCACCCCCCTCGGGCCGTGACGCGGCGGGCGCTGTCCGCGTGGCCCGGCGTGTGGACGGTCGCGGCGGTGCTGTTCCTGCTGCCGCTGGGCCTGGCGGGCTCGGACCTGCAGACGGCGGTCCAGGTACCGGCTCTCGCCCTGGTCCTGCTC
The DNA here is from genome assembly GCF_026274175.1 of Streptomyces beihaiensis. Taxonomy (GTDB): domain Bacteria; phylum Actinomycetota; class Actinomycetes; order Streptomycetales; family Streptomycetaceae; genus Streptomyces; species Streptomyces beihaiensis. The sequence goes on from NZ_JAPHNL010000111.1 coordinate 8,614, forward strand.
TCGCTCGTCCTGGTGACCGGCCGGGCGGGCCAGCCGGCGCTCGGGCAGGGCGCGTTCGCAGGGCTCGGCGGGCTGTTCGCGGCGCTCCTCGCGGCGGGGCGGTTCCCCGGTCTGCCGCGGCTGCCCGGTCTGGCGGCGCTGCTGGTCGCGGTGGTCCTGGTGGCGCCGCTCGGCCTGGTGACGGCGGTGCCCGCGATCCGGCGGCACGGGCTCTCTCTGGCGCTCGCCACGTTCGCCGTCGGGGTGGGGGTGAGCCGGTTCGTCTTCGCCCAGCCGTACGCGGTGTCGGGGCTCGCGCCGGCGCGGCCCGCGGGCTTCACCGACGACCGCGTCTACTACGTCCTCGAACTCGTCCTGCTCGCGGGGGCGTCGGGTGTGGTGGCGCTGATCCGGCGCGGCCGGGTCGGGCGGGCCCTCGCCGCGATGCGCGACCACGAGGCCGGGGCGACGGCGGCCGGGGTCGCGGTGCCCGCGCTGAAGGTGGGCGTGTTCGTGGTCGGGGCGGGGCTCGCCGCGCTCGGCGGGGGGCTGCTCACGTTCGGCGTACGGGCCTTCGACCCGGGCGCGTACGACCCCGTACGCGGCCTCCTGTGGTTCGCGGCGGTGGTCGTGCTCGGGGCGGACAGCCCGCTGGGCGCGATGGTCGCGGCGGCACTCCTTGTGGGGCTCGGCGCGGGAGCGGCGGGCGGGGTGGCGGCGGCCGTGGTGGGGGCGCTCGCGGTGCTTGCGGGACGGGGTGCGACGTGGGGGCGAGGCACGACGGGGGCGGGCGCGACCTGGGGGGCGGGCGCTGCGTGGGGGCGAGGTGCGACGTGGCAGCGAGACACGACACAAGGAGCGGGCCCGACGCGGGAGGCGGGCACGACCCGGGAGCGACGTACGACGCAGGCGCGAGACACGACACAAGGAGCGGGCCCGACGCGGGAGGCGGGCACGACCCGGGGGCGAGGTGCGACGCAAGGAGCGGGCCCGACGCGGGAGGCGCGCACGACCCGGGGGCGAGGCACGACGCAAGGAGCGGGCCCGACGCGGGAGGCGGGCACGACCTGGGCGAGGTCGTCGACGAAGGCCACCGCGTGCGGGTTGCCCATGTCCACGTGGCGCGCGGGCCAGGTGTGGTCG
>NZ_JAPHNL010000112.1 GCF_026274175.1 Streptomyces beihaiensis
CTCCGGCTGCGACCGCCGCTGCTCGTTCTGCGCCATCCCGTCGTTCCGCGGCTCCTTCATCTCGCGCCGCCCCAGCGACGTCCTGAACGAGACACGGTGGCTGGCCGAGCAGGGGGTCAAGGAGATCATGCTGGTCTCCGAGAACAACACCTCGTACGGCAAGGACCTGGGCGACATCCGTCTTTTGGAATCGCTGCTGCCCGAGCTCGCCGACGTCGACGGGATCGAGCGGGTGCGCGTCAGCTACCTGCAGCCCGCCGAGATGCGGCCCGGCCTGATCGACGTCCTGACCGGGACCGACAAGGTCGCCCCGTACTTCGACCTCTCCTTCCAGCACTCCGCGCCCGGGGTGCTGCGTGCCATGCGGCGCTTCGGCGACACCGACCGGTTCCTGGAACTGCTCGACACCATTCGGAGCAAGGCCCCGCAGGCCGGCGTCCGCTCGAACTTCATCGTCGGCTTCCCCGGCGAGAGCGAGGACGACCTGGCCGAGCTCGAGCGCTTCCTGAACGGCGCGCGCCTGGACGCCATCGGTGTCTTCGGCTACTCCGACGAGGAGGGCACGGAGGCGGCCACGTACGAGACCAAGCTCGACGAGGACGTGGTCGCCGAGCGGCTCGCGCGCGTGTCACGGCTGGCCGAGCAACTGGTCTCGCAGCGCGCCGAGGACCGTCTCGGCGAGACCGTGAGCGTACTCGTCGAGACCGTGGACACCACCGACGGCGGCGACGGCGTGGTCGGGCGCGCGGCCCACCAGGCGCCCGAGACGGACGGCCAGGTGCGGCTCACGGGCGGCGCCGTGCCGGGCGTCGGCCGTATGGTCGAGGCAAAGGTGGTCGGGTCAGAGGGCGTCGACCTCGTGGCCGAACCGCTGGGCGGTGCTGAGGAGGCGGGCAGATGACCGGAGTCCCGGCGTCCGCCGCGGGCGGGACCGGCAAGCCGGCCCCCGGCGGCAAGCTGGGTGCGGCCGCCGTCGACCAGGCCGGCCTGTGGAACATCGCCAACATCCTCACCATGGTGCGGCTGCTGCTCGTGCCCGGGTTCGTCGTGCTCATGCTGGAGGGCGGCGGATACGACCCGGTGTGGCGGGCGTGGGCCTGGGCGGCGTTCGCCGTCGCCATGATCACGGACGTCTTCGACGGGCATCTCGCTCGCACGTACAACCTGGTCACCGATTTCGGGAAGATCGCCGACCCGATCGCCGACAAGGCCATCATGGGCGCGGCGCTGGTCTGTCTCTCGTCGCTGCACGATCTGCCGTGGTGGGTGACCGGAGTGATCCTGGGGCGTGAACTCGGTATCACCCTGTTGCGCTTCGTGGTGATCCGCTACGGGGTCATTCCGGCCAGCCGTGGCGGCAAGATGAAGACGCTCGCGCAGGGCACGGCCGTCGGCATGTACGTCCTCGCGCTGACCGGGCCGCTCGCGACGCTGCGGTTCTGGGTGATGGCGGTGGCCGTCGTCCTGACCGTGGTCACCGGGCTCGACTACGTACGGCAGGCGATCGTGCTGCGACGCCGGGGCCTGGAGGAGGCTCGGGCGGCGGCGCAGACCTCCGCTCAGGCCCGCGCGCGGGCGGCCGAGGGTGCGGACACGGTCGCCCGTTCGGAGGCGGCCGAGAAGTGACGTACGAGGCGGCTGAGGTGCTGCGGCTGCTGACCGAGCGGGGCCAGACACTGGCCGTCGCCGAGTCGCTGACCGGCGGGCTCGTGGCCGCGACGCTGGTGGAGGTGCCCGGAGCCTCGAAGGCATTCCGAGGCTCCGTCACCGCGTACGCGACGGAGCTCAAGCATCGGCTGCTCGGGGTGGACGCGGAGCTGCTCGCCGCGCACGGGCCCGTCCACCCGGAGGTGGCGCTGGAGATGGCGGACGGGGTGCGCGAGGCGCTCGGCGCCGACTGGGGGATCGCCACGACCGGGGTCGCCGGCCCCGACCCGCAGGACGGACAGCCGGTGGGAACGGTCTTCGTGGCGGTGCGGGGGCCGGCGGGGCCGGAGAGCCCGCGAGGCCCGAGAAGTCTGGAAAGTCTCGGTATGAGCGAATCTGATCTCGCAACGGATTTCGCTGGTAGCCGCAAAGTGGTCGAACTGCGGTTGAACGGCGAGCGCGCGGAAATTCGTAGGGAGAGTGTACGGAGCGTGCTCGGACTGCTCAAGGAAGAGCTGGTCGGAGAGGGTTCCGGCGAACCGGAAGAGAATGCGCGGGCACAGGATACGGAACAGAACGGGGGGTTTTGATGTTTGCAGCCCTGAGTGAACACGACATCGCTCCCCGCACGGCCGCGGCACAAGGCGGTACGGTGGGGCGTGAAGGATGCGGCTACGCGGTCCGAGGAGGGAGCCACCGATGATTCTGCTCCGTCGCCTGTTGGGTGACGTGCTGCGTCGGCAGCGCCAGCGCCAGGGCCGTACTCTGCGCGAAGTCTCCTCGTCCGCCCGAGTCTCGCTCGGCTATCTCTCCGAGGTGGAGCGGGGGCAGAAGGAGGCTTCCTCCGAGCTGCTCTCCGCGATCTGCGACGCGCTTGACGTACGGATGTCCGAGCTGATGCGAGAGGTGAGCGACGAGCTCTCCCTCGCCGAGCTGGCCGAGTCGGCAGCGGCCGTCCCGTCCGAACCGGTGCCGGCACCGGTCCGCCCGATGCTCAATTCCGTCTCCGTGGCCGGTGTCCCGCCGGAGCGTGTGACGATCAAGGCACCTGCCGAGGCGGTCGGCGTCGTAGCGGCGTAACGGCTGCCCAGGGAAAGTGAGTCCCGGCCCGGTCCGAGAGGATTTGGCCGGGACTCCTGCGTTCCGGGGCAGCTGACCACCCGTGCCCTCCACCCGGACCTCGCGCGCCCACACCCGACGTTCACCACCCGAGTGTGACATTCATCCCGTTGTGTCATCGTGGGTGAAGATCTTTCCTTCGGAGGTGCTGCATGTACGTCGTGAAGAGCCCGTTGTCCGACACCGATCTGAAGACCGTGGCCGGGGCCTTGCAGGGCGCCCTGGTGGACCTCGTGGATCTGTCCCTGGTGGCCAAACAGGTGCACTGGAACGTCGTGGGGCCGCGGTTCCGATCGGTGCACCTCCAGCTCGACGAGGTCGTGGACACGGCCCGCCAGCACTCCGACACCGTGGCGGAACGGGCCTCCGCGCTCGGCGTTCCCCCGGACGGACGTGCGAAGACGGTCGCCGCCACGAGCGGTGTCGGGGCGGTGGCCGAGGGCTGGGTGAAGGACGGGGACGCGGTCGGGACGCTCGTGGACGCACTCGGAGCGGTGATCACGCGGATGCGGGAGAGGGTCGCGGCGACCGGGGACGCGGACCCGGTGAGCCAGGACATCTTCATCGGGATCACGGCCGACCTCGAAAAGCACCACTGGATGTTCCAGGCGGAGAACGCGGAACGCTGAGCTGAGGGCAGGGGGTGGCAGCGGGCGCGGGCCGTGCCGTGGGGGCGTAGGGCGTTCCGCGGGGGCGCCGGGTGTGCCGCGGGGGAGGGCAGGGCGCCTGGATGCGCCCTGCCGGGCCTGATCGGTTCCTCCTGGCGTGGGAGCCGGCCGGGGCGGTCGGGCGGGGAGGTGGAGGAGGTGGATGACCGGTGACGGGGCATGTGCGACGCGTGGTGCGCTGCGTGGTGGCCCTGGTGGCCGGGGGACTCTGGTGGTGGGCGGTCGTGCGGCTGGCGTTCGTGCCGGACGCCGGGGCGTTCGAGGGGGCGGTGGCGGCCGGGGGATGGGGGCTGAGCCTGCTGCCGGTGCACGCCCTGCCGAAGGCGCGCGCCGTGGGCGTCGCGGGCGCCCCGGGGCATCACGGCGCGCGACGGGTGCGGACCCGGGCCGTGCGGGCGGCGCGTGAGCTGACGGGTGGGCTGTGGGGAAAGATCACCACGGCATTCACCACGGCATGGCGACGCCGCCGTTCGGGCGGAGGATCTGGCCCGTCGTGAACGCGGCGGCGTCCGAGGCGAGGTGGAGCACCGCCTGGGCGACGTCCTCGGGCTCGCCGACCCTGCCGAGCGGCGCCATCCGTACCATCAGCGCCTCCGTGTGCGCCTGGGCGTCCGCGTCGTGGCGGGACGTCATCGGCGTCCGGATCCAGCCGGGGGCGACCGCGTTCACCCGGATGCCGTGCGGGCCCATCTCTGTGGCGAGCGTCTTGGTGAGCTGTACGACGGCCGCCTTGGCCGCGCCGTAGCAGAGCAGACCGGGCCCACCTGTGTCGACGGCGCCTGAGGCCATGGTGACGATGCTGCCCCGGGTGCCCGCTGCGATCATCGTGCGTGCCCCCTCCTGGCATGCGTACACAATCCCCTTGAAGTTGACCGCCAGGACGCGGTCGAGGTCCTCGTCCCGAGTCTCCAGGACCGGGCTGCTGTGCATGATCCCGGCGACGGCGGCCATGACGTCGAGCGTGCCGCCGGGACTGGTGGCCGCGGCGGCCGCCACGGCGTCGGCGACCTGGGTGCGGTCGGAGACGTCCAGGGTGTGCAGGTGGGCCGTGCCACCCTGCCGCTCGACCAGCCCCGCGGTCTCGTCGAGGCCCTGCGCATCGCGGTCGGCGCAGTGCACGGTGGCACCGGCCTCGGCGAGCAGCACGGCCGAAGCGCGCCCGATGCCGCTCGCGGCGCCGGTGATGAATGCGGTGCGTCCGGTGAGGTCGTACGCCTTGACGGGCATGCGAGGACCGTACGAGTGTTTCTGACGCCCCGTCAATTGGTCTGGGGGGTGGATCAGAGCGCCGGGGACGGTCCCGACTGGCACGTCGGGCACCAGTACGTGGGGCGCCCGCGAGTGCCGTCGCCCTGCTCGGCCGCGCGGATCGGCGTGTGACAGCGCAGGCAGGGACGGCGCGCCCGCCCGTACACGTACAGGCCCTCACCCGGCCGGGCGCGGCCCGTGGTGACGCGGATCGGCCGGTTCCGGTTGGCATCGAGGAGTCTGTGCGCGAGGACCGGAAGCCGCTCGGCTGCGTCCGGCGGCAGCTCGCCGACCGGGAGCCAGGGCGTGACCCGGGCGAGGAAGCAGAGTTCGGACTTGTACACGTTGCCGATACCGGCGAGGTTGCGCTGGTCGAGCAGGGCGTCTCCGAGCGGCCGGGCCGGGTCCGCCAGGAGGTTGTTCCGGGCGGTCTCGGGGTCCCAGTCGGGGCCGAGCAGGTCGGGGCCGAGGTGGCCGACGATCTCGGGCTCGTCCGCCGTCCGCACCAGCTCGACAACGGGCAGCCGGTACCCGACGGCCGTATGGCGCGCGTTCCCCAGAACCACGCGGATCTGGTGGGCGGGGCCACCGCGCCAGCGCTCGCCGGGCGCGTAGATCTTCCAGGCGCCGTCCATGCGCAGATGCGAGTGGAGCGTGAGCCCGCCTTCGACACGGGTGAGCAGGTGTTTGCCGCGCGGGGTGACGTCCAGCACGGCGCGACCGGTCAGATCCGCCGTGGCGAACCGCGGAACGCGCAGATCGGACCGTGTCAGCACCGCTCCCGCGAGAGCACTGTGCAGGCGCCTCGCCACCTGCAGGACGGTGTCACCTTCGGGCATGGCTCCAGGGTAGGCACGCGTGAGGCGCGGCGTGCGGGGCTGTGCCCCCGGGGTGGCGGGCGGCCGGCCTCAGGCGCGCAGACGCAGGCCGCGCGGTGTCGCGTGGAAACCGGCTCCTTCCAGGAGAGGGGCGTACGGGGAGGTGAGCGCCGCCACCCCGTTGATCCGCTCGACGGTGATGGTCCCCAGGGCGCCCGAGCGCGCCGCCTCGGCGAGGCACTCGGCGGCGGCCGGCAGGCGGGGATCGTCCGCGACGTCGGCCGTGGTCGGGTCGCCGGAGCGGTGCGCCGGGGCGTCGGGCAGGTCGGTGGCCGACACGCGCCCCGCGGGTCTCCCGGTGGCGGGCCAGGCCAGGAGCGTCTTGCCGCCGCGCTCCATGTAGAGCGTGAGCTCTCCGTCGACCAGCACCACCAGGGAACCGGCCTTGCGGCCCGGCTTGTGCCCCGCTCCGGTCGCCGACTCGGGCCACGGCAGCGCCGCACCGTACGCGTTCGCGGGGTCGGCGGCCGCCAGGAGCACGGCCCGCGCTCCGCCGGACCTCGCGGCGGGCGTGTCGGCCGGGGCGTACGGGTCGGGCGGGGGCGCGCCACGGTCCCGTGCGTTCGCCGCGGCGCGCAGCCGGTCCACGGCACCGTCCATCGCGAACTGGGCGGCGCCGAGCCCCTCGACGACATAGCCGCGCCGCGCCTGCCCGCTCTCCTCGAAGGCGGACAGGACGCGGTACGTCGCCGCGAAGCCACCTTCGACGCCCTCGGCCGCGACGGCGCCCCGGGTCACCACGCCGTGCCGGTCGAGCAGAGTGCGGGCGAGGGCGTGGGCGCGCACCGTCGGGTCGGGCTCCGCGGCGGGCAGCAGGGACCAGCGCCCCGCGACGGTGGGCGGGCCGGTGCGCGACGCTCCGCGTGCCGCCGCGCTGAGGCTGCCGTAGCGGCCGCGCGGCACGGCTCTGCGGGCGCGGTGGGCGGTGGAACCCGCGGTGCGGCCGGAGCCCAGGAGGGAGCGCATGGGGGCCAGCGTGTCGTTCGTGAGCCGCCCCGACCAGGCCAGCTCCCACACCGCGTCGGCCAGCTGCGGGTCGGTGGCCTCGGGGTGCGTGGTGGCCCGGACCTGATCGGCGATCTGGCGGAAGAACAGGCCGTACCCCCCGGAGAGCGTCGCCAGGACGGACTGGTGGAGCGGGGTCGTCTCCAGCGCGTACGGGGGCGGAAGGAGCAGTGGGGCCGCGTCGGCCAGATAGAGACTCACCCAGCCGTCCTTGCCGGGCAGCGAGCCGGCCCCTGCCCACAGCACTTCGCCGGACGCGGTGAGTTCGTCCAGCATGGCCGGTGCGTAGCCGTGGACGCGGGAGGGCAGGACGAGCTTCTCCAGGGCCGAGGCGGGAACCGACGCGCCCTGCAGTTGCTCGACGGCGCGGACCAGGCCGTCGACCCCGCGCAGCCCATGGCCGCCCACGTGCTGCCACGCGGGCAGGAACTGGGCGAGCGTGGCGGGTGGCACCGGTTCCAGCTCATGGCGCAGCGCGGCCAGGGAGCGGCGGCGCAGGCGGCGCAGCACCGTGGCGTCGCACCATTCATGGCTCGGGCCGGCGTGCTCAGGCGCCGTGCCGGACGCGTCGCTCGCGGGATCCGGCGCCGCGCCCGACGGGCGGAACTCGCCCGGTACCACCCGCCCGTCGGCGGCCAGGCGGCGCAGGGCGCCCTCGACGACCGCGATGCCGAGGCCGAAGCGGTCGGCCGCCTGCGCCGAGGTGAAGGGCCCGTGCGTGCGGGCGAAACGGGCCAGGAGGTCGCCGAGCGGGTCCTTGACGGGCTCCGTGAAGGCCTCGGGCACGCCCACGGGGAGGGCGGTGCCGAGCGCGTCGCGCAGGCGGCCCGCGTCCTCGACGGCGGCCCAGCGGTCGGCACCGGCGAGACGGACGCGGATCGCGCGCCGGGCACCGGCGAGCTCGTCGGCCCAGCCTGGCCGTGCGCCGCGCTCGGCCAACTCGCCGTCGGTGAGCGGCCCCAGGAGCCGCAGCAGGTCCGCGACACCCTCGGCGTCCTTGACACGCCGGTCCTCGGTGAGCCACTGCAACTCCCGCTCGAGTTCGACCAGGACGTCCGCGTCGAGCAGCTCGCGCAACTCCGCCTGGCCGAGCAGTTCGGACAGAAGGCGGGAGTCCAGGGAGAGCGCGGCCGCACGGCGCTCGGCCAGCGGCGAGTCGCCCTCGTAGAGGAACTGGGCCACATAGCCGAACAGGAGCGAGCGGGCGAAGGGAGACGCCTCCGGGGTGGTGACCTCGACGAGGCGGACCTTGCGCGACTCGATGTCGCCCATCAGCTCGGCGAGCCCTGGCACGTCGAAGACGTCCTGGAGACACTCCCGGATCGCCTCCAGGACGATCGGGAACGAGCCGAACTCGCTCGCGACCTCTAGCAGTTGGGAAGCCCGCTGGCGCTGCTGCCACAGCGGAGTGCGCTTGCCGGGGCTGCGCCGCGGCAACAGCAGCGCGCGCGCCGCGCACTCGCGGAACCGGGAGGCGAACAGGGCGGAGCCGCCGACCTGGTCGGTGACGAGGCGGTCGACGTCAGCCTTGTCGAAGACGACGTCGTCGGCGGCGACGGGAGGCTGCCCGGAGTCGCCGAACGGGTTCTGGCCGGCCGGCTCCTGGTCGAGCAGGTCCAGGCCCATCAGGTCGGCGTCGGGCAGCCGCAGCACGATGCCGTCGTCGGCGTGCATCGCCTGGGCGTCCATGCCGTACTTCTCGCTCAGCCGTGCGCCCAGCGCGAGCGCCCAGGGCGCGTGGACCTGGGCGCCGAAGGGGGAGTGGACGACGACCCGCCAGTCGCCGAGTTCGTCCCGGAAGCGCTCGACGACGATGGTGCGGTCGTCCGGGACATGGCCGCATGCCTCGCGCTGCTCGGCCAGATACGCCAGCACATTGTCGGCCGCCCAGGCGTCCAGGCCCGCCGATGTCAGGCGCAGACGGGCGTCCTTTGGCGTCAGGGAGCCGATCTCACGGAGGAACGCGCCCAGCGCCCGGCCCAGTTCGAGCGGTCGTCCCAGCTGGTCGCCCTTCCAGAACGGGAGCCGTCCGGGAACGCCGGGGGCGGGGGAGACGAGCACGCGGTCGCGTGTGATGTCCTCGATCCGCCACGAACTGGTGCCGAGCGTGAACACGTCCCCGACGCGTGACTCGTACACCATCTCCTCGTCGAGCTCCCCCACCCGGCCGCCGCCCTTCTTCGGGTCGGCTCCCGCGAGGAACACGCCGAACAGGCCGCGGTCGGGAATCGTGCCGCCCGAGGTGACGGCCAGACGCTGTGCCCCGGGGCGGCCCGTGACCGTGCCCGCCACGCGGTCCCACACCACCCGTGGGCGCAACTCGGCGAAGGCGTCGGAGGGGTAGCGCCCGGCCAGCATGTCGAGGACACCGGTGAACGCCGACTCGGGCAGCGAGGCGAACGGGGCGGCGCGGCGCACCAGGGCGAGCAGGTCGTCCACCTGCCAGGTGTCCATGGCCGTCATCGCGACGAGCTGCTGGGCGAGCACGTCCAGAGGGTTCGCGGGGACGTGCAGGGACTCGATGGCGCCGGATCGCATGCGCTCCGTCACGACCGCGCACTGCACCAGGTCGCCCCGGTACTTCGGGAACACCACCCCCGTGGAGACCGCGCCCACCTGGTGCCCCGCGCGCCCCACCCGCTGGAGCCCGGAAGCCACCGACGGCGGCGACTCCACCTGGACGACCAGGTCGACGGCGCCCATGTCGATGCCGAGTTCGAGGCTCGACGTGGCGACGACCGCGGGCAGGCGGCCCGCCTTGAGATCCTCCTCGACCAAGGCGCGCTGCTCCTTGGAGACCGAGCCGTGGTGGGCGCGTGCGATGACGGTCGGTGCGCCCCTGGCGGCACCGGAGCCGCCCATCAGCTCCGCGGGCGCATGGTCCTCCGGCAGAGGCTCGCCGGTGGCCCGCTCGTACGCGATCTCGTTCAGCCTGTTGCACAACCGCTCCGCGAGGCGGCGGGAGTTGGCGAACACGATCGTCGAACGGTGCGCCTCGATGAGGTTCGCGATGCGCTCCTCCACATGCGGCCAGATCGACGGTCGCTCGGCCTCCTGCCCGGAATCGGCGACCGGCGAGCCGCCCAGCTCCCCGAGGTCCTCGACCGGGACGACGACGGACAGGTCGAACTCCTTGCCGGACGGCGGCTGGACGATCTCGACCCTGCGCCGCGGCGACAGATAGCGAGCCACTTCGCCGACGGGGCGGACCGTCGCCGACAGGCCGATGCGACGGGCGGGGCGGGGCAGCAGCTCGTCCAGGCGCTCCAGGGACAGCGCCAGGTGCGCACCGCGTTTGGTGCCGGCGACCGCGTGCACCTCGTCGAGGATCACCGTCTCGATACCGGTCAGCGCGTCCCGCACCGCCGACGTCAACATCAGGAACAGCGACTCCGGCGTCGTGATCAGAATGTCCGGCGGGCGGGTGGCCAGCGCGCGGCGCTCGGCGGCCGGGGTGTCGCCGGAACGGATGCCGACCCTCACCTCGGGCTCGGGCTGCCCGAGGCGGACGGCCTCCTGGCGGATGCCCGTCAGCGGACTGCGCAGGTTGCGCTCCACATCGACCGCCAGCGCCTTCAGCGGCGACACGTACAGGACGCGGCAGCGCTTCTTCGGGTCGGCGGGGGGCGGCGTCGACGTGAGCCGGTCGAGTGCGGCCAGGAACGCGGCGAGTGTCTTGCCCGAGCCGGTCGGCGCGACGACCAGTACGTCGGAGCCCTCGTCGATCGCCCGCCAGGCTCCGGCCTGCGCGGATGTGGGCGCGTCGAAGGCCCCCGTGAACCAGCCGCGGGTCGCGGGGGCGAAGCTGTCGAGGGCTGCGCGGGTGTCCCCTGCGCCGGGGCCCTCCTGCCTGGACCTGACCATGCCTCCATCCTGCACCCGCCCACTGACAACGGCTTTGACCTGCGAAAACCACTGGTTGATCGCGCTGCCATGGCGCAGAATCACAGGCGTGGCGGACGGCGGGGAATGGGCACGGCACTGGCAGCACGAGCGGCTGCCGGGGCTCGACCTGCTGCGCGCCCGCTACCTGCGGCACACCTTCCCGCGGCACAGCCACGACGGGTACGTCCTCGGCGCCGTCACCGGGGGCGTCGAGGAGGTCGGCCTGCCGTGCGGCACTCTGCGCGCGGGTCCCGGAAGCGTCGTGATGATCAACCCGGAGGTGGCGCACACGGCGCGCGCGGGCGTCCCCGACGGCTGGTCCTACGCCACGCTCTACCCGTCCGCGGAGGTCGTCGCGGAGATCGCCGCCGAGACCACCACGATCCGCGGCACCGCGGGCTTCGCCGAACCGCTCGTCACCGACCCGCACGCCTCGGACCTGATCAGGGGCGTGCACCGGGCGGCCGAACAGGGGAACGCACTGGCCGCCGGCAGTCTGCTGCGGGTCGTCCTCGCCCGGCTGCTGCTCGCCCACGGCACGGCGCTCGGGCACCGGCCGCGCCGCTCGGCAGGCGCCGTCACCGCGGCACGCGCGCGTGACGTCCTCCAGGACCGCATGGCGGACCCACCGTCCCTCGACGCCCTCGCCACCGAGCTCGACACCAGCCCGTTCGCGCTCCTGCGCGCCTTCCGCGACGCCTACGGCATGCCGCCGCACACATGGCTCACCGACGCGAGGGTCCGCGCCGCCCGACGCCTCCTGGAGGCGGGCGGCGCGCCCGCCGAAGTGGCTCTGGCCGTCGGATTCAGCGACCAACCCCACCTCAACCGGCACTTCACCAAGATCGTCGGTGTGCCCCCGGGCGTCTACCGGCGAGGCCGCAAGAACGTACAAGAACCCGGCGCGGGGAGCTCTGTAGCGTCCTCGACGTGGCAGAACAGACCATACCCAGCGACACACCCCCGCCCGGGGACACACCCGCGGCGGCGAGAGACGGTGACAGACGCACCGGAGCGGGGCGACGGCCGGACGCCGCCGTCGTCCGTGACGCACTCGGCGTCGGAGTGGCCGTCGGCCTGTCCGGGCTCGCGTTCGGAGTGACCTCGGCGGGCAGCGGCCTCAGCACCCCGCAGACCTGCGCGCTCAGCCTCCTGGTCTTCACCGGGGCGTCCCAGTTCGCGCTCGTCGGCGCGCTCGCCGCGGGCGGCAATCCGTTCACAGCGGCGGCGGGGGCCTTCTTCCTCGGTGTGCGCAACGCGTTCTACGGGCTGCGCCTTTCGCAGTTGCTCGCGCTCCCGCGCGCGGTGCGGCCCCTCGCCGCGCACTGGGTCATCGACGAGACGTCGGCCGTCGCCCTGGCCCAGCCGACGCGGCGCGGCGCACGCATCGGATTCACCGTCACCGGCCTCACCCTGTACGTCCTGTGGAACCTGACCACACTCCTCGGTGCCCTGGGGGCCGAAAAGCTCGGCGACACGGACGCCTGGGGGATCGACGCCGCCTCGCCCGCCGTGTTCCTGGCGCTTCTCGCGCCGATGCTCAAGACGACGGTGGAGCGTGTCGTCGCGGGGCTCGCCGTCGTCCTGGGACTCGGACTCCTGCCGGTGCTGCCCGCAGGGGTCCCCGTCCTCGCGGCCGCCCTGTCCGCGCCCCTCGTCCTGTACGCGGACGGGCGGCGTCGCGGCGCCGCCGACACCCTCAAGAAGGAGGGGAACCGATGAACATCTGGACCGCCGTCGCGCTGACCGCGGTGGGGTGTTACGCGGTCAAGCTCATCGGCCTGCTCGTGCCCGCCGAGACCCTCGAACGACCCGCGGTGCAGCGCCTGGCGGCACTGTTGCCCGTCGCGCTGCTCGCCGCGCTCACCGCCCAGCAGGCGTTCGCCGACGGGCGCACGCCCGTCCTGGACGCCAGGGCCGTCGGGCTCGCAGCGGCGGCCGTCGCCCTGGTGCTGCGGGCACCCTTCCTGGTGGTCGTCGGGGCCGCCGTGCTGGTGACCGCGGGGGCGCGTGCTCTGACCGGGTGAGGCGGCACGGCTCTCCCGCCCCGCACGCCGCCGAGGAGGCGCTACAGCTCGCGCCCGTACGCGCGCAGGGTGCGCAGCGCCTCGACGGTCACCATGGGGCGTGCCTCGAGAGCCGCGCCGGGCGCCCACCGGCGCCAGCGCACCGGCCAGCCCCCGTCCTCCTGTTGCTCGCTCCGCAGGTGGTCGAGGGCGCGCGCCATCTCCTCGTCGGTGAACCAGGAGCGCGCGAGCGACTCGGGCGCCCGCGCGTAGTCGTACGGGAAGTGGTACTCGCCGGGGGCGTACCCGGGTGCGAGCGGGAAGTCGTCCTCGTGCTCCGGGTCGAGCACCGCCAGGCGCTGCTCGCGCACCAGGCGGCCGAGCCGGTCCGCGGCCGCACGCGCGCGTGAGCGGTCGGGCACTCCGTCCAGGAAGGCGACGGCCGCCTCGACCTCGTACGGGTGGGACGTCGTCAGCGACTCGATGGCGGACCAGCAGAAATCCGTGGCCCGGAACAGCCAGGCGTGCCACACCTCGTTGCGGTGCAGCACACCTACGACCGGGCCCGTGGCGAGCAGCTCGCCCGGCGGATCGTCCACGACCGGCACGAAGGGCGCGCACGGATAGCCGCGCTGGCTGGGATGCACCGCCGGAAGGGCACCCTCCGAGGTCGACACGGAGGTGAGGTAGCGGCACACGCGCTCCACGCGCTGGCCCGAGCACCGTCCGATCGAGTCCAGGACACGCAGCGCGTGAGCGGTGTGCAGCGGCTGGCTGACCGGACCGCGCAGATCGGGTTCCAGGGCGTGTCCGTAGCCGCCGTCGGCGTTGCGGTACGCGTCCAGGGCGGTCTCGACGGCATCGGCCGCCGCGCGCGTACCACCCAGGAAGTGGTACTCGAAGCGGCGCTGTTCCAGCACGCGCGCGGTCGACCAGATGAACGCCTCGGCGCGCGAGAGCGGGGAGTGCGCCGACGTTGACGAGGGGAGTGGGGAAGCTCCGTTTTCGGCCATGCACCGAACCTAGAGCGGAATGCGTCACGGGCAAGCCGCTCGGACGGGTCGCACCCTCAGGAGCGGGATACTGGTGTCATGCGGTTGACGGTCTTCTGGCAGCGAATGGCGGATCACTTCGGGTCCGGGTACGCCGACACGTTCGCGCGCGATCACGTGATGGCGGGCCTCGGCGGGCGCACGGTTCATGAGGCGCTCGACGCGGGCTGGGAGGCGAAGGACGTCTGGCGTGTGGTGTGCGCCACGATGGACGTCCCGGCCGCGAAGCGCTGAACAAGGTGGCGGAACAGGGGCAGGCGCCGTTTGCGGGCGGTGTGGGCGAGACTGGCTCCGTGGCAACGGCAGACGAGAACCTTCAGGCGGCGGGCGACCAGACGGTGGGCGACGCCGCACCGTCCGGCGGCACACCGTCCGAGCGATCACCGGGTCAGCCGGTCCGTCCGCGTGCGGGGATGCCGCGCTGGCTGCCACGCGCCATGGTCCTTGCCCTGGCCCTGGTGGCCTGCTTCCAACTGGGCAGCTGGGCCTTCCATCAGCTGACCGGACTGCTGATCAACATATTGATCGCGTTCTTCCTGGCGCTCGCCGTGGAACCGGCCGTGAGCTGGATGGCGGCGCGCGGCATGCGGCGTGGCCTGGCCACCGCTCTGGTCTTTCTCGCCGTCACCATCGCGGGCCTGGGCTTCATGGTGCTGCTCGGTTCGATGCTCGCGGGTCAGATCGTCGACATGTTCGACAGCTTCCCGAAATATCTCGACCAGGTCATCAACTGGATCAACCAGACCTTCCACACCGACCTCAACCGACTCGCGGTCCAGGACAGCGTGCTGCACTCGGACTGGCTCCAGAGGTACGTCCAGAACAGCGCGACCGGTGTCCTGGACGTCTCGGCCCAGGTGCTCGGCGGGCTCTTCCAGCTGCTCACGGTCCTGCTGTTCTCGTTCTACTTCGCCGCCGACGGGCCGCGGCTGCGGCGCGCCCTGTGCTCGGTGCTGCCACCCGCCAAACAGGCCGAGGTCCTGCGCGCCTGGGAGATCGCCGTCGACAAGACGGGCGGCTATCTGTACTCGCGTGGCCTGATGGCGCTGATCTCCGGGATCGCGCACTACATCCTGCTCCAGGCGCTCGGCGTGCCCTACGCGCCCGTGCTCGGCATGTGGGTGGGCCTGGTCTCCCAGTTCATCCCGACCATCGGCACCTATCTGGCCGGCGCCCTGCCGATGCTGGTCGCCTTCACCGTGGACCCCTGGTACGCGGTGTGGGTGCTCGGCTTCGTCGTCGTCTACCAGCAGTTCGAGAACTACATGCTGCAGCCGAAGCTGACCGCGAAGTCGGTGGACATCCATCCGGCGGTCGCCTTCGGGGCGGTCATCGCGGGCACCGCGCTGCTCGGCGCGGTGGGAGCGCTCATCGCGATCCCGGCGGTGGCGACGCTGCAGGCGTTCCTGGGCGCGTACGTGAAGCGGTACGACGTCACCGACGATCCCCGGGTGCACGGCCGTCGGCGGCGCACCGGTGAGCCCGGCAGTCAGTAGGTCAGGGCGGCGCGGAGCCCGGTCGCGACGACGGCGGCCGTGCAGCACCCGACAGCCGCCAACACCACGCGCCCCTTGGTGCGGTCGCTCCACGAGGTGTGCGACAGCGACCACGCCAGGAGCGGCAGCACGAGAACGGCGTGCAGGCTGACTCCGTGCAGCGGCTTGAGCGGGGCCGTCGAGCGGTAGGCCGCCTCCTGGTGCCCGGTCCGCGCGAGGACCACACCGCGCGCGATCATCGCGGCGCCGGACGCGAGGGCGACCAGCAGCAGGGCGAATCCCGCGCGGATGGCCGACGGCATTCCCACGGGGCCGCCCGGCCGGTTCCGGAAGGCGCTGACGGCGAAGGACGTGAGCAGGACGACCAGGACGCCGCCGCCCACCGAGAGCGACATCGAGACGGCGGAGTCGAAGGGCGTCTCCATGTCGAGGTGCGACGGCACCTTGCGCCACGCTTGGAGTGTGATGCCGCCGACCTCCAGGACGCAGTCCGCCGCGAACACCATGAGCAGGACGCTGCGTGGCCGCGCCCCGGTCCGCAGGTAGGACGTCACCCAGGTGAGGGCCATGAGGGTCAGCCCGAAGGAGACACCGAAGGTGAACGGCTTGCGCCAGGAGACGGGGCCGTCCCACGGTCCGCCGTCGACGGCGAAGACGATGAGGTGGAAGAGCCCGGAGGTGACCAGCACCACTGCGACCGTGTGGCACACGCGCTCGGTGCCGGTGAGCGGGGCTCGGTGTGCGGGAGTGTCCATGAAGCCAAGGTTCGCCGCGGCGGCCCACGGGGTCGTCGTCCGGGCGAAGACACCGGCCGTACGACGCGGGGAGCAGGGCCCGACGGGGGCGCGGCGCGGTCGCGTGGCGCGCTTGACACAAAAATCGAACATCCATTCTCATGGGGTGTCCAGGGGCTCTCTTCCCAGGGATTACAAGGGATTCGGAGAGGGTGGCCGGGCGAGGGGCCTCGAGTTATCCACAGGCGGACGGGCGTCGGGGCCGATTGTCAGTGGCAGGCGTTAGCGTCTTTGACGTGAAGCGATCGAATCAAGCAAACCGGGTGGAACCCATGGCAGGAACCGACCGCGAGAAGGCGCTCGACGCCGCGCTCGCGCAGATTGAACGGCAATTCGGCAAGGGCGCGGTCATGCGCATGGGCGACCGGACCCAGGAGCCCATCGAGGTCATCTCGACCGGCTCGACCGCGCTCGACGTGGCGCTGGGCGTCGGCGGCCTGCCGCGCGGCCGTGTGGTGGAGATCTACGGTCCGGAGTCCTCCGGTAAGACGACCCTGACCCTGCACGCCGTGGCCAACGCCCAGAGGGCCGGCGGATCGGTCGCCTTCGTCGACGCCGAGCACGCGCTCGACCCCGAGTACGCGAAGAAGCTCGGTGTCGACGTAGACAACCTGATCCTCTCCCAGCCGGACAACGGCGAGCAGGCCCTGGAGATCGTGGACATGCTGGTCCGCTCCGGCGCCCTCGACCTCATCGTCATCGACTCCGTCGCCGCGCTCGTGCCGCGCGCGGAGATCGAGGGCGAGATGGGCGACAGCCACGTCGGCCTTCAGGCCCGTCTGATGAGCCAGGCGCTGCGGAAGATCACCAGCGCGCTCAACCAGTCCAAGACCACCGCGATCTTCATCAACCAGCTCCGCGAGAAGATCGGCGTGATGTTCGGGTGCTTCAGCTACTCGACCAGGGTCACTCTTGCCGACGGCTCGCAGGAGAAGATCGGCAAGATCGTCAACGAGAAGATGGACGTCGAGGTCCTCTCCTACGACCCGGAAACCGACCGTGTCGTGCCGCGCCGTATCACCAACTGGTTCGACAACGGCAACGCCGAGCGGTTCCTCCAGTTCACCGTCGCCAAGTCCGGCAAGAACGGACGCGCCCAGTTCGCCGCGACGGAGAACCACTTGATCCGCACCCCGGGCGGATGGCGTGAGGCCGGTGAGCTCATCGCCGGAGACCGAGTGCTGATCACCGAGCCCAAACTCCTCAGCGAACAGCAGGAACAGGTCGTGTTCGGCTCCCTCATGGGTGACGGGGACCTCTCGCCCAATCGTAGGGACCGCAGCGGGGTCCGCTTCCGAATGGGGCACGGGGAGAGGCAGGCCGAGTACTTGGACTGGAAGGTCTCCCTGCTCGGAAACATCCCCGTCTCGCGAACGACGAATGACAAGGGGCATGTCTTCGCTGACTTCACCCCGCTTCCCGAACTGGACGAACTCCGGGAGGTCGTCTACTTCGGCGACGGCAAGAAGCACATCACCTGGGAGCACCTGAAGGCGCTCACTCCGCTCGCCCTGGCTGTCTGGTACATGGACGACGGCAGCCTCACCCTCCGCTCCAAGGGACTGCAGGGGCATACCGAGGGCGGGTCCGGGCGCATTGAAATCTGTGTCGAGGCAATGAGCCCGGGATCTCGCGAGCGCATTGTCGACTACCTCCGCGACACGCACGGGCTCGATGTAGAGGTGCGCGTCAGCGGCAGCCGCGGTGTCTCGGTCCTCCAGTTCAGTACCGAGGCCAGTGCGCGATTCCAGGAGGTGATCGCGCCGTACGTGCATCCGTCGATGGAGTACAAGCTGCTGCCCCGCTTCCGCGGGCGGTTCTCGATCAAGCCCCAGTTCACCGACGCCACTGAGCGACTGGTTGCCTCGCGGATCCTGGACGTCCACGTCAAGCCGCAGACTCGCTCGATGAAGAAGTTCGACATCGAGGTCGACGGTACGCACAACTACTTCGTCGACGGCGTGATGGTGCACAACAGCCCTGAGACCACGACCGGTGGCCGCGCGCTGAAGTTCTACGCCTCGGTGCGTATCGACATCCGTCGTATCGAGACCCTGAAGGACGGCACGGAGGCGGTCGGCAACCGCACCCGCTGCAAGGTCGTCAAGAACAAGGTCGCGCCGCCCTTCAAGCAGGCCGAGTTCGACATCCTCTACGGGCAGGGCATCTCCCGTGAGGGCGGCCTGATCGACATGGGCGTGGAGCACGGCTTCGTCCGCAAGGCCGGCGCCTGGTACACGTACGAGGGCGACCAGCTCGGCCAGGGCAAGGAGAACGCGCGCAATTTCCTGAAGGACAACCCCGACCTGGCCAACGAGATCGAGAAGAAGATCAAGGAGAAGCTGGGCGTCGGTGTCCGCCCGGAGGAGCCGGGCGACGAGCTGGGCGCGGACGCGGCGGCCACGACCCCCGCTGAGGACGCGGCCAAGGCGGTGCCCGCTCCCAAGGGCGGCAAGTCCAAGGCCGCGGCGGCCAAGAGCTAGTCCGTGACGCGACGAACCGAGTGGGCCGAGTACGACGCCCGTCCCGAAGCCCCCGAGAGGCAAGGGCGCGGAGGCGGCCGGGCGTACGACGACGCCCCTTACGGGCAGGCCGGGCACGACGTCGAACCGGGGGACGGCGTGGCGGACCGGCCGCGCCGCGGTGGACGTGCGCGCGGCTCCGGAGCGCGCGGGGGGCGGCGCCGGGGCGGGTTCGGCGACGGATCCCGGGCGTCACAGGACGACGGTTCCCCTCCCTCGTCGAGGGCCGAGCGAGGGGAGCCGTCCGGGGACCCGGCGGAGCGGGCGCGGAACATCTGTCTGCGTCTGCTCACCGGGACCCCGCGCACGCGCAGCCAGCTCGCCGAAGCTCTGCGCAAGCGCGACATCCCCGACGAGGTCGCCGAGGAAGTGCTGTCACGGTTCGAGGAGGTCGGCCTCATCAACGACAGTGCCTTCGCCGACGCGTGGGTGGAGTCCCGGCACCACGGCAGGGGGCTGGCCCGGCGGGCGCTCGCCAGAGAGCTCCGCACCAAAGGTGTGGACTCCACGGTGATCGACGAGGCGGTCGGGCAGCTCGACGCCGAGCAGGAGGAGGAGACGGCGCGCGAACTCGTCGCCCGCAAGCTCCGCTCCACGCGCGGCCTCGACCGCGACAAGCGCCTGCGGCGCCTTGCGGGCATGCTCGCCCGCAAGGGGTATCCGGAGGGGATGGCGCTCAGAGTGGTGCGACAGGCGCTGGAGGGCGAGGGCGAGGAGACGGAGGACCTGGGCTTCGGGGACGGCTGAGAGCCGGTCGGCCGCAGCGTGCGTTTGCCGCGCCTGTCGGTCGCCGCCTGTGCCGCCACCCGCCGTGTGCTGCCGTCCCGCCTCTCGCGGACCGGGGTCGGGCGCGGCCTCGCTCGCTGCTCCTGGTGGAGCGGGCGGGCTGTCGGCGTGGAGTGGATGAGCTGCCGTCCCGCGCCCATGCCCCCGGCCCAAGGCATCCCCCCACTCCCGGATGCCGGTCGGGCCCGCCGGAGGCCCGGCGCACCCGCCTGTCGCCGTCGGACCGGCTCCGAAGTCCCGCCCCGCGCGGCTCTCACTCCCGGGCGCGGTCTCCCGGCTTCGTGGCGGCCGGGCCGGTGGACGGCTCGTCGTCGTGTTGCGGTGGGGTGGCCAGGGCGATGCGGGCCGCTTCGCGGAGCTCTGTGGGCTGCACCCCGCTCAACGCCGTGACCAGGTGGCCGTCGGGGCGGATCAGGAGCACGGTGTGCGCGGCGGCGCCGGGGTAGCTCTCCGCGACCAGGAGCTCCGCCTCGTGCGGCAGCGCCGTGACCGCGGCCGCGAGGCCGGGCATCAGACCGGCCGACATCCAGTGCTTGCGCTCCCACACCCCGGTGCCGGGAGCGACGAGAAGGACGAGCAGCCGTCCGAGGCCGAGCCGGTCGCGCAGACGTACGAACGAGCCCTCGGGATCGGTCACCTCCACGTCGGCCACCGGCGCGGCGACCGGCGTGCCGACCTCGGCCAGCGACTCCGTACGCGGGGGAGTGAGCGGGGAATCGGCGTACGTTCCCGCCGCGCCGAGGACGCCGAGCCCCAGATGTCCGTCCGTGAGCAGCGCGTCGTGACCGCGCGCGGACCCGGGGACGTAGGAGCGCAGCCCCTTTCCGCCGCGCAGTATCGGCAGCGCCTGGTCGGCGGCGCGCAGCCGGCCGGCGACGACCGCACGGCGCTCGGCCTGGTAGCTGTCGAGCAGCGAGTCGGACACCCGGCGGGAGCCGTCGTGCCAGGCCAGAGCGAGTTTCCAGGCCAGGTTGTCGGCGTCGCGCAGCCCCTCGTCCAGGCCCTGGGTGCCGAGCGCGCCCAGCAGATGTGCCGCGTCCCCGGCGAGGAAGACGCGGCCCACGCGCCAGCGTCGGGCCAGCCGGTGGTGGACCGTGTGGACGCCGGTGTCCAGGAGTTCGTACGGCGGGGTGGAGCCGCCGCACCACCCCGCGAGCGTCTCCCGGACCCGTGCCACGAGCACCTCCGGGGTGACCAGGTCGCTGCGGGGCGGCAGCAGCCAGTCCAGGCGCCAGACGCCGCCGGGGAGGGGGCGGGCCACGGCCTCCGCGCCCGTCGGCCCCGAGGTACGCCACGGCGGGTTCCGATGGAGCAACGCCTCACCGGGCCACGGAAGTTCCGTCCGCAGCGCGGCCACGGCGTGTCGCTCGACCGCGGTTCGGCCCGGGAACCGGATGTCGAGCAGCTTGCGCACGGTCGAACGGGGCCCGTCGCAGCCGACCAGGTAACTGCCGCGCCACCACGTGCCCTTGGGCCCGCGGGTGTGTGCCGTGAGACCGGTGCGCTCCTCCTCGATCGAGTCGAGGCGGCTGTCGACGGCGACCTTGATCAGCCGTTCGCGCCGGACGGCCTCGCGCAGCGCGCCGGTCAGTTCGTGCTGGGCGACATGCAGCGGGGCGGGCAGCTCAGGACCGAAGGTGACCGCGCGCATCTCCTGCCTGCGGCGCATGGAGCGCCAGCCCGACCACCGGGCGCCGAGCGCGTCGAAGGGCGTGCCGGCGATCCGCTCGGCGAACGCGGCGGTGTCCTCGCGCAGAACGACGGTGCGGGCGGGCCGCTGTTCATCCTTGCCGGGGCCCTCGTCGAGCACCACGGACGGCACACCCTGCCGCGCGAGGGCGAGCGACAGCGCGAGTCCCACGGGCCCCGCACCGACGACGATCACCGGATCCACGGCGCGGCGCCTCCTGCCCCGGAAAGCTCGCCGGTGCGGATCCCGCGGTGCGACGCGGGCGGCGTACTGGACGTACAAGGACGGGCAGTTGGAGCGGGGTGCGCGTTCACAGAGCGTATGCAACCCATTGCCGGTGCTTGCGTCAAGTGACGGTGGCAGTGGCGGGGGCGCCTGTGCCCCTGTGGTACCGGAACGGTCGAGTGGCCCCGCCGGGTGTCTCGGGTGAACAGTACAGCGGCCCGCCGCTCGGGCCGGCGGGCCGCTGGGTGTGTCGGGAGGTCCGGCTCAGACAGCCGCGCCGTCGGGCGTCGGCGCCGCCGAGAGGACTGCCCCGGTGGACTTCTTGCCGCGCCGAAGCCGCTTCTCCAGCCACGAAGCGAACGTGGTGAGAGTGAAATTGACGATCACGTAGATGACGGCGACGATCGTGAAGCACGCGATGGTGTTCGCCCCGTACGCGGCGCTCATCGGGCGGATGGCCGCCAGCAGCTCCGGGTACGTGATGATCGAGCCCAGCGCGGTGTCCTTGAGGATGACCACGAGCTGGCTGACGATGGCGGGCAGCATCGCCGTCACGGACTGCGGCAGCAGGATCGAGCGCATCGTCTGGCCCTTGCGCAGACCGATGGCGTACGCGGCCTCCGACTGGCCCTTGGGCAGGGCCTGGATGCCCGAACGGACGACCTCCGCGAGGACCGAGGAGTTGTAGAGCACCAGGCCCGTGACGACGGCGTACAGCGGCCGCTCGTCGGAGGACAGGTTCGAGAACTGGGAGTACGCCGCGTTCGCGAAGATCATCAGGATCAGGACCGGGATCGCGCGGAAGAACTCGACGACCGCGGTCGACGGAATGCGCACCGACAGATGGTCGGACAGGCGTGCGATGCCGAAGAACGCGCCGAGCGGCAACGCGATGACCATCGAGATGGCGGCGGCCTTCAGCGTGTTCTCAAGGCCAGGCCACAGGTAAGTCGTCCAGCTGCGGCTGTCGGTGAAGAAGGGCTTCCACTTCTCCCAGTCCAGCTGGTTCTTGTCGCTGAGCTGGGAGAGGACCCACCAGGCCACGGCGGCCGCGGCGACCAGGAAGACCACCGAATACAGGATGTTGCGCCGCTTGGCCCGCGGACCCGGAGTGTCGTAGAGAACGGAACTCATCGCTTCACCGCCGCCTTCTTGCCGACCCAGCCGAGGATCAGACCGGTCGGGAGCGTCAGGCAGACGAAGCCGAACGCGAACACGGCGGAGATCAGGATGAGCTGAGCCTCGTTCTCGATCATGTCCTTCATGAGGGCCGCGGCCTCGGCCACACCGATCGCGGAGGCGACCGTGGTGTTCTTGGTGAGTGCGATCAATACGCTGGTCAGCGGGCCCACGACCGAGCGGAACGCCTGTGGCAGCACCACCAGGGTCAGCACCTGGCCGAAGCTCAGCCCGAGGGCGCGGGCGGCCTCGGCCTGCCCGACCGGCACCGTGTTGATGCCGGACCGCAGTGCCTCGCAGACGAACGCCGACGTGTAGGCGACCAGGCCGAGCACCGCCAGGCGGAAGTTGGTCGTGTTGACGATGTCCGAGCCGAGGCTGACGCCCAGCGTCTGGTAGAGGCCGAGCGAGGTGAAGACGATGATGACGACCAACGGGATGTTGCGCACCACGTTGACGTACGCGGTGCCGAAGCCGCGCAGCAGCGGGACCGGGCCGACGCGCATACCGGCCAGCAGGGTCCCCCATATGAGGGAGCCGACGGCTGAGAGGGCGGTGAGTTGCACCGTCACCCAGAAGGCTCCCAGCAGGTCGTAACCTTCAAGAAAGTCGAACACGATCTCCCGCGCTTCCGCGTGTGTGGAGGGCTGTCAGGTGGTCCCGGGGCGCGGCGGCCGGTCCGTGGCGGGCCGCCGCGCCCCGGGGCGACGTCACTTGACGACGTTGCCGATCTTCGGGGCGGGCTCGTACTGGTAGTTCGCCGGACCGAAGTTGGCCTCCACGGCCTTCTGCCACGACTTGTCCGCGACCATCTTCTCCAGGGCCTTGTTGATCTTGGCCTTGAGCGGGCTGCCCTTCTTGACGCCGATGCCGTAGTTCTCGTTCGTCATCTTGAGGCCGGCCAGCTTGAACTTGCCCTTGAAGGCGCTCTGCGCGGCGTAACCGGCGAGGATCGAGTCGTCGGTGGTCAGCGCGTCGATGGCCTTGTTCTCCAGGCCGGTGAGGCACTCGGAGTAGCCGCCGTAGTTCTGCAGCTGGGCCTTGGGGGCGAGGGTGTCACGGATGTTCTGCGCCGAGGTCGAGCCGGTCACCGAGCACAGTTTCTTGCTGTTGAGGTCCTTGGCGCTCTTGATGGAGTTGTCGTCGGCGCGCACCAGGACGTCCTGGTGGGCCAGGAGGTACGGACCGGCGAAGTCGACCTTCTTCTCACGCTCGGGAGTGATCGAGTACGTGGCGGCGATGAAGTCCACGTCACCGCGCTGCAGCATCGTCTCGCGGTCGGCGCTCTTGGCCTCCTTCCACTGGATGTCGCTCGCCTTGTAACCGAGCTGCTTGGCGACATAGGTGGCGACGTCGACGTCGAAGCCCGTGTACGTGCCGTCCGGGGTCTTCTGGCCGAGGCCGGGCTGGTCGAACTTGATGCCGATGGTGATCTTCTTGCCGCCGGACGAACCGTTGTCGTTCTTGCTGCCGCCGCAGGCGGTAGCGGTGACGGCGAGTGCGAGGGCGACGGAGGCCGCCGCGGTGACCTTGCGGCGCTTCATGGTGAACATCCTTGGTACTTGGTATCGGGAAAACGCGGAATCAGCGAAGCGTCGACGAGCGGAGCGGGACGAGCGGAGCGGGGTGGGACGAGCGGGGCGGGCACCTGGCACACGCGGCACGCGTGGCACGCGCGCGTGGTGCGACCGTGTCGAGCACGCGCGCGTGGGGTGTCAGTGGGGTGTCAGTGGTGCAGGATCTTCGACAGGAAGTCCTTGGCCCGGTCGCTGCTGGGATTGCTGAAGAACTGGTCGGGGGACGCCTCTTCGACGATCCGGCCGTCCGCCATGAAGACCACGCGGTTGGCCGCCGACCGGGCGAAGCCCATCTCGTGCGTGACCACCACCATCGTCATGCCGTCCCGGGCGAGCTGCTGCATCACCTCGAGGACCTCGTTGATCATCTCCGGGTCGAGCGCCGACGTCGGCTCGTCGAAGAGCATCACCTTCGGGCCCATCGCCAGCGCCCGCGCGATGGCGACCCGCTGCTGCTGCCCGCCCGAGAGCTGCGCCGGATACTTGTCCGCCTGGGCGCCGACACCGACCCGGTCGAGAAGCGCGCGAGCCTTCTCCTCGGCTTCCTTCTTGTCCGCCTTGCGGACCTTGATCTGCCCCAGTGTCACGTTCTCGAGCACGGTCTTGTGCGCGAAGAGGTTGAAGGACTGGAACACCATCCCCACGTCCGCGCGCAGCCGGGCGAGCTCCTTGCCCTCCTGGGGCAGCGGTTTGCCGTCGATGGTGATCGAGCCGGAGTCGATGGTCTCCAGACGGTTGATCGTGCGGCACAGGGTGGACTTTCCGGAACCCGACGGGCCGATGACGACGACGACTTCGCCTCGCGCGATGGTCAGATCGATGTCCTGGAGCACGTGCAGCGCGCCGAAGTGCTTGTTGACGTGACTCAACGCGACCAGCGCGTCGCCCGCGGGGGGCGCGACGTCCTTGGTCACCGAAAGTTCGGTCATCGGGTGTTGCTCCATCCTCCTCGGTTGCGGAGGACAGTAATGAGGCGGTGCGACCAGCGTCATTACATCTGAGCGGAAATTGAGCATAACGATGGGGTTTCGACCGGACACGTTACGTGACAGACGGGCCCGGTCCGAGTACCGGCTGCGTAACGGAACGCGAGCACGGCCGGAACCCTCTTGACGTCGTCCTTGTCCATCGGCGTGGATGCCTTGTGCGCCGCACACGTGCGTGCGGGCACATCCGCACCGGGCGGGCCGGGACTGTACGAACGATGAACCTGAGGGGGCCGGAATGAGACTGCTGCTCGTCGAGGACGACGACCATGTTGCGGCGGCCCTCACGGCGGTTCTGTCCCGGCACGGCTTCGAGGTGCATCACGCGCGCAGCGGGGAGGAGGCGCTGCGGGCGCTCGTCCCGGAGGCGGCCGCGTTCGGCGTCGTCCTGCTCGACCTGGGGCTGCCGGACCAGGACGGCTACGAGGTCTGCGGCAAGATCCGCAAGCGCACGTCGACCCCGGTCATCATGGTGACCGCGCGGGGCGACGTACGCTCTCGCATCCACGGGCTGAACATGGGCGCGGACGACTACGTCGTCAAGCCCTACGACACCGGCGAACTGCTCGCCCGCATCCACGCGGTCAGCCGGCGCGGTGCCCACGGCGACACGGCAGCGGCGAGCGGCAGCGGCCTGCGGCTCGGCACGGTCCACATCGAACTGCCCACCCGCCAGGTCACGGTGGACGGCGAGACGGTGCAGCTCACCCGCAAGGAGTTCGACCTGCTGGCGCTGCTCGCCCAGCGCCCCGGCGTCGTCTTCCGCAGGGAGCAGATCATCAGCGAGGTGTGGCGCACCAGCTGGGAGGGGACCGGGCGCACCCTGGAGGTGCACATCGCCTCACTGCGTGCCAAGCTGCGCAGGCCGGCCCTCATCGAGACCGTACGCGGCGTCGGGTACCGGCTCGTCGCTCCGGCCGCGTAACACGCGTCGGCAGGCGACCAGGTGCGCGCACGTCTTCTCCCCCTGCTGATCGTCCTGATGGCCGGGGTGCTTCTCGCGCTCGGCTTCCCGCTCGCGGCCAGCCTTGCCGCCGCTCAACAGCAGAAGGTCGTCGTCGACCGTATCGACGACACCGCGCGGTTCGCCTCGCTCGCCCAGTACGTCACCGTGCGCGCGGACGCGAGCGGCGCGCGCAAGGCGGGTGAGCGGGAGGAGACGCTGCAGAGCGAACTGACGCGCTACCAGGACGTGTACGGCATCCGGGCGGGCGTCTTCTACCGCGACCGGACACCCATGGCGCACGCTCCCGGGAACTTCTCGGTGCCGCGAAGCGGCCCGGTGCGCGACGCGTTCGACGAGGCGCTGTACTCGCGCGGCAGCCACGACCCGGCACAGGTGTGGCCGTGGCAGCGCGGCCGTCTCGTGGTCGCCTCCTCCGTCGTGAGGGACGGCGACGTGGTCGCCGTCGTCGTCACGGACTCGCCGACCGGTGCGATGCGTGCCAAGACGCTGCGCGGCTGGCTGGTCATCGCGGCGGGCGAGGCGGCGGCGATGCTGCTCGCGGTCGGCGCGGCGCTCCGGCTGACCAGGTGGATCCTGCGGCCGGTGGGCGTCTTGGACGCCACTACGCACGACATCGCCACCGGCCGCCTCAAGTCGCGGGTCGCCGCGGCCGGCGGCCCGCCGGAACTCAGGCGCCTGGCCCGGTCGTTCAACGAGATGGTCGACCACGTCGAAGAGGTGCTCGAACAGCAGCGCGCCTTCGTCGCCGACGCCTCCCACCAGCTGCGCAATCCGCTGTCCGCCCTGCTGTTGCGCATCGACGTCCTGGCCCTCGAACTACCGGAGGGCAACGAGGAGATCGCCTCCGTGAGGACCGAGGGAAAACGCCTGGCCTCGGTCCTCGACGGCCTGCTCGACCTGGCGCTCGCAGAGCACGCCGCGGCGGACCTCCAGCTCACCGACATCGGCGAACTGGCCGCCGAGCGGGCCGACGCGTGGCGCCCGACCGCCGAGGGCAAGGGCGTGCGCCTGGTCGCGCGGTGCCCGGCGGCGACGGGCTGGGCCGACCCGGTCTCGCTGTCCAGCGCCCTGGACGCGGTGATCGACAACGCGCTGAAGTTCACGCCCGAAGGAGAGGAGGTGCTCGTCAAGGTGAGCGCCAACGGCGCGACCACCGTGATCGAGGTCGCCGACCGCGGCCCCGGACTGCGCGAGGACGAACTCGCGCGGATCGGCCGCCGCTTCTGGCGCAGCCCCCACCACCAGAACGTCAAGGGCTCGGGCCTGGGCCTGTCCATCTGCCGCGCGCTGCTCGCGGCGTCGGGCGGCTCTCTCACCTTCGCGCCCCATGAACCGCACGGCCTGAAGGTGACGCTGCGGGTGCCGAGGACCGCGCCGCTGCCGAGGGCCAGGGGCTCGGCTCAGGGTTTGACGGAGCGGTAGTAGCGGCGTGCGCCCTCGTGCAGGGGCAGCGGGTCGGTGTATATGGCTGTGCGCAGGTCGACGAGTTGCGCCGCGTGCACCACGGCGCCGATGCGGTCACGGCTGCTTATGACCGTACGGGTGACCTCTTCGGTCAGTTCGGGGCTCATGCGGTCGGTCGTCACCAGGAGGTTCGCCACGGCCAGCGTGGTGACCGGCTGCCCGCGCTGCGCTGCCGGGTAGGCGTCGGCGGGCATCACGGCGGCGCGGTAGTAGCGGGCCGTCCCGCCCTGCTGGTGGAGCCTGTCGACCAGGCTGCCGAGCTCGACCAGGCGGACGGGGAAATGCTCGGACAGGGTGCGCACATGCGTGGTGGGCAGTCCGCCCGACCAGAAGAACGCGTCGATGTCTCCGGACTCCAGGGCACCGGGCATGGCGTCTATGCCGATGCCCACGGCCGTGATGTCGCGGTTGATGTCCAGCCCCGCCGCGGACAGCAGCCGATCGGCGATGAGCCGTACCCCGGAGCTGCGCCCGCCCACCGCGACCCGCTTGCCCCGCAGGTCGGCGACGGACTTCACGGACGAGGAGCGGGGCACGACGAGCTGCATGTAGTCGTCGTAGAGGCGTGCGCAGCCGCGCAGCCGGTCCGCGCCGGGCAGGTGCTCGCGCCGGTACTCGGCGACCGCGTCGGCCGCGGCGATGGTGAAGTCGGCCTTGCCGGTGGCCACTCGCCGCACGTTCTCCCCCGAGCCCTGGCTGGCCCGCAGCGTCACATCGACGTCGGGGAGGTCGTGGGCCAGCTCCTTCTTCAGAAGTGCCCCGTAGCGCTCGTAGACGCCCGTGTGCGTGCCCGTACTGAACGTCACGCGCCCGCTCGGCGTCCGTCCGCCTCCCGGCACCAGCCACCACACCAGAAGCCCGAGCACGACCAGCACGGCCCCGGCACCCAGGAGGGCACCGCGGCGGGCGAGACGCGACGGGAGGCGGAAGGGCTGCGGCATGGCGGCGATCCTGCCAGCAGTACCCGCGGCTGACTAGGTCCGTCGAATCCCGATGGGGTCACAGAGCGGGCACGACGCCGGTCGGTCCTTGACCGGCCCTTGCGCACCGCCCCTGCCTCGCCGGGCTCTGCCCGTCAGCGTCGTCGGCGGCGCCGCACGAGATCCCGTGCTGCCGTGTCCCACCACGCGTGCTCGAAATCGAACCCGGCCTCCAGGAGGCGTCCGGGCACCACCCGGCGGCTCTTGAGCAGCAGCTCCGTGTCGGAGCGCAGCGCGAACGCTCCCAGCTCGGCCATCCACCGCGTGGCGGGAAGGCCGACCGGCACGCGCCAGGCGCGGCGCAACGTGCGCATGAAGTCCCGTTGCGGCAGCGGACGCGGCGCGGCGAGATTGACCGGGCCGCGGAGGTCGTCGCGCTCCACCAGGAACTCCACCGCGCGGACGAAGTCCTGGTCGTGGATCCACGAGACGTACTGGCCGCCGCCCGCCACGGGGCCGCCGAGGCCGAGCCTGCTCAGCCAGGACAGCACGTCGAAGACGCCGCCTGGGTCCGGGCTCATGACCATGGCCGCGCGCAGGGCGACCTTCCTGGTCCGCGGGGTGTCGGCCTCCTCCTGCGCGCGCTCCCACTGTCTTGCGATGTCCACGCTGTACGCCCAGTAGTCCGGCACGCCGGGTTCCGTGCCGCCCATGACGCCGTTCTCCTCGTCGTTCGCGGCGTCCGTGCGGTGCGCGTAGATCGTCGCCGTACTCATCTGCAACCAGAGCGCGGGCGGCCGTGCCGCGGCGGCGACGGCCTCGCCGACGGCCCGCGCCGACTCGACGCGCGAATCCATCATGGCCTTGAGGTTCTCGGGTGTGTAGCGGCAACTGACGCTGCGCCCGGCGAGGTTGACGACGACGTCACTGCCGTCGATCTCCCGCGCCCAGGGGCCGTACGCGCGTCCGTCCCACGCCGCCACGCGCGCGTGGCGGGCATCGGCGGGGCGCGGGCTCGCGCGGTGCGGGTTCCGGCTGAGCACGACGACCTCGTGTCCCGCCGCCGTGAGCGCGCGGCACAGCACGCCGCCGATCTGGCCGGTGCCGCCCGGCAGAACGACCTTCATGGTTTCCCCCTCGCGTCCTGAACGCGTCCAGTGAATTGAACGCGTTCAAAATATAGCCGCATGGGGCTCCATGACCTACGGGCGGGGGGAGAGGGTGCCACCGGGAAAACGGGTCCGCGCGAGCGCCTACCCTTGACGCATGACCATCAGCAGCGACCGGAGCCCGGCAGTGGACGTTCCCGCACCCAAGACCTACGAAGTGCGCACTTACGGGTGCCAGATGAACGTCCACGACTCCGAGCGCTTGTCCGGCCTCCTGGAGGGCGCGGGGTACGTCCGCGCGCCCGAGGGCTCCGACGGGGACGCCGACGTGGTCGTCTTCAACACGTGCGCGGTGCGCGAGAACGCGGACAACCGGCTCTACGGCAACCTCGGCCGGCTCGCCCCCAGGAAGGCGTCGCGCCCGGGCATGCAGATCGCCGTCGGCGGCTGCCTCGCCCAGAAGGACCGCGACACCATCGTGAAGAAGGCTCCCTGGGTGGACGTCGTCTTCGGCACGCACAACATCGGCAAGCTGCCCGTCCTGCTGGAGCGCGCCCGCGTTCAGGAAGAGGCACAGGTCGAGATCGCGGAGTCCCTGGAGGCGTTCCCGTCCACGCTGCCCACGCGCCGCGAGAGCGCGTACGCGGCCTGGGTGTCGATCTCCGTCGGCTGCAACAACACCTGCACCTTCTGCATCGTCCCGGCGCTGCGCGGCAAGGAGAGGGACCGCAAGGCCGGTGACATCCTCGCCGAGGTCGAGGCTCTCGTCTCGGAGGGCGTGTGCGAGGTCACGCTGCTCGGCCAGAACGTCAACGCGTACGGCTCCGACATCGGCGACCGCGAGGCATTCAGCAAGCTGCTGCGCGCCTGTGGAGGGATCGAGGGCCTGGAGCGGGTCCGCTTCACCTCCCCGCACCCGCGCGACTTCACCGACGACGTGATCGCCGCCATGGCCGAGACCCCGAACGTGATGCCGCAGCTGCACATGCCGCTGCAGTCCGGATCGGACACCGTCCTCAAGGCGATGCGTCGCTCCTACCGCCAGGACCGGTACCTGAACATCATCAGGAAGGTCCGCGAGGCCATCCCGCACGCGGCCATCACGACCGACATCATCGTGGGCTTCCCCGGCGAGACCGAGGAGGACTTCGAGCAGACCATGCACGTCGTGCGCGAGGCCCGCTTCGCCGCGGCCTTCACCTTCCAGTACTCCAAGCGTCCCGGCACCCCGGCCGCCGAGATGGCGGACCAGATCCCCAAGGAGGTCGTGCAGGAGCGCTACGAGCGCCTCGTCGCCCTCCAGGAGGAGATCTCCTGGGAGGAGAACAAGAAGCAGGTCGGCCGCACCCTGGACCTCATGGTCGCCGAGGGCGAAGGGCGCAAGGACGGCGCCACCCACCGCCTGTCCGGCCGGGCCCCCGACAACCGCCTGG
Organism: Streptomyces beihaiensis; assembly: GCF_026274175.1. GTDB lineage: Bacteria > Actinomycetota > Actinomycetes > Streptomycetales > Streptomycetaceae > Streptomyces > Streptomyces beihaiensis. Next base: position 30,657 of record NZ_JAPHNL010000112.1, read on the forward strand.
TGCACTTCACCAAGCCCGGCCAGGACGTGCGCCCCGGCGACGTCGTCACGGTCGAGATCACCTACGCGGCGCCCCACCACCTGCTCGCCGAGGGGGACGTCCTGAACGTCCGGCACACGCGAGCGGGTGACGCGTGGGAGAAGCGCAACCAGGAGGAGCGGGACAAGAAGCAGGGCGTCATGCTCGGCCTGCCCCAGGTGGGCGTGCCCGCGCCGCTGCCCGCCGCGACCGGGGGCTGCGCCGTCGCCGAGTGACCGACGGGCAGTAGGCTGCCGATCATGCTTGTCGCCGCCGCCGTGTGCCCCTGTCCGCCGCTGCTCGTGCCCGAGGTGGCGGCGGGCGCCGCTCCCGAGCTCGACGCCGCGCGTGCGGCGTGCGACGAAGCGGTCGGGGCGGTGCTCGCGGCCGGGCCCGACCTGGTGTGGGTGATCGGCGAGGGTCCTGCCACGGGCCCGCACCGGCCGGGTTCCCGCGGCTCCTTCCACCCCTTCGGGGTGGACCTGGACGTTCACCTCGGCGCTCCGGCCGAGCACGCCGTCGAGGCCACGCTCCCGTCGTCGCTGGCAGTCGGGGCGTGGCTGCTCACGCGTGCGGGGTGGGCGGGCGAGGCGCGGGGCTACGAGGTGGCGCCGGGCAGTCCGGCCTCCGGCAACGTGGACGTGGGCGAACGCCTCGCGGACGGCCGCACCGGCAAGGAACGCGTCGGCTTCCTCGTCATGGGTGACGGCACCGCGTGCCGCACCCTGAAGGCCCCTGGTTACCTGGACGAGCGAGCCGAGGATGTGGACGCGCGGATCGCTCAGGCGTTGCGGACCCTGGACGCGGACGGCTATCTGAGGTCCCTGGACGACCGGCTGGCGCGCGAGCTGAAGATCTCCGGCCGCGGCGCCTGGCAGATGCTGACCGGTGGCCGGCGAAAGGACCACGGCGCCGCCCGGCTCCTGTACGAGGACGCGCCGTACGGCGTGGGCTACTTCGTCGCCTCCTGGACGTAGCGCCGCGGCGCCCGGCGAAGGCATCGGACACGGCGACGGCCGTGAAGCCGCGTGGCTTCACGGCCGTCCGCACCGGGCTGCGCCGAGGTCAGGACGCCGCAGAGGCGGCGTGGCTACTTCCGGGCGCCCTCGCCGGCCTCGCTGTCAGCGGCCCGCTCCGCGGACTGCTGCTTCGGGATCTCGACCCCCTCCGCGGCGGCGGACTCGACCGCCTCGGCGGCCTGTGCCTCCTCGCCCGCCGGGCGCTCCTCGGCCTCCGGCGCGGCCTCGGTGGCTCCTGCCGCCTCAGTGGCCTCGGCGGCCGGCCCGCTCGCACCGTCCGAACCCTGTCCACCCTCGGCTTCCGGCTCGTCCGCCGACGCGGCGACGGCCTCCACCTCGGCCGACGTCACCGCGTCGCTCTCCTTGGCCTTCCGGCGGAACATGGCAAAAACGCCCATTTCAACTCCATACGGTACTCGTGCGGGCGAAATCCCGCCCCGCCCGGTGCGTCCCGTTGCGGCACCCCGGGTTCCCGGTTCTCAGAAACCGGCGGCCGGAACCTCGCAACAGGCAACGACCCCGGATGCGCCGCGTCACGTAGCTCGTTCGTGAACCATGCACGGGGTTTGCGAGACTGGGACGGTGAGTAGCGCAGCTCCCGCCCCGCGGGTCATCGCCGTCGTCGGTCCGACCGCGGCAGGAAAGTCGGATCTCGGTGTCTTCCTCGCGAAGGAACTCGGCGGCGAAGTCGTCAACGCCGACTCCATGCAGTTGTACCGAGGGATGGACATCGGCACCGCGAAACTGACGGCCGAGGAGCGCGGCGGCGTGCCCCACCACCTCCTCGACATCTGGGACGTGACCGTCACCGCCAGCGTCGCCGAGTACCAGAGGCTCGCCCGGGCGGAGATCGACCGCCTGCTCGCCGCCGGCCGCTGGCCCGTCCTGGTCGGCGGCTCCGGCCTCTACGTCAGGGGTGCCGTCGACAACCTGGAGTTCCCCGGCACCGACCCCGAGGTGCGCGCCCGCCTCGAGGACGAGCTGGCGGTGCGCGGCTCCGGCGCGCTGCACGCCAGGCTCGCCGTGGCCGACCCGGAGGCCGCCGCCGCGATCCTGCCGAGCAACGGACGGCGCATCGTGCGCGCCCTTGAGGTCATCGAGATCACCGGCAAACCGTTCACGGCCAACCTGCCGGGGCACGACTCGGTCTACGACACCGTCCAGATCGGCGTCGACGTCGACCGCCCCGAACTCGACGAACGCATCGCCGCGCGCGTGGACCGCATGTGGGAGACCGGACTGGTCGACGAGGTGCGCGCCCTCGAGGCCAGAGGTCTGCGCGAGGGGCGCACCGCGTCGCGCGCTCTCGGCTACCAGCAGGTGCTCGCGGCGCTCGCGGGGGAGTGCACCGAGGACGAGGCGCGCGCCGAGACCGTACGCGCCACCAAGCGCTTCGCGCGCCGTCAGGACTCATGGTTCCGGCGCGACCCCCGCGTGCACTGGCTCAGTGGGGCGGCTCACGCGCGCGGGGAACTCCCGGGCCGTGCGCTGTCGTTGGTCGAACGACCGGTTACAGCCTGATCACGTGATGGCATCGGGACGCTCTGGCCGCCATCGCGGCCTGTCGGGCCGTGCCATCATCGACCATCGATCGACAAGTGGAGTCCACCATGGGAGGGCGCGTGGCGATGGAGGCCGGCCCTCGTGACACCGCACCGGGCGAGGAGCAGCTCAGCTCCGACGGCCCCGCGGCGACCCCTGACAGCGTGATCGCCGACGGGCCGAGCGCCGAGGAGCTCGCCGCCCAGCAGGAGGGCGCCGAGGTCGAGGTCGAGCTGCGCCCGCAGCGGCGGCTGCGGATCTGGCAACTCGCGCCGATCGTGATCCTGGCCACCGTCGGTTCACTGATGTTCGCGTTCCCGCTGTTCTTCGAGTTCGGCGACGGCGGCGCGGTCGTCGCGATGCTCGGCGTGCTGATCAGCTGCTGCGCCGCGGGCTGGGGCCTGATGGCGGCCCGGCGGGTCGGCTACACGCTGCCGGGACTGCCCCCGCGCGGCTCGGGCCGCTGGCCCGACTGGCGCGTCGTCGGCGGGTACGTGGTCGTCGTCGGGGTCGCCGCGGTGCTCGCCGTGTGGCGTGTGGCGCGACTCCGCTGACCCGACCGCCGGACCCACCCCGTACGATCGACGAATGACCAGTTTCCTCAAGGGTCACGGGACCGAGAACGACTTCGTGATCATCCCGGACCCGGCGAACGCCGTGGCGCTGCCGCCGAGCGCCGTGGCCGCGCTGTGCGACCGCCGGGCGGGCATCGGCGGCGACGGCCTGCTGCACGTCGTGCGCAGTGCCGCCCACCCGGACGCCGCGCACATGGCCGCCGAGGCCGAGTGGTTCATGGACTATCGCAACGGGGACGGTTCGATCGCCGAGATGTGCGGGAACGGCGTGCGCGTCTTCGCCCGCTATCTCCAGCACGCCGGGTACGTCACCACGGGCGACCTCGCCGTGGCGACGCGCGGCGGTGTCAAGCACGTCCACCTCGACAAGGAGGGCCTGGTCACGGTCTCCATGGGGCGCGCGGCTCTTCCCGCCGGGGAGGTCACCGTCACGGTCGGCGACCACACCTGGCCCGCGCGCCACGTGGACATGGGCAACCCGCACGCGGTGGCCTTCGTCGACGACCTCGCCCAGGCGGGCCCGCTGTACGACCCGCCGCCGTTCGCCCCGGCGAGCGCCTACCCGCAGGGGGTCAACGTCGAGTTCGTCGTCGACCGCGCCCCCCGCCACGTCGCCATGCGCGTGCACGAGCGGGGCGTGGGCGAGACCCGCTCCTGCGGCACCGGCGCCTGCGCCGTCGCCGTCGCGGCGGCCCGCAGGGACGGCGTCGACCCGGCCGTCACCGGGAGCCCGGTGACGTACGAGATCGATCTGCCCGGCGGCCGGCTGAGCATCACCGAGCGGCCCGACGGTCAGATCGAGATGACCGGGCCCGCCGTGATCGTGGCCGAAGGCGTGATCGACGCGGACTGGTTCGCGTCCGTCGAAACCGTAAACCCGTGAACCTTCGCTCGAATGGGTGATCCGTTTCACGCTCGGCGAGAGCGGGGCTGCGCCACGTGATGGGCTCGGTAGCATCAAGCACCGGTCCGGACGGGTGCCCCCGCCAGCCCGCCGCCGGTCGACCCAGCCGGAGGTGCTCATGAGTGCGGAGGCGACCAATCCCGCAACCCCCGGGCCACTGATGCCCGGAGCCCCGCGCAGACGCGGCCGCCCCCGGATCGATCTGCGCCGCCTGGGCCGCGCCGCGCTCCTCGGCCCCGCCGCCCGCGACCGCCTCCCGGACGCCATCGGCCACGTCGTCGAGGCACACCGCGCGCACCACCCGCAGGCCCGCCTGGAACCGCTGCACCGCGCCTACGTGCTCGCCGAGTCCTCGCACCGCGGCCAGATGCGCAAGAGCGGCGAGCCGTACATCACGCACCCGCTCGCGGTGACACTGATCCTGGCCGAGCTGGGCGCCGAGACGACGACGCTGACCGCCTCCCTGCTGCACGACACCGTCGAGGACACGGACGTGACGCTCGACCAGGTGCGCCGCGAGTTCGGGACCGAGGTCGCCTATCTCGTCGACGGCGTCACCAAGCTCGAAAAGGTCGACTACGGCGCCGCGGCCGAGCCCGAGACGTTCCGCAAGATGCTCGTCGCCACCGGCAACGACGTGCGGGTCATGTCCATCAAACTGGCCGACCGCCTGCACAACATGCGCACCCTGGGAGTGATGCGCCCGGAGAAGCAGGAACGGATCGCCAAGGTCACCCGCGACGTCCTCATCCCGCTCGCCGAGCGGCTCGGCGTCCAGGCGCTCAAGACCGAACTCGAAGACCTCGTCTTCGCGATCCTGCACCCCGAGGAGTACGCCCGCACGCAGGCCCTCATCGCCGCCGACGCGGCGCGCGGCGACGACTGCCTCGCCGAGATCGCCGAGGAGATGCGCGGCGTCCTGCGCGACGCGGGCCTCACCGCCGAGGTCCTCATCCGCCCGCGCCACCTGGTCTCCGTCCACCGGGTCCACCGAAAACGCGGCCGGCTGCGCGGCGCCGACTTCGGCCGTCTGCTCGTCCTGGTCGAGGAGGACGCGGACTGCTACGGCGTGCTGGGCGAACTGCACACCTGTTTCACCCCGGTCGTCTCCGAGTTCAAGGACTTCATCGCCGTACCGAAGTTCAACCTCTACCAGTCTCTGCACACCGCCGTCGCCCGCCCGGACGGCGAGGTCGTGGAAGTCCTCGTCCGTACGCACCAGATGCACAAGGTCGCCGAGGCGGGCGTCGTCGCGCTCGGCAACCCGTACACCCCCTCCGGCGAGGAGCAGCAGAACGCCGACGGCGCGGCCGGCGAGACCGGGGAGCGCTCCGACCCCACACGCCCCGGCTGGCTCTCCCGGCTCCTTGAGTGGCAGCGCGCCGCGCCCGACACGGACACGTTCTGGTCGACGCTCCGCGAGGACCTGGCGCAGGACCGCGAGATCACCGTGTTCAGGACCGACGGCACGGCCCTGGGCCTGCCCGCGGGCGCCAGCTGTGTCGACGCCGCGTACGCGCAGTACGGAGACGACGCCCACGCCTGCATCGGCGCCCGCGTCAACGGCCGCCTGGCGGCGCTCGGCACCGTCCTGAGCGACGGCGACACCGTGCAGCTCCTGATGAACCAGATGGACGGCGAGTCGGCCCCCGAACCGTCCCGCGCCTGGCTCGACCACGCCCGTACGCCCGCCGCGCGCATCGCCATCCGCCGCTGGCTGGCCGCCCACCCCGAAGGCCCCAGGGCCACCGATCCGGCGCCGCGCGCGCCCTACAGCGGCCCCTCCGCCCGTCCCACGGCCACGAACGCCGTGGTCGACCGGCAGGGCGCCACCGTCCGCCTGGCGGGCTGCTGCACGCCCGTGCCGCCCGACGAGGTCACCGCGTTCGCCGTGCGCGGTGGCGTCGTCGCCGTGCACCGGGTCGCCTGCCCCGGCGCGGCGCGCATGAAGAGCGCGGGACGCGACGAGGTCGGCGTGCGCTGGGCGGACGAGGAGAACGCCGAGTACCGGGTGACGCTGCTCGCCGAGTCCTTCAGCCGCCCGCATCTGCTCGCCGACCTCACCGAGGCCATAGCGCTGGAGGGCGTGGCCATCATCTCCGCGACCGTCGAGCCGCCCTCCCAGGGCCGCGTACGCCACACGTACACGCTCCAGCTCACCGAGCCCGACCACCTCCAGGCCCTGATGCGCGCCATGCGCGACGTGCCCGGCGTGTACGACGTCGGGCGCGCCCAGCACGCCGCGGCAGGAGCCCTGTAGGCGAAAGCGGGGACTCGTCAGGGCGCCCGGGCTCCCCCGTGAACTCCGCGGGCCCTCGTTCGGGTGGTCCGTGCGCGTGCCGCCCGGGGTGCGGCCGCGCACGCTGATAGCCGTGGTCCGTGCTGCTGAGTTCCCGCCCCCCACGTGCCGCCGCGCTGCTCGCCGCCGGTGCCTGCCTCACCCTGATCGCCGCGGCCGCGCCCCGTCCCGCGGGCCCGCTCGGTATCGGCGACCGGCTCTACCCTTACCTGGGCAACCCCGGATACGACGTGCAGTCGTACGACATCGCTCTCACCTACAGCGGCGACAACCGCAAGCCGCTCGACGCCGTCACCAAGATCGACGCACGCACCAACGAGCGGCTCGACCGGATCAACCTCGACTTCTCGCACGGCACCGTGCGCTCGGTGGAGGTCAACGGCGCCCGCGCCTCCTTCGCCACCAGCGCCGAGGACCTGGTGATCACCCCTGACCGGCCGGTCGGCCCCGACCAGCCGCTGCACATCACCGTGCGGCACACCAGCGATCCCATGCCGAGCAAGAAGGAGGAGGTCGGCTGGGTGCGCACCAAGGACGGCCTGGCGATGGCCAACCAGGCCGACGCCGCGCACCGCGTCTTCCCGTGCAACGACCACCCCTCCGACAAGGCGCTGTTCACCTTCCACATCACGGCCCCCAAGGGCCTCACCGTCGTCGCCAACGGGCTGCCGCTCACCCGCACCCGGGCCGGCGCCACGACCCGGTGGTCCTACCGCACCGTCCACCCCATGGCCACCGAACTCGCCCAGGTCTCGATCGGCCGCTCCGCCGTCGTCCACCAGCGGGGCCCGCACGGACTTCCGGTACGCGACGTCGTCCCGGCCAAGGACCGTGAGGCGCTGCAACCGTGGCTCGACAAGACACCCGGCCAGATCGCCTGGATGGAACGGAAGGTCGGCCGCTACCCCTTCGAGAACTACGGCCTGCTCGTCGCGGGCGCGACCACCGGCTTCGAACTCGAGACGCAGACGCTCTCCCTCTTCGAAAGAGAGCTGTTCCTGCGCAGCGGCTACCCGAAGTGGTACGTCGAGTCGATCATGGTCCACGAGCTGACCCACCAGTGGTTCGGTGACAGCGTCAGCCCGCGCACCTGGTCCGACGTCTGGCTCAACGAAGGTCATGCCACCTGGTACGAGGAGCTGTACGCGCAGGAGAAGGGCCACCAGCCCATGGAGAAGCGGATGAAGGCCGCCTACCAGCGCTCGGACGCGTGGCGCGCGGCCGGCGGCCCGCCCGCCGCTCCCAAGGCGCCCGCACCCGGCGAGAAGATCAGCATCTTCCGCCCCGTGGTGTACGACGGGGCCGCCCTGGCCCTCTACGCGCTGCGCCAGGAGATCGGCGAGCCGAAGTTCGAGGAGCTGGAGCGCACCTGGCTGCACAGGTACCAGGACTCCACCGCGACCACGGCCGACTTCGTGGCCCTCGCCTCCGAGGTCTCCGGGCGCGACCTGAGCGGCTTCCTGCACGCCTGGCTCTACGACCCAAAGACGCCGCCGATGCCGGGCCACCCGGACTGGAAGGTCCAGCCGGTCCAGAAGGCGCGGGCGGCGCGGAAGCAGCCGGTCGCGGCCGCCCGCGAAGAACTCGGATGACGAGACGGCCCGTACCGTGCGACCATCTTCAGGTCGACGGCGCGGGCCGTCCGACCGGCCGCCGAACCCCCGAGGATTGCCCTGGGGCACCCACGGGAATCCTGGAACCGTCTCCCGCGTTGAGACAGGTGACGGACACGGCGTCCGTCCCTCTTTCCGACAGCCCAGCGACGTAAGGATCCAATGACCTCCTCTTCTTCCTTTTCCCAGGACGCGCAGAGCCTCGCGCACACTCACCCCGACGGTCTTCGGGCCGATGCCCTGATGGAAGAGGACGTCGCCTGGAGCCACGAGATCGACACGGAGCGGGACGGCGAACAGTACGACCGCTCCGAGCGAGCGGCACTGCGTCGTGTCGCGGGGCTGTCCACCGAGCTCGAAGACGTCACCGAAGTCGAGTACCGGCAGCTGCGACTGGAGCGTGTGGTCCTCGTCGGCGTGTGGACGTCGGGCACGGCGCAGGACGCGGAGAACTCCCTCGCGGAGCTGGCCGCACTCGCCGAGACGGCGGGCGCGCTGGTGCTCGACGGCGTCATCCAGCGCCGCGACAAGCCGGACGCCGCGACGTACATCGGCTCCGGCAAGGCACAGGAGCTCCGCGACATCGTGATCGAGACCGGCGCCGACACCGTCGTGTGCGACGGTGAACTCAGCCCCGGCCAGCTCATCCACCTTGAGGACGTCGTCAAGGTCAAGGTGGTGGACCGCACCGCCCTGATCCTCGACATCTTCGCCCAGCACGCCAAGTCCCGAGAGGGCAAGGCGCAGGTGGCGCTCGCGCAGATGCAGTACATGCTGCCGCGCCTGCGCGGCTGGGGTCAGTCGCTGTCCCGGCAGATGGGTGGCGGCGGCTCCGGCTCGGCGGGCGGCGGCATGGCCACCCGTGGTCCCGGTGAGACCAAGATCGAGACGGACCGGCGGCGGATCCGCGAGAAGATGGCGAAGATGCGCCGTGAGATCGCGGAGATGAAGACCGGCCGCGAGGTCAAGCGCCAGGAGCGGCGTCGCAACAAGGTGCCCCCGGTCGCCATCGCCGGTTACACCAACGCGGGCAAGTCCTCGCTGCTCAACCGCCTGACCGGCGCGGGCGTCCTGGTGGAGAACGCGCTGTTCGCCACCCTCGACCCGACCGTGCGCCGGGCCGAGACTCCGAGCGGCCGGCTGTACACGCTGGCGGACACGGTCGGCTTCGTACGGCACCTGCCGCACCACCTGGTCGAGGCGTTCCGCTCGACCATGGAGGAGGTCGCCGACAGCGACCTGATCCTGCACGTGGTCGACGGCTCGCACCCGGCACCGGAGGAGCAGCTCGCCGCCGTACGCGAGGTCATCCGCGACGTCGGGGCCACCCAGGTCCCGGAGATCGTGGTGATCAACAAGGCGGACGCGGCGGACCCGCTGGTGCTGCAGCGCCTGCTGCGCATGGAGAAGCACGCCATCGCCGTCTCCGCCCGCACCGGCGAGGGCATCGAGGAACTGCTGGAGCTCATCGACACCGAGCTGCCCCGGCCCGAGGTCGAGATCGAGGCCCTCGTGCCCTACACGCGCGGCAAGCTGGTCGCGCGGGCGCACACCGAGGGTGAGGTGATCTCCGAGGAGCACACCGCGGAGGGCACGCTGCTCAAGGCGCGCGTCCACGGCGAGTTGGCGGCGGAACTCACTCCGTACGTCGCCGTTCCCGCTCCCGCCGCGGCGGTCGTCGCCTGACGGAGCCGTGCGACGGGACGAAGACCCGTCATCACGCGCGCGTGGGCCCCTTTCCCGGACGGACGGGAAAGGGGCCCACGCGCGCGTATGCGGGGCGGCCGTCGCCTGCCGGGGCGAGGGGCCGTCGCCTACTGGCCGCCGTACTTCTCGCTCATCGTGTCGAAGACCTGACGGGCCTCCGCGCCGAGCTGGGGGCCCGCGAGCCAGGTGTTGTCGGCCGGACCGATCGACGTGTTCGAGACGAGGACCGTCTTGCCGTCACGGACCCGGAACCAGCCGCCCCCCGACGAACCGCCGGTCATCGTGCAGCCGATCCGGTACATCGTCGGCTGCGTGGGGTCGAGCGAGAGCCGTCCGGGCCGGTCGACGCACTTGTGCATCAGCAGACCGTTGTAGGGCGGCGCCGCCGGGTAGCCCCAGGCACCCATCGCACCGACCGACCGCACGGACGGTGTGGAGAAGTCGACGTCCAGCGCGTTGCCGACCGTCTCCTCCAGGGACTTGGCGCCGTGCTCGGGCCTCACATGCAGTACGGCGAAGTCGTAGGGCGCGCCCGCCCCGCCCGTCTCGGAGCCCCCGTCGATCCATTCGTTCGAGGTCGACGCCCAGTCCGCCCAGTAGGTGCCGTACGGCGCGATCTCCTGCCGCGTGGCATCGCGCAGCGCGTCCGCCGACTTGCCCAGGTCGTTGTAGGACGGCACGAACGCGATGTTGCGGTACCAGCCGCCCTTCCTGCCCGCGTGCACGCAATGGCCCGCGGTCCAGACGAGGTTGGACTTGCCGGGGTGGCGCGGGTCCTTCACGACGGTGCCGGAGCAGACCATCGAGCCCTCGGGGGAGTCGAAGAAGACCTTGCCGACCGGCGCGGCGTGCCGGTGGTACGGCGTCTTCTCCGGCGTGGCCCGAACGGGTTCGGGCGCCGGATCGGTGACGCCCTGGTCGTCCGTGGCGTCCTTGGCGGCGATCGTCTTGCCGGGATCCTTGGCGGACTCCATCCGCTTCGGCTTCCACAGCCCGTCGATGACCGGGTTGACGAAGTCCTTCGCCTCGCGCAGCCAGGTGGACCTGTCCCAGTTCTTCCAGGCCCCGTCCTTCCACTTGCCGGGGTCGATACCGTGCTGCTTGAGCCGGTCGGCGATGTCGCCGGGCAGCTTCGCGCCGCTGCCGCCGCCCCGTGACGCGGTGGCCGTCGGCTTGCCGCCCGCCGCGTCGTCCTTGCCGCCGTCGCCGCCCTTGCAGGCCGTGGCGGTGAGCGCCAGGACGGCGGTGAGCGAGGCCGCGGCCACGGCGGAGCCCCTGGCCCGTACGAGCCGTCCGCGTCCGGGCATGAGTGGTCGGCGTGTGGAACGCATGATGCGAGTACCCCCGTGGGAAACGCGTGCGCGCCGGGCCGCCGGGCCGCCGGGCCTCTCGGTCTCGCCGGCGGTCCGGCGCGCGGTGATGTCTTGAGCGTGAGCCATGTCATGGGCGTGTCAGCATGCGAGGCGGGCGGCCGCCGGGCCCCGCCGTGACACAGCACCCCACTATGCCTGTGGGGTCGAGGGGGAACGGCGGCGAGGTGGTGAAGGTTTCCCGCGCCCCGCCGCCGACCGGGTCACTGTCCGGCGAACTTACGGCTCACGGCCGTGTAGATGCTCTTGGCACCCTTGCCGAGCCGCGGACCGGCCAGCCAGCCCGAAGTCGCCGGGCCGATCGAGGTGTTGGAGACCAGCGCGGGCTTGCCGTCAGGCCCCTTGCCGATCCAGCCGCCGCCGGACGAGCCGCCGGTCATCGTGCAGCCGATCCGGTACATCGTCGGGTCCGCCGAGGCGAGCGAGAGCCGGCCCGGCTTGTCCGCGCACTGGTACAGCTTCTGACCGTCGTACGGAGGAGCCGCCGGGTAACCCTTCGCGGTCAGTCCGGAGATCTTCGGCACCGCCGGCGCGTTGAAGTCCACCGGCATCGCCGCACCGACCGTCTCCTCCAGGGACTTGCCGGTGGCGCCCTTCTCCGGCGTCACGTGGATGACCGCGTAGTCGTACGGCGCGCCCTGACCACCGGTCGGACCGCCCTGCTCGATCCACTGGTTCGACGTCTGGGCCCAGTCGGCCCACCACACGCCGTACGGGGCGATCTCGTCCCGCGTCGCGCCCCGCAGCTGGTCGGCGGACTTGGCGCTGTTGTTGTACGAGGGCACGAACGCGATGTTGCGGTACCAGCCGCCCTTCTTGCCCGCGTGCACACAGTGGCCGGCCGTCCAGATCATGTTCGACTTGCCGGGGTGCGCCGGGTCGGTGACCACGGTCGCCGAGCACACCATGTGCCCTTCGGGGCTGTCGAAGAACAGCTTGCCCGCGTACGGCGCGCTGGAGTGGTACGGGCCGGCCACGGCCGCCGCCTGCACCGGGTTCGGCGTCGGGTCCGTCACGCCCTGGTCGCCGGAGATGTCGTTGTCGTCGACACCCTTGCCCGGGTCCTTGTCGGCGTCACGCATCCGTGCCGCGTCCCACAGCCCCTTGATGACGGGGTTGACGAAGTCCTGCGCCTCACGCAGCCACTTGTCCCGGTCCCAGTTCTTCCACTCGCCGTTCTTCCACTTGTCCAGGTCGATCCCGTGAGCCTTCAGCCGCTGCTTGATGTCGTCCGGGATCTTGACCTTGTCGCCGCCCGAAGCGGCCGTCGCCGACGACGTCGGCTTGGCGTCGGCGTTGTTGTCGCCGGGGCCACACGCGGTGGCGGTCAGGGCCAGCGCCGCGCTGAGCGCGACCGCCGCGGCCACAGGGGCCGTCCTGCCGCGCGCGCTCGCGCAGCGGCGTACGGCGAACAGTGGGCGTGTGGATCGCATGTCGTGAATCCCCCTGGGTCTTTCGCAACGATGTGCTGACGTACGGATGCGGCGGGCGAGCGCCACGGGCCCCGACCGCCGAACGGTCCCCCACACTATGTGGCGGCTGCGGGTGTCGGCCCACGACTGCGCAACGGTTCGGCTACAGACCGTGCCGCAGCCCGTACGACCTGCTGATACTCCCGGCATGGGGCGGTTTGACGGGTTCTCAGGTATCTGGGGCGGCGAGGAGCGGGACGTGGCACGATGACGACGTGACCCCACGACGCGCCACGGACCAGTACCTGCGCGACCTCGCGCTGCTGCGCCGCGTGCGCGACCGTATCGACCGGGAGTACGCGCGTCCGCTGGACGTCGAGGCGCTGGCGCGGGACGTGCACATGTCCGGGGGACACCTCAGCCGGCAGTTTCGCCGGGCGTACGGGGAGTCGCCGTACTCCTACCTCATGACGCGCCGCATCGAACGCGCGATGGCGCTGCTGCGCCGCGGCGACCTCAGCGTCACCGAGGTCTGCTTCGAGGTCGGCTGCTCGTCGCTGGGCACGTTCAGCACCCGCTTCACCGAACTCGTCGGCATGCCGCCGAGCGCCTACCGCAAAGAGGCCCAGCGGGCCACCGAGGGGCTGCCCTCCTGTGTGGCGAAGCAGGTCACCAGGCCGGTCAGAAATCGAGAAGCGCCCCTGTCCGGGTCGGATTAGCGTGGCAGGAAAGGACCTCCCGGTCCCGCCCCACACCATCGACTTGGAGACAGGAAGACCATGGCCAGGAGGACGGACAAGCAGTCGACCGCGCCCCACGTCGCCGACAGCCACGATCTGATCCGTGTGCACGGCGCGCGCGAGAACAACCTCAAGGACGTCAGCATCGAGCTCCCGAAGCGGCGCCTCACCGTCTTCACCGGTGTCTCGGGCTCGGGCAAGAGCTCCCTGGTGTTCGACACGATCGCCGCCGAGTCGCAGCGGATGATCAACGAGACGTACAGCGCGTTCGTCCAGGGCTTCATGCCGACCCTCGCCCGCCCCGAGGTCGACGTGCTCGACGGACTGACCACCGCGATCACCGTCGACCAGCAGCGCCTGGGCTCCGACCCCCGCTCGACCGTCGGCACCGTCACCGACGTCCACGCGATGCTGCGGATCCTCTTCAGCCGCCTCGGCAAGCCGCACATCGGTCCGCCCGGCGCCTTCTCCTTCAACGTCGCCTCCGTCAGCGCCAGCGGGGGCATGACCGTCGACCGGGGCGGCGACCGGACGAAGACGGAGAAGGTGACCTTCAGCCGCACCGGCGGCATGTGCACACACTGCGAGGGCCGTGGCACGGTCTCCGACATCGACCCGGCACAGCTCTACGACGACTCCAAGTCGCTCAACGAGGACCCGTTCACCATCCCCACCTACACGGGTGACGGCTGGATCGTGCGCGTCATCAGGGAGTCCGGCTTCTTCGACCCGGACAAACCGATCCGCAAGTTCACCAAGAAGGAGCGGCACGACTTCCTGTACCGCGAACCGACCAAGGTGAAGATCAACGGGGTGAACCTCACGTACGAGGGCCTGATCCCCAAGCTGCAGAAGTCGATGCTCTCCAAGGACCGGGAGGCGATGCAGCCGCACATCCGCGCCTTCGTCGACCGCGCGGTCACCTTCGGGGCGTGCCCGGAGTGCCACGGCACCCGGCTGAGCGAGCAGGCGCGGTCGTCGAAGATCAAGAAGGTGAGCATCGCCGACGCGTGCGCCATGGAGATCAGGGACCTGGCCGAGTGGGTCCGCGCGCTCGACGAACCGTCCGTGGCACCGCTGCTGACGGCACTGGGCCAAAGTCTCGACTCGTTCGTGGAGATCGGCCTCGGCTATCTCTCGCTCGACCGGGCCTCCGGCACGCTCTCCGGAGGCGAGGCACAGCGCGTCAAGATGATCCGCCACCTCGGCTCCTCGCTCACCGACGTCACGTACGTCTTCGACGAGCCCACCATCGGGCTGCACCCGCACGACATCCAGCGGATGAACAACCTGCTGCTGCGGCTGCGGGACAAGGGCAACACCGTCCTGGTCGTCGAGCACAAACCGGAGGCCATCGCCATCGCCGACCACGTCGTCGACCTCGGTCCCGGCGCGGGCACCGAGGGCGGCACGGTCTGTTACGAGGGCCCGCTGGAAGGGCTGCGCGGGAGCGGCACCGTGACCGGCCGTCACCTCGACGACCGCGCACAGATCAAGGAGTCGGTGCGCAAGCCGACCGGGAAGCTCGCCGTCCGCGGAGCGAACGCGCACAACCTGCGGGACGTGGACGTCGACATCCCGCTCGGTGTGCTCACCGTCGTCACCGGCGTCGCGGGGTCCGGCAAGAGCTCGCTCGTCCACGGGTCGATCCCGGCCCACGAAGGCGTGGTCGCCGTGGACCAGACCGCCATCCGCGGCTCCCGGCGCAGCAACCCGGCGACGTACACCGGCCTGCTGGACCCGATCCGCAAGGCATTCGCCAAGGCCAACGGCGTCAAGCCCGCACTGTTCAGCGCCAACTCCGAGGGCGCCTGCCCCACCTGCAACGGCGCCGGGGTCATCTACACCGACCTCGCGATGATGGCCGACGTCTCCACGGTCTGCGAGGACTGCGGTGGCAAGCGGTACGACGCGTCGGTCCTGGACTACACGTTCGGCGGGCGCGACATCAGCGACGTGCTCGCCATGCCCGTCGCCGAGGCGGAGGAGTTCTTCGGCTCGGGCGACGCGCGCATCCCTGCCGCGCATCGCATCCTCACCCGTCTCGCCGACGTCGGCCTCGGCTACCTCACCCTCGGCCAGCCGCTCACCACGCTCTCCGGCGGCGAGCGCCAGCGCCTCAAACTGGCCACCAACATGGGCGACAAGGGTGGCATCTACGTCCTGGACGAGCCGACCACCGGACTCCACCTCGCCGACGTGGAACAGCTGCTCGGCCTGCTCGACCGGCTCGTCGACTCCGGCAAGACGGTCATCGTCATCGAACACCACCAGGCCGTCATGGCCCATGCCGACTGGATCGTCGACCTGGGGCCGGGAGCCGGCCACGACGGTGGCCGCATCGTCTTCGAGGGCACCCCCGCCGACCTCGTCGCCGCCCGCACCACGCTCACCGGTGAGCACCTCGCGGAGTACGTCGGCGCCTGACCCGCCGAACCTCGCCCCACCGCCCGTGCCATGAGCCGGACCCGGACCCGTGGCACGGGCGCACGCGCGCGTGCAGAGCACGCGGGGCACACTGTGCGCCACGCGCGCGTGGAGACACGCACGGAGGCGTAAAACTCTCGTCATACATCGCGTACGACCCGTGATCCCGAGGCCCTCCCGTCGTTGGTACGTACGGGGGATTCGCTGTCGGCGCGCTGCCCTCGAACCGACCAGCCGTCCCGTCGGGACGGCGGACCAGGTGGCCAGCCCGCCAACTCGCCCCGCCCACCGGTGAGTCGACACCCCCTGTCGGCCGCACAACCAGCGGGAGGACCAACAGTCGTGGCCGTGACCGATCCTGCGCCCCTGGCGGCGCCCCCGCCGTGCGACGCCCCCCACGTGCGCGAGGCCGCCACCGACGAACAGGCGGGGCACCCGGTGGCCGAGGGAATTCTGCGCCGCCAGGCCGCACGGGAGTCCGCGGCACGCACGTACGCGCGCGCACTGCCCATCGTGCCCGTGCGCGCCCGCGGCCTCACCATCGAGGGCGCCGACGGCCGCCGCTACCTGGACTGCCTCTCCGGCGCGGGCACGCTCGCGCTCGGCCACAACCATCCCGTGGTGCTCGAAGCGATCCGCGCGGTGCTCGACTCGGGTGCGCCGCTGCACATTCTCGACCTGGCCACGCCCGTGAAGGACGCCTTCACCAGCGAGGTGTTCCGTACGCTGCCGCCCGCACTCGCCGACCGGGCGCGCATCCAGTTCTGCGGACCCGCGGGCACGGACGCCGTCGAGGCGGCCCTGAAGCTGGTACGCACCGCCACCGGGCGCTCGGGGCTGCTGGCGTTCACCGGCGCGTACCACGGGATGACGGAGGGGGCGCTCGCCGCGTCGGGCGGCGCGCGGGACGTCCGGGTCACGCGCCTGCCCTACCCTCAGGACTACCGCTGCCCCTTCGGCGTCGGCGGTCGGCGCGGGGCCGAACTCGCCGCGCGCTGGACGGAGTCGCTGCTGGACGACACCAAGTCCGGCATCGGGCACCCCGCGGGCATGATCCTCGAACCGGTGCAGGGCGAAGGCGGGGTGAACCCCGCCCCCGACGCCTGGCTGCGCCGGATGCGCTCCCTCACCGCGGACCGGTCGATCCCGCTCATCGCCGACGAGGTGCAGACCGGTGTGGGCAGGACCGGCGCCTTCTGGGCCGTGGACCACAGTGGTGTCGTGCCGGACGTGATGGTCCTGTCCAAGGCGATCGGCGGCAGCCTCCCGCTCGCCGTGATCGTCTACCGCGACGACCTCGACGTCTGGCAGCCGGGCGCCCACGCCGGTACGTTCCGCGGCAACCAGCTCGCCATGGCGGCGGGCACGGCCACGCTCGCGTACGTCAGGGAGAACCGCCTCGCGGAGCGGGCCGCCGTTCTCGGCGACCGGATGCTCGGTGAACTGCGCACCCTGGCCGAGCGGTTCCCGTGCGTCGGTGATGTACGGGGCCGGGGCCTCATGATCGGCGTGGAACTCGTCGACCCGGAGGCGCCCGGAGATCCGGGCGGCGACCAGGGCGGCGACCAGGGCGGTGCCCGGGACAGCAGAGGTGCAGGAGGCCGTCCGGAAGGCGTCCGCCTCGTTCCCGGCCAGCGGCCCGGCACCCCCGTTCCCGTGCCGCCCCGGGCCGCCCCGCACCTCGCCGCGGCCGTACGGGACGCCTGTCTGGACCGTGGCCTCATCGTCGAACTCGGCGGCAGACACAGTGCCGTCGTCCGCCTCCTGCCACCTCTGACCATCACCGACGAACAGGCCGCGGCCGTGGTCGACCGGCTCGCGGACGCCGTCGCGGCCGTGGCCCGGTCCCACCACCGCGACTAGGGCCGGTCCGATGAGCCAGGCTGGACTCGGTCCACCGCCACGGTCGGCGCAGGCGAGGCCGTGCGAGCCGGCGACCGACGGCAACGCCGCAGGGGGCATCCGCACGCCATGGAGGCGCCGGGGGAGTGCGCACCCGGCACCTGCGACTTCGGCAGGACCGCCATCCACCGCCGGGGGGACGCGGGGATCCCTCGGCGGGCAGCCGGGGCAGCCGGGGCAGCCGAGGGCCCTGCCTTCCACGGCCCGAAGAGCGTGTGGACACGCCCTGCGGTATCGCCGCCGGGATCGCCCTCGTGTCGTGGAGGCGGCGAGGCAGGAGTGCGCACCAGCCCTCACGACTCCGACAGGGCCCTCTCCCTCCGCCCGGGGACGTGGCGGGTTGCTCGGCGGGCCGCCGGGGCCGTCCCTCCCGCCGTCCGCAGGGCGTGGAGGCACCCGGCCCCGGACAGCCCCCAGCCGCGGCAGAGCCCGCGCGCACGTCCCCACCACCGATCGCAGTGGGCCCCGCCACCGAGCGGACCACCGCCCCACGGAGCCCATCACCGCACGCAAGGAAGCCCTCTTGAACGCCACTCCCGCACCCGACGGCCGCCTTCGTCCCGCTGTCGGCGGTTCCTGCGACACCCAGTCACCCCGAGCGTCCGAGCGCCCGACCGTGCCCCGGCAGATGAGCGTCGACGGCCGCGGCGCCGATCACCCGGGCCCGGCCGTCGCCGACCTCCTGGAACATCCCGACCCGACGACCGCCGCGCAGGCAGCGGCGGTCGAGAACCTGCTGCGCTGCTGGGTGCGTGAGAACGACATCACCCTTCCTGTTTCCCGGAACGTCCTGCGCGTCCCGCTGCCCGCCAGCGGCACCGCGCTCCTCGTCCCCGTGCACTACTGGTCGCCGACCGGCTGGCACCGCTTCGGCCTCCCTGCCCTGGAAGGCGGTCCGAACGGTGCGCCCCCCGTCGACGCCGTTACCCTCGCCGCCCTGCTGACCCGCGAGTCGGCGGCGCCCACGCCGCCCGACCCGGCGCCCGGCGAGGCGGGAGTCACTACGCCCCGAGTCCTCGACGCCGAGGCGGCGGGCACCGGCGCGCGAGGCACCGGACCGGCCGGCCCCGGCTGCCCCGACGCCCCGGCCGCCGACCGCTCGACCGCTGTAACGGCCACGGTTCACACCGCTCCTGGCACAGCGACCGGCTCTGCCGCGCCGAACGCCACCGGTTCCGGCACCCGTGACCACGCCGCCGCCCCCGCCGCCCCGGACGCCGCTGCCCCGGGCGACACGGCCACGGACAGGAGCGCCGCCGACGCAACGGGCTCCGGCAGCGACGGTCCCGGGGCCGTCGCCGGACCGAGCCCGGCCGCCGCGACGGGCGACGGGCAGGACCTCGTCGCGCGTGTCGCCGATTCACTGCGCCGGACCGCCGTGTTCATCGCTGACCGGCGCCGGCGGCCCGCCGACGCCTCGGACCGGTTCCTCGCCGCCGAACAGGCCCTGATCCTCGGTCACCCCCTGCACCCGACGCCCAAGAGCCGCGAAGGCCTCTCCGAAGCCGAAGCCCACCGGTACTCGCCCGAACTGCGCGGCGCGTTCGCGCCGCACTGGCTCGCCGTCGCGCCGGACGTCCTCGCCCAGGACTCGGCCTGGACCGTGCGCGGCCGAGCCGTGCCGGCCGCCGACATCACCTCCCGGCTGGCCGGTCCCGGTCTCGCCCTGCCCGACGGGCACGCCGCACTACCGGTGCACCCCTGGCAGCTCCGCGAACTGCGGCACCGCCCCACGACCGCCGCCCTCCTGGACGCCGGATTGCTGCGTGACCTCGGCCCGCACGGCGACCCCTGGTTCCCCACCTCCTCCGTCCGCACGCTCTATCGCCCCGGCTCGCCTTCCATGCTGAAGCTCTCCTTGGGCCTGCGCATCACCAACTCCCGCCGTGAGAACCTCCGCAAAGAACTCCACCGCGGCGTCGAGGTCCACCGGCTTCTGCGCGCCGGTGTCGCCGTGCGGTGGCACGCCGTCCACCCGGAGTTCGACATCGTCCGCGACCCCGCCTGGCTGGCCGTGAACGATCCGAGCGGGGCTCCCGTCCCGGGCCTGGACGCGATCCTGCGCCACAACCCCTTCGGCCCCGAACACGACGCCTCCTGCGTCGCCGGGTTCGTCTCGCCCCGGCCCGCCCCCGGCGGCACTGGTGGCACCGGTGAAGGGGAGCGGCGGGGCGTGACCTCGCGTCTCGCCGACACCGTCACCCGTCTGGCGCGCCGTACCGGACGCCCCCGCACCGCCGTGGCCGCCGAGTGGTTCCTGCGCTACCTCGAACACGTGGTGCGCCCGGTGCTGTGGCTCGACGGCGAGATCGGCATCGCTCTGGAGGCCCATCAGCAGAACACACTTCTGCTGCTCGACCCTGATGGCTGGCCCGCGGGCGGGCGCTACCGCGACAACCAGGGCTACTACTTCCGCGAGTCCCGCCGCGTCGAACTCGACCGAACCCTGCCCGGCATCGGCACGCACAGCGACACGTTCGTCTCCGACGAGGTCACCGACGAGCGGTTCGCCTATTACCTCGCCATCAACAACGTGCTCGGCCTCATCGGCGCGTTCGGCTCCCAACGGCTCGCCGACGAAGAGCTGTTGCTCGCGGCGTTCCGCCGGTTCCTCACGAACGCCGCATCCGGTCCCGACCGGCTGCGCAGCACGCTGCCGCAACTCCTCCTCGACACGTCGACCCTGCGCTGCAAGGCGAACCTGCTCACCCGGCTCCACGGACTCGACGAACTCGTCGGGCCCGTCGACACCCAGTCCGTCTACGTCACCATCGCCAACCCCCTCCGTACCTGACCCGACTGATTCGACCTGGCCCGACTTGATCCGGCCCGATCCGACCTCCACCCGGCCCATACCGAACCGCGCGGGCCCGAGGCGCGCGATCAACGTCCTCCGTTCCGCTCCCGCGCCCGTTCCGCTCTCCTTCCGTCCGTCCCCACGCCTTCCGCGCGTGCCTTCCCGAGAGGAGCACCGCCGTGCCTCCCACCGACGCGAGTGCCGGCACCGCCCCCGCCGCCGATGCGAACAGATCCGTCGAGGGCGTCAACGACGCCGACGGCCAGGACACCCTCGACCTGCGCCTTCCCGACGAGCTGCTCGACCTCATCGCCGAGCAGGAGCGCGAGCAGGAGCAGGGGCGGGAGCGGGCCGGCGGCGGGATCGCCACCGCCCCGCGCACCCGGGCCGAGGTCACCCACGCTCTTGCGGCACCGGCCGAGCAGGCCCTGCGGGATCTGTTGGACCACGTCGGGGGGTGGGGACCGGTCACCACCCCGGCAGGCGTCTTCCACCTCGTCCCCGCCCGCGTCGAACGCGACCTTGAGCTCATCAGCCGCTGGATGAACGACCCCGCCGTCGACGCCTTCTGGGAGCTGGCGGGCCCCGACACCGTCACCGCCGAACATCTGCGCCCACAGGTCGACGGCGACGGACGCAGCGTGCCCTGCCTCGGCGTCCTCGACGGCACGCCGATGAGCTATTGGGAGATCTACCGCGCCGACCTCGACCCGCTGGCCCGTCACTACCCCGCCCGTCCGCACGACACCGGCATTCACCTCCTCATCGGTGGCGCCGACAACCGTGGGCGGGGTATCGGAGCCACCTTGCTCCGTGCCGTCGCCGACCTGGTGCTCGACCGTCGCCCTCGCTGTGCACGGGTCGTGGCTGAACCCGACCTTCGCAACACCCCCTCCGTATCCGCATTCTTGAGCGCCGGCTTCCGCTTTGCCGCCGAGGTCGACCTTCCCGACAAGCGGGCCGCGCTCATGGTCCGAGACCGAGCCCTGCGCGCCCTGCTATGAGCTCGTCACTCTTAGTAACGACCCTCGATCCGATCCGGTTCCCGATGAGGAGTCCCCGTGCCGAATCCGTCTGACGTCCCCAGTCCCGGAGAGCCGCCCCTGCTGTACGACCCGCCCGAGCTGACCCGCGCCAGCTGGTCTCGGGCGGGCGGCCGCCTGCTGGCCAAGCTGATCGGTGAGTTCGCGTACGAGGGCATCGTCGAGCCGGTCCCCGTCGACGCGCTGCCGCACGAGACGTCGTACGGCAGCCACGACTACGCCCTGACCGTGCCCCCGGCTCCGGCCACGGCCTCGGCAGCCCCGCAACCGGGACGGCGCCCCGAGTCGGGAGGAAGCCGCACACTCCGGTTCCGTGCCCGCCGGGGCGCGTACGGCAGCTGGCAGGTGGATCCGGCGAGTATCGGATGGGCCGCGACGGACGGCGGCGCCCCGACCGCGCGGCCGCTGGACGACCCGCTTGCCTTCGTCCGGCAGGCCAAGGGCCTCCTCGGTCTCGACGGACCCACGCTCGGACACCTCATCCGTGAACTCACCGTCACCCTGGCCGCCGACGCACGGCTCGACCACACCGCGCTGTGCGCCGCCGACCTCGCCGACCTCGGTTACGCGGAGCTGGAAGGGCACCAGACCGGACACCCCTGGCTCGTCCTGAACAAGGGCCGGCTCGGCTTCTCGGCCGCCGACGCCGCCCGCTGGGCACCCGAGGCCCGCCGCCGCACCAGCCTGCCCTGGATCGCCGTGCACACGCACCTCGCCACCTACCGCGGCGCCGCGGGCCTGGAGAACGCCGACTCCCTCTACACACGCGAACTCGACACCGCGACCCGGCAGATGTTCGCCGACACGCTGCGCGCCCGCGGCCTGGACCCGGCCATGTACCTCTACCTGCCCGTGCACCCGTGGCAGTGGGACGACATCGTGCTGCCGCTCTTCGCGCCCTCCGTGGCCGCGGACCAGATCGTGCCGCTGCCCACCGACGGTGATCTGCGGCTGCCGCAGCAGTCCATCCGTACCTTCCTCAACACCTCCCGCCCCGACCGGCACACGGTGAAACTCCCGCTATCGGTCCTCAACACACTGGTGTGGCGCGGGCTGCCGACGGAGCGCACACTGGCCGCTCCCGCCGTCACCGCCTGGATGCAGGGCCTGCGCGACGCCGATCCCTTCCTCAGGAGCGAGTGCGCGGTCGTCCTGCTCGGCGAGGTCGCGTCCGTGACCGTCGAGCACCCGCTGTACGACGGGCTCGACGAAGTCCCCTACCAGTACAAGGAACTACTGGGCGCCATCTGGCGCGAGCCGCTCTCCCGCCACCTCGCACCGGGGGAACGCGCGCGTACGCTCGCGTCCCTGCTCCACGTGGATCCGCGCGGCCGCGCGTTCACCGCTGAACTCGTCGACCGCTCGGGCGTGGCCCCGAAGACCTGGCTGCGCAGGCTGTTCGCCGCGCTGCTGCCGCCCCTGCTGCACTTCCTGTACCGCTACGGGACCGTCTTCTCGCCACACGGAGAGAACGCCATCGTCGTCTTCGACGACCACGATGTGCCCACCCGCCTGGCCGTCAAAGACTTCGTCGACGACGTCAACATCAGCGCGGAGCCGCTGCCCGAGCACGCCGCGATGCCGCGGGACGTGCGGGACGTGCTGCTCACGGAGCGTCCCGACTTCCTCACCCAGTTCATCCACTCCGGACTCTTCGTCGGCGTCTTCCGGTACCTGGCGCCGCTCTACGAGGAGCAGCTCGGCCTGCCCGAGACCGAGTTCTGGTCCCTCTTGCGCGCCGAGATCCTCGGCCACCACGCCCGCTTCCCGGAGCTGAAGGAGCGGTTCGAGATGTTCGACCTCCTCACGCCGCGCATCGAGCGCCTGTGCCTGAACCGCAACCGGCTCCACCTCGACGGCTACCGCGACCGGTCGCACCGCCCGCACGCCGCCGTGCACGGCACCGTCGCCAACCCCCTTCACCAGCCGTGACCGCCGGGTTGTCAGTGGAGCACCGTAGGGTGGTCGAGCTATGACGAAGCCCTCACTCCCCGAGCTCCTGCACGCCGCCGTCACCGCGGTCGGCGGCACCGAGCGCCCTGGCCAGGTCACCATGGCCGAGACGGTCGCCGAGACCATCGACGACGGTTCCCACCTGCTCGTCCAGGCGGGCACCGGCACCGGAAAGTCGCTCGGCTACCTCGTGCCCGCCCTGGCCCACGGGGAGCGCGTCGTGGTGGCCACCGCCACGCTCGCCCTGCAGCGCCAGCTCGTCGAGCGGGACCTGCCCCGCACCGTCGACGCACTGCACCCGCTGCTGCGCCGCCGCCCCGACTTCGCCATGCTCAAGGGACGGTCCAACTATCTGTGCCTGCACCGGCTCCACGAGGGCGTGCCGCAGGATGAGGAAGAGGGCCTGTTCGACCAGTTCGAGGCGGCCGCCCCGACCAGCAAGCTGGGCCAGGACCTGCTGCGGATGCGGGACTGGGCGGACGAGACGGAGACGGGCGACCGCGACGACCTCACGCCGGGCGTCTCGGACCGGGCATGGGCGCAGGTCTCGGTCTCCTCCCGGGAGTGCCTGGGCGCATCGAAATGCGCGTACGGACAGGAGTGCTTCGCCGAGCTGTCGCGCGAGCGCGCCAAGCTCGCCGACGTCATCGTGACCAACCACGCCCTCCTCGCCATCGATGCCATCGAAGGCGCCCCCGTCCTGCCGCAGCACGAGGTCCTGATCGTCGACGAGGCCCATGAGCTGGTCTCCCGCGTGACCGGTGTGGCGACCGGCGAACTGACCCCCGGGCAGGTCAACCGCGCGGTGCGTCGAGCGGCCAAGCTGGTCGACGAGAAGGCCGCCGACCAGCTCCAGACCGCCGCCGAGGGGTTCGAGCGGCTGATGGAGCTGGCGCTGCCGGGGCGCCTGGAGGAGATCCCGGAAGACCTGGGTTACGCGCTCATGGCGCTGCGGGACGCTGCCCGTACGGTGATCACCGCGCTGGGGTCCACCCGGGACAAGTCCGTCCAGGACGAGGACGCGGTGCGTAAGCAGGCCCTCGCCTCGGTGGAGACGGTCCACGACGTGGCGGAGCGTGTGACGAACGGTTCGGAGTACGACGTCGTCTGGTACGAGCGGCACGACCGGTTCGGGGCCTCCCTGCGCGTGGCGCCGATGTCCGTGTCCGGGCTGCTGAGGGAGAAGCTCTTCTCCGACCGGTCCGTCATCCTCACGTCGGCGACCCTGAAACTCGGCGGGGACTTCAACGGCGTCGGTGCATCCCTCGGCCTGGCCCCGGAGGGCACGAGCGGGGACGACCTGCCCGTGTGGAAGGGAGTGGATGTCGGCTCGCCGTTCGACTATCCGAAGCAGGGCATTCTCTACGTGGCCAAGCACCTGGCCCGCCCCGCCCGCGACGGCGCGCGGACCGACATGATGGACGAGCTGTCCGAGCTGATGCAGGCCGCCGGCGGCAGGACGCTCGGGCTCTTCTCCTCGATGCGCGCCGCTCAGGCGGCGGCCGAGGAACTGCGTCCCCGCCTCCCCGAGTTCCCGATCCTGCTGCAGGGCGAGGACACCCTCGGTGAGCTGATCAAGGGTTTCGCCGCGGACCCGAAGACGTGCTTGTTCGGCACGTTGTCGCTGTGGCAGGGCGTGGACGTGCCCGGCACCGGCTGCCAGCTGGTCGTCATGGACAAGATCCCGTTTCCGCGCCCCGACGACCCTCTGATGAGCGCCCGCCAGAAGGCGGTCGAGGAGGCGGGCGGCAATGGCTTCATGGCCGTCGCGGCGACACATGCCGCGCTGCTCATGGCGCAGGGCGCGGGCCGACTCGTGCGGGCGACCGGCGACCGCGGGGTGGTGGCCGTACTCGATCCGCGGCTGGCTACGGCACGGTACGGAAGCTATCTGCGTGCCTCCATGCCGGACTTCTGGTACACGACAGACCGTAATCAGGTGCGCCGGTCGCTCGCGGCGATCGACGCGGCGGCGAAGGCGGAGGAGAAGTGACGTAGGGCCGGTCCGGCCACATCAGGCAGAATCGGCCGACCGGACAGGGACGACCCGGACGGGGGGCGACCCGGACAGGGACGACCCGGACGGGGCCGAGAGTGGGAACATCCGTTCCGAGCCGGGGCGCCTGACAGCGCTGGGCCCCGGAACCGGCGCAGTTGGTCCCGGGGCCCGGTCAGGGAGGCAGGGTCACACACGTCGCAGAACGGCCACCACCTTGCCGAGGATCGTCGCCTCGTCGCCGGGGATCGGCTGGTACGCGGAGTTGTGCGGGAGCAGCCAGACATGGCCCTCCTCGCGCTTGAAACGCTTGACGGTGGCCTCGCCGTCGAGCATGGCGGCCACGATGTCTCCGTTCTCCGCGACCGGCTGGCGACGGACCGTGACCCAGTCCCCGTCGCAGATCGCCGCCTCGATCATCGAGTCGCCGACGACCTTCAGGACGAACAGCTCGCCGTCACCGACCAGCTGGCGGGGGAGGGGAAAGACGTCCTCGACGGACTCCTCGGCGAGGATCGGGCCACCGGCGGCGATGCGGCCGACCAGCGGCACATACGACGCCGAGGGCTTGCCCGCCGTGTCCGTGGGCTGCGCGCTGGGCTGGTCCGAGCCCCGGACCTCGTACGCGCGCGGGCGGTGCGGGTCACGGCGCAGGAAGCCCTTGCGCTCGAGCGCCATCAGCTGGTGCGCCACCGACGACGTGCTGGACAGGCCCACCGCCTGACCGATCTCCCGCATGGACGGCGGGTATCCCCGACGCTGTACGGAATCCCGGATGACCTCGATCACGCGCCGCTGGCGGTCGGTGAGGCCGGAGCTGTCCGCGCGGATCCCTGGAGGTCGGCCGGGCAGTGAACGCCCGGTCTTGGGGCCCTCCGGATTCATGGCTGCGTCGTTCACGGCATGCACCGGCTCGAGTCGGCCCTGGGCGCGGCCCTGGGCAGTGATGGTGGCACTGTCTGCGGTGGTGGTCACGTCGGTCGGCCCCTCTCGAGAATGTCTCCCTAGCTAGCCAACGGTAGTTCCTTTCGAAAGGTTGCGCCAAACACACGTTCGAGTGAAAAATTCCAGATTACTTGTCGTGATCATGTGCCCAGGTGTATGCGGAGTGCGTGCGCGAGGGTCATTTCCGCTCAATCCGGTACGCTTCACCGCCGGGGCGGACACCTCCTGCGCAGGCTTCCCCAGTCTGCCACTCGCCCCCTCCTCGACCGGGCACCGCCCCTCCGTCGAGCGCCGCCCCGCGGGGCGGCCGCGCCCCGTGGCCTGATGCGGCGCGCGGGCCGAACTCGGGCCGTGCGACACGCTCTAGCGCCAAAAAGGCAGTCGAACCCCAGATGTAGTGGTTGGATTGCATCAGTGGCCCAGAAGTTGTGGTCCCCCGTCCTCGAGCGTCGGTGGCATCGCCTATGCTTGGGGCTGCTTCGAGGGGCGTGAACCAGCCTCTCGTGGCTATCGAGTCGTGCCGTGAAGGAGGGTTGGGAGTTCATGCACTGCCCCTTCTGCAGGCATCCCGACAGCCGTGTCGTCGACAGTCGGACCACCGACGACGGCACGTCCATCCGCCGCCGCCGTCAGTGCCCGGACTGCTCCCGTCGATTCACGACGGTGGAGACGTGCTCACTGATGGTGATCAAGCGGAGCGGAGTCACCGAGCCCTTCAGTCGCACCAAGGTCATCAACGGCGTGCGCAAGGCGTGCCAGGGACGCCCGGTGACCGAGGACGCCCTCGCCCAGCTCGGCCAGCGGGTCGAGGAGGCGGTGCGGGCCACCGGAAGCGCCGAGCTGACCACCCATGACGTGGGTCTGGCCATACTCGGCCCGCTCCAGGAGCTCGACCTCGTCGCCTACCTGCGGTTCGCGTCCGTGTACCGGGCGTTCGACTCGCTGGAGGACTTCGAGGCGGCGATCGCGGAACTGAGGGAACAGGCGCCCGGGGCGGAGCCGGGCGGCGCGGGCGGACCGCGCGCGGAGAGCGACGGCGGGACCGGGGGGACTGCGGAGGTCCCCGTGCCCGCCCGCGCCGCCGACTGACCCGGCCGGGGTCGGTCGGCGGCGGATCAGAGACCTGTCGCAGCCGGTGAGAACGACGGCCGCGACACAAGACACACACCGTGCCACGGGAAGATCGTGGCACTTCAGGGCGTTTTAGCCCGATGTATGGGAGGCGGCATGACAGAGACGGCGAGCGGTCCGGCAGCGCGAGGTTCCCGAGCCAAGGGTTCCAAGGCCGGCAAGGGCCTGCGTATCGAGCGCATCCACACCACCCCCGGCGTGCATCCGTACGACGAGGTGGAGTGGGCGCATCGTGACGTCGTCATGACCAACTGGCGCGACGGCTCGGTCAACTTCGAGCAGCGTGGCGTCGAGTTCCCCGAGTTCTGGTCGGTGAACGCGGTCAACATCGTCACCAGCAAGTACTTCAGGGGCGCCGTGGGCACCCCGCAGCGTGAGGTGAGCCTGAAGCAGCTCATCGACCGCATCGTGAAGACGTACCGCAAGGCCGGTGAGGACTACAAGTACTTCGCCTCGCCCGCCGACGCCGAGATCTTCGAGCACGAGCTGGCCTATGCCCTCCTGCACCAGATCTTCAGCTTCAACTCGCCGGTCTGGTTCAACGTCGGAACGCCGCAGCCCCAGCAGGTCTCCGCCTGCTTCATCCTGTCCGTCGACGACTCCATGGAGTCGATCCTCGACTGGTACAAGGAAGAGGGCATGATCTTCAAGGGCGGCTCCGGGGCCGGCCTGAACCTCTCCCGTATCCGCTCTTCCAAGGAACTGCTCTCCTCCGGCGGCAACGCCTCGGGTCCCGTCTCCTTCATGCGCGGTGCCGACGCCTCTGCAGGAACGATCAAGTCCGGTGGGGCCACGCGCCGGGCGGCGAAGATGGTCATTCTCGACGTCGACCACCCCGACATCGAGGACTTCATCGAGACCAAGGTGAAGGAGGAGGAGAAGATCCGCGCGCTGCGCGACGCGGGCTTCGACATGGACCTGGGCGGCGACGACATCACGTCCGTCCAGTACCAGAACGCCAACAACTCGGTCCGTGTGAACGACGAGTTCATGAAGGCCGTCGAGTCGGGGTCCAAGTTCGGCCTGCGCGGCCGCATGGACGGCGAGGTCATCGAGGAGGTCGACGCCAAGGCGCTCTTCCGCAAGATGGCCGAGGCCGCCTGGGCCTGCGCCGACCCCGGTATTCAGTACGACGACACCATCAACCACTGGCACACGTGCCCGGAATCCGGCCGGATCAACGGCTCGAACCCGTGCAGCGAGTACATGCACCTGGACAACACGTCCTGCAACCTCGCCTCGCTGAACCTGATGAAGTTCCTCAAGGACGACGGCAAGGGCAACCAGTCCTTCGACGTCGAGCGCTTCGCGAAGGTCGTCGAGCTGGTCATCACCGCGATGGACATCTCGATCTGCTTCGCGGACTTCCCGACGCAGAAGATCGGCGAGAACACCCGGGCCTTCCGCCAGCTCGGTATCGGCTACGCGAACCTGGGCGCCCTGCTCATGGCGACCGGCCACGCCTACGACTCGGACGGCGGGCGCGCCCTCGCCGGCGCCATCACGTCGCTGATGACGGGTACGTCCTACAAGCGCTCCGCCGAGCTGGCCGCGGTCGTCGGCCCGTACGACGGCTACGCCAAGAACGCCACCCCGCACCAGCGGGTGATGAAGCAGCACGCCGACGCCAATGCCGCGGCCGTCCGCATGGACGACCTGGACACCCCGATCTGGGCCGCCGCCACGGAGGCATGGCAGGACGTGGTCCGCCTCGGCGCGAAGAACGGTTTCCGTAACTCGCAGGCATCGGTCATCGCCCCGACCGGCACCATCGGTCTCGCGATGTCCTGCGACACCACCGGCCTGGAGCCCGACCTCGCCCTGGTCAAGTTCAAGAAGCTGGTCGGTGGCGGCTCGATGCAGATCGTCAACGGCACCGTGCCGCAGGCCCTGCGCCGCCTGGGCTACCAGGAGGAGCAGATCGAGGCGATCGTCGCGCACATCGCCGAGAACGGGAACGTCATCGACGCTCCCGGCCTCAAGCTTGAGCACTACGAGGTGTTCGACTGCGCCATGGGCGAGCGTTCCATCTCCGCGATGGGCCACGTCCGCATGATGGCCGCGATCCAGCCGTGGATCTCCGGCGCCCTGTCCAAGACGGTCAACATGCCGGAGTCGGCGACCGTCGAGGAGGTCGAGGAGATCTACTTCGAGGCATGGAAGCTCGGCGTCAAGGCGCTCGCGATCTACCGTGACAACTGCAAGGTCGGCCAGCCCCTCTCCGCCAAGAAGAAGGAGCAGGAGAAGGCCGAGGTCACGGAGAAGACCGAGGCGACCATCCGCGAGGCCGTCGAGAAGGTCGTCGAGTACCGCCCGGTCCGCAAGCGTCTGCCCAAGGGCCGTCCCGGCATCACCACCTCCTTCACGGTGGGCGGCGCCGAGGGCTACATGACCGCCAACTCCTACCCGGACGACGGTCTCGGCGAGGTCTTCTTGAAGATGTCCAAGCAGGGCTCGACCCTCGCGGGCATGATGGACGCCTTCTCCATCGCCGTCTCGGTCGGACTGCAGTACGGCGTGCCGCTCGAGACGTACGTCTCGAAGTTCACCAACATGCGCTTCGAACCGGCCGGCATGACGGACGACCCGGACGTGCGGATGGCGCAGTCGATCGTCGACTACATCTTCCGCCGCCTGGCGCTCGACTTCCTGCCCTTCGAGACGCGCTCCGCGCTCGGCATCCACTCCGCCGAGGAGCGTCAGCGCCACTTGGAGACCGGCTCGTACGAGCCGACGGAGGACGAGGTCGACGTCGAGGGCCTGGCGCAGTCCGCGCCCCGGCAGATCGAGTCCCCGAAGGCCGTTCAGGCACCGCAGGCCGAGACCGCCGACAAGCCCGCCTCGAAGCAGGCGCACACCAGCGCCGAACTCGTCGAGATGCAGCTGGGCATCCAGGCCGACGCCCCGCTCTGCTTCTCCTGCGGCACCAAGATGCAGCGCGCCGGCTCCTGCTACATCTGCGAGGGCTGCGGCTCCACCAGCGGCTGCAGCTGAAAACGGGCGGAATTGCATCTGCTGCATCATTGAGCACCCGTTGCTGAGGTCGTTGACCAGCACGTGAGAGAGGGAGCCGACCTTCGGTCGGCTCCCTCTCTGCTGTTACCGGCCTGGACTGATGCCGTCTGCGGCGTAACCGATGCATCGATGTTGCGTTGAATGCATCGTGACGAGAGCAGCTGAACTGCCGGGTGCGGCCTCGCTCGTGCTGGCTTCGGGGGTCGTGCATCTCGACCCGGCCCCGGCGGTCTTCGCGGCGATGCTGGACGGCTGGGCCATGCAGCAGCGGACCCGGTTTCTGAAGGCGTCGACGATCCAGTCCCGCACCGATCTGGTACGGCGCTTCGCGGCCTACACCAACGAGTACCCGTGGCAGTGGCGGCCGGTCGAGGTGGAGGCGTTCATCGACCATCTGCGATCGGGGCAGAGGCCGATCGTGGTCTCCACCGCTCGCGGGTATCAGAACACGCTGCGGTTGTTCATGGAGTACGTCACCGACGTTCGCTATGCGTGGCCGCGGGAGTGTGAGGAGAAGTTCGGCCGGGCGCCGGTGCAGATCCTGCACGAGTGGAACACCGTCGCGCACGTCGCCGAGTACGAGGGCGATCCGCGGCGTCGGCCGCTGACCTACGACGAGGTCCAAGCCCTGTTCGACGCCGCGGACGGGCGAGTGGAGGAGATCAGGGCTCGGCGGCGCAAGGGCGCGCTGGCCGCGATGCGTGACGCCGTGCTGCTGAAGACCGTCTACGCCTACGGGCTGCGCCGTCGGGAGGCGTGGGGTCTGGACCTGACCGATCTGCGGCACAATCCGAAGGCCCGTCAGTACGGCCGGTGCGGCGCCTTCTACGTCCGCTGGGGCAAGTCGTCCAAGGGCAGTCCGCCCAAGCGGCGGACCGTACTCACGGTCCCGGAGATGGACTGGATCGTCCCCGTGCTGGAGCAGTGGCTCGACGAGATCCGGCCCGGCTTCGGCCCGGGACGGCTTCCGGCCCTGTGGGTGACCGAGCGGCAGAGCCGTCTCTCGCGCCGCTCGGTGAACGAGGCGTTCGAGGCGGCGCGCGATGCCGCCGGCCTGCCCGAGGAACTCGATCTGCACTGCCTGCGGCACTCCTACGTCACGCACCTGATCGAGTTCGACTACCCGGAGCGGTTCGTCCAGGACCAGGTCGGCCACGAGTACGCGTCCACCACCGCGCTCTACACCGGCGTCAGCGACGAGTACCGCAACCGGCTGCTCCAGCGTTCCCTGGACCGCCACGCAGACCGATGGAGCGTCTCGTGAACCGTAAGATGGGCTACCAGTGGCACCTGCGCAAGGTCATGGCCGAGCGCGGGATGTTCGCCACCACTGACCTCGTGCCCCTGCTCGCCGAGCGCGGAGTGCACTTGTCCCGGGAGCAGGTCTTCCGCCTCGTGACCCAGCCGCCACAGCGCATGTCGATGGACACCCTGGCGGCCCTCTGCGACATCCTCGACTGCCAGGTCCAGGACCTCATCGAGATCACGGTCGTCAACCAGCAGGTCCGCAAGACCGGCACCGGCGGCAGCGACCAGGCCGTCCCGCAAGTACGCCGCACGTCCATCCGGCGCCCGGAGGGACTGTGACTGCACCGGCTGAAGTGGTCGACGAACTCGTGGAGTTGCTACGGAACGTCTTGCCAGAGGCCGACAGCGCCACGTTGTCGGCACACGTCGTGAACCTGCGGCTGCGCCGCCCCGCGGCCGGCGAACTGCTTGGCTACCTTAAGGACTTCTCGGACGCGCTGACGTCGGGCCACTCCGGTGGCCCGGCCGCACGGCTTCGTCTCCTGGACGCCCTCGCCGCCGACTACCCGTCCGTCCAGCGGGCCCGGTGCGTGCGCTGCGGCCGGGTCCAGACGCTGCGGCACCGCCTGGATGACGGCCGGGCCTGCGTCACCTGCTACAGCCGACAGCACGTCGAGACGTGTGTCCGCTGCGGCGATCTGCGCGAGGTCGCCTGGCGGCAGGCGGACGGCGGAGCCGTCTGCCCCAAGTGCAAGCGCCGCGACACGTCCTTCTGGCAGCAGTGCTGCGTCTGCGGCAAGTCGGCGCCGGTCGTCAGCCGCCGGGACGGACAGCCGTTCTGCCAGAACTGCTGGTCCGCGCCGCTGCACACCTGCACTGACTGCGGTCGTGATCGCCCTGTGTGCTCCTACACCGAGCGAGGCCCCCTCTGCAAAGGCTGTTACCACCGGGAGAGAGCTGCCGAGTGCGGCGAGTGCGGACGGGTAACAGCAAACCGCCGCCGCGACCGGACGTCCGGCGCACTGGTCTGCGAACGCTGCTGGAACCCGCCCGTGCTCACCTGCGTCGACTGCGGTCAGCAGCGCCCCTGCCCACGCGGACTGCGCACGGGCGAGCCGCGCTGCGGTAGTTGCTGCTCGCGCAGGCGCCCGCGACGGACGTGCGCTCGCTGCGGAAAGGTCCAGCACATCCACTCGCGGCTGCCGCTCGGAGACGTCTGCAGTCCCTGCCACACGAAGATCCGCAGAAACACGGCCCCGTGCGCCCAATGCACTGCCGTCCGGCCCCTCATCGGCACGGACGCCGCCGACCGCGCGATCTGCGGTCCCTGCGCAGGCGATGCCCGGGAGTGGAACTGCCGCCGTTGCGACCGCTTCGACGCCCTGTTCTCCGACGGTCTGTGTCCGCGCTGCGTTGCCCACGACCGCGTACACCGACTGCTGTCCGGCCCAGACGGACATCTCCGGCCCCAGCTGACGCCTCTGCTCGAACTCCTCGATGCCGAGTCGGACCCCTACCAGATCCTGCTCTGGCTCTACCGGTCCGACTGGGGCAGTCTCCTGGGGCGCCTCGCCACCGACCACGAGGAGATCACCCACGGCCTCCTCGACACCTTCCCCTCCCACCGCAAGCACGTCCAATACCTGCGCCAGGTCCTGGTGACGGCCGGTGTCCTGCCCACCCGCGACGAACACCTCGACTCCATCCCGGCCTGGCTCGACACCCTTCTCGCCGCCCAGCCGCCGCACATCATCACGCTCATCCGCCCCTACGCGTCCTGGTCGGTGCTGCGCCGAGCACGCGGTCTCAGCATGCGACGGGCCTCAACCCCCAGCGTCCGCAAGTACGCGCGCTCCCGCATCCTGATCGCCGTCCGCTTCCTGAACTGGCTCGATGAACAGCATCTGACGCTGACCACGGTCACACAGGCGCACGTGGACGCCTGGCTGGACGCCGGCACCCACACCCACCACCGCCTGCGCGACTTCCTGCGCTGGGCCCACAGCCGCCGCCTCGCTCCCGAACTCCACATCCCCTGGCTCGGCAGCGGCCGGAGCGAGCCCGGCGACATCCTCGATGACCAAGAGCGCTGGCAACTGCTGCGACGCTGCCTCACCGACGAGGACATCCCGCTGCACCAGCGCGTCGCCGGCGCCCTCGTCCTGCTCTACGGGCAACGCCCCCAGCGCATCGTTACGCTCACCCGCTCCCACATCAGCACGCGCGGCGAGCGCACCTATCTCACCCTCGACCGGCACCCGGTCCTGCTGCCTCCCCCGCTCGCCGCGATCGTCCAACGGCTGGTCGCCGCCGAGCCGTTCGGCCGCCGCCCCATCATCCGCGACCTCGCCCCGGTCAGCGAACTCCTCTTCCCCGGTGCGCGCCCCGGCGCTTGCATGGACTACGGCCGTCTCACACACCAGCTCAACACGCTCGGCATCCGCGTCATCCCCGCACGCAACAGCGCGCTGTGCGCCCTGGCCGACGACCTCCCCGCCCCGGTCGTCGCCGACCTGCTCGGAGTTCATATCAACACCGCCGTCCGATGGGGCAAACTCGTCAAACGAGACTGGACCGCCTACCTCGCGGCCCGCACCGACAGCGGGTAACAGCAACCACGAACCGGAGGCCACCCTCGATGCCCCAGCACGGCCCCCGACGTGACGACGAATGCCTGCCCTCCATGCCGTCCCCGCCGAGCGAACAGCCGCAGCACGACGATCAACTGGCGCTGTTCGGGCCTCCGCAACGAGCACGCATCCCCGCCGAACTCTGGCAGAGCTGGCTCGACGATCCGGCCGTCGTGGCGCGTTTCGAGGCCAAGCGCTACCGGCGATCCGAACAGACTTGCTGGATATGGGCGGCCGGAATCTCCTCGACCGGCCATGGGACCTTTCGCGCCGCAAGCCTCCCCGGCCGCTCCCGTCGGGGCACGGTCCCCGCGCATCTCTTCGCTTACCAGCTCGAACACGGCGTCATCCCGCGCCTCGGCTGGTCCGGAGCCGACGATCCCTGCCTCTGCCACCGCTGCGACGAAGCAGGATGCGTCAACCCCGCTCACCTGCGCCTGGGCACCAACGCCGAGAACCGCGCCGAATGGGCCAGGCGCCACCGCAACCCCCACGGGCCGCTCGCTGACCTCCGCGGCGCCGCAGGACGAGCCAGAGCCGTCGCCGCCGCCATCCGCGCGGGCATCACGGCAGGAGACACCGCCGACCAGATCGAACGGCGAATCCGCGAAGCCCAGACCGCAGGCGCGCCGCTCACTCTGTGGTGAGGGACAACCCGTCCAGTTCGACTGCGATCGCCTGCCGCAGCTCGTCATGCTGCGGACCGAGGACGAACCGCTCGTCACTCCATCGATCACTCGGATACAGCCACACCGGCTTTCCCACCAACTCGCTGGGCTCCCAATCGAACCGCGGCCACACATGGGCATGCAGGAAGCTGTCGGTGTTACCAAGGATCTCCAGATTCACGCGCCTGAAGGCAGGGTCCAGGCGGCGGCAAGAGCGTTCTACCGCTTCCCCAAGGCGATCCATGTCGGAGAGAAAGGACATCCGCTTCGGCTTCGGCAGATCCGACAGACGTTGCACATCCGGATCATCGACCAACAGCACCGAGTAGCCGGGCAGCCACTGGACGTCCCCGATCACCGCGAACCCAGCCGTCAGCCGTCGCAACACAGTGGGGTTCTCGCCCCTCAGGGCACTCCCGATCCGATCCTTACGCCAGTGATCCGTCATGGCGGGAACCTACACGGCACCGATCATTGGGACCTTGTCGGCCCGTGATCCATCTGAATACCGCAGCCCAGCAATAAGTGATCTCCACCAGTATACCGGGCGGCCTGACCCGGCCGATCGCCTGACGTGAGGGGCGGCGGGACCGTGATGGTTCCGCCGCCCCTTCGCCGTCCTCGATCCGCGAGGCCCTAGAGGGAGCCCATCGCCGAGGCGAACGCGTCCAGGTCGCCGTCGAAGCCGCGCACCGTCTCCCGGAACGACCACTCGCCGTCGGTGTCGCGGACGAACTCGCCGACCGTGGCCGCCGTGGAACCGGCGACGGTCGCGAAGTCGTGCTCCGACAGCACTGTGTAGCCTTCACGGATGCGTACGGCGGCGCTCGGTATGGCGTCGAACACCTTGTGCGGGCCGTCGAGTTGCTCGTCCTGCTGTATGACCGCGCCCACGACCACGCGCGCGTAGCGCTCGGAAAGACGCTCCAACTCCAGCGTCATGACCTCGTCGTAGCCGAAGCCCTGACCGGTCCTGCTGTCCCGGTTCAGGTTGATGGTCCCGTCGGGGGACCGGCTGTCGAAGTGCACGAGATAGTCGGGACTGCCGTGCGGGTCGTCCCTCGTGTACGTGGCCGCCACGAGGTCCAGGTCGTGGGGAGGCGAACCGAGTGGGCTCGGGTCCCACTTCAGCCCGACCTCGACCTTGTCGATCCCTTTGCGGAGACTGCTCACCGAACTCCCCCTTCTCGGCGCGTTCTTGAGTGCTACTGACACGCTACGTCCTCCGACTGACAACACGGCGACCTGGTCACGGCTTCACGTACCGGGCCGTACGATGGCGCGGTGCTGGTCAAGTGGATTCGCTGCACCGTGGTGGACCGTCGGGGGTTCGAGCGGGGGCAGCGGAAATGGGCGGGGCTCCTGGGCGAGCCGGGGTTCCGTGGGCAGGGCGGCGGCTGGAGCCGGAAGCGGCCCGACGTGGCCCACGTCTTCGGGTTCTGGGAGAGCCGCGCCTTCTACGACTCGTTCATGGCCCGCTCCCACGACCGGCTGGCCGCCGCGCAGTCGGGAACGTACAAGGACATCCACACCCACCTGTTCGACCACCTCTTCGATGTGAAGACAGGGTTCGAGCCGACGTTCACGGAAGCGGACGTCGTCCGGGTCGCGCACTGCACGGTGCACGCCGAGCGGGCCGAGCACTTCACCCTGATGCAGCAGAAGGTGTGGAACCCGGCCATGGCGGGATCGCCCGGGATGGTGCGGGGCCTGTTCGGTGAGGCGGCCGGGAACGAGTTCCTGGTGCTGTCGATGTGGCAGTCGGCGGCCGAGCACGGGAAGTACCAGGCCGACCGGGTGGAGCGGCTCTCGCTGCGGGCCCAGACGGACGCCGACGTGGCCGCCATCGCCGGGGACATCGTCCAGCTCGACCCGTCCTGGACCGTGTGAACGCGTGGCCACGCGCGCGTGGACCGAGATCCGCGCCGGGTCGGCCGTCTGTGTCACGTACACCGCACGGAGTCCGTACGTGTGCTCGAACCCGGGAGATTCGATCTAGGGTCGTGGCATGTCACGACCGCGGCGCATCGTTCTTGTCAGGCACGGGGAATCCGAAGGCAACGCAGACGACACCGTGTACGAGCGCGAGCCCGACCACGCCCTCGCCCTCACCCCTACGGGGCAGCGGCAGGCGGAAGAGACCGGCGCGCGGCTGCGGGAGCTGTTCGGGCCCGAACGGGTGAGCGTGTACGTGTCGCCGTACCGCCGCACGCACGACACGTTCCGTGCCTTCCGGCTGGACCCGGGTCTCGTACGGGTGCGGGAGGAACCGCGGCTGCGCGAGCAGGACTGGGGCAACTGGCAGGACCGCGACGACGTGCGCCTGCAGAAGGCGTACCGTGACGCCTACGGACACTTCTTCTACCGGTTCGCCCAGGGCGAGTCGGGCGCTGACGTGTACGACCGGGTGGGAGCGTTCCTGGAGAGCCTGTACCGCAGCTTCGAGCACCCCGATCATCCGCCGAACGTGCTGATCGTGACGCACGGCCTGACGATGCGGCTGTTCTGCATGCGCTGGTTCCACTGGACCGTCGCGGACTTCGAGTCGTTGTCGAACCCCGGGAACGGGGAGACGCGGATGCTCGTTCTGGGAGAGAACGGCAAGTACACCCTGGACCGACCTTTCGAACGCTGGTGCGAACCGCAGCCCTACGGCGTCAGCGGATAGAGTGGCAGAGCGATGACCGCTGAATCCTCTCCAGAACGGCGCCTGGGCCGCGCCCTCGCCGCCCTGCGCGGGCTCAGCGTGGGAGACGCCCTGGGGTCACAGTTCTTCGCCCCGGCGAACTATCCGCTCCTCAAGCGCCGTGCGCTGCCTGATGGCGTATGGCGCTGGAGCGACGACACCGAGATGGCGTGCTCCGTGGTCGCCGTCCTGGCCGCCCGTGGCCGCATCGACCAGGACGACCTCGCTCGCTCCTTCGCCGAGCATCACGGTCCCGACCGCGACTACGGACCGGCGGTGACCCGGCTGCTCGGGCAGATCCGGGAGGGCGGCGACTGGCGGGCACTGGCCTCGGCGCTCTTCGACGGGCGCGGTTCGTGGGGGAACGGGGCGGCGATGCGCATCGCGCCACTCGGCGCCTACTACGCGGACGACCCGGAGCAGGCCACGCACCAGGCCGAGATCTCGGCATACCCGACCCATCAGCACCGGGAGGCCGTCGTCGGCGCGATGGCCGTGGCGGCCGCGTCGGCGCTGGTCGCGGACCCGGCGGGTGTGCCGACCCCCCAGGCCCTGCTGGACGGTGTGATCGCACTCGTGCCGCGCAGCGCCGTGGGCGCTGGGCTGCGCAGAGCCAGGGACATGCTCGACTACGGCGACCCGGTCACGGTGGCCGCGGTGCTGGGGTGTGGTCGGCGTACGACGGCGCACGACACGGTGCCGTTCGCCCTCTGGTCGGCGGCGCGGGGCCTCGGCGACTTCGAGCGTGCCTTCTGGGACACGGTCCGCGTCGGCGGCGACATGGACACGACGTGCGCCATGGTCGGCGGTGTCGTGGCCTCCGGCAAGGGCGGTACCCCGCCCGCCGCGTGGCGGGAGAGGACCGAACCGCTGCCGCCGTGGGCGCCGACGCTCGCCGCATCGAGCTGACACCGCACACACCGGTCTGAGCCCAGCGGGCGCCGAGGCCGCCTCCCCGCCCGCGGGCCCCGGCAGCCGCCGCTCGACCCGGGCAGGACGCAGTGGGGACCCCGGTCCCGTGGCGCCGGCTCAGACGCCCCCGGCACCCGCCCTTCCGCTCAGCGCCTCCAGGTCGCTCTTGCGCACCTGTATGACGAAGAAGGCCACGAGCGCGGAGAGCACCGCAAGGGCCGCGGCGGCTATGAACGCGTGACCGATCCCGTGCGCCAGAACCGAGTCGCTCCAGGGCGAGGGGAGCGAGTGCGTCTTCGCGAAGTGCGCCTTCTGCTCCGGGGAACCCTGGGCGAGGAACTTCGGCACCTGCTTCTTCGCCTCGTCCTTGCCGGCGCTGCTGAAGAGGGTGGTGAGGATCGACAGCCCCAGAGCGCCACCCACCTGCTGCGTGGTGTTGAGCATGCCCGACGCGGCACCGGACTCGCTGTCGGCTATGCCGGAGACGGCGGTGAGGGTGAGCGTGACGAAGTTCAGGCCCATGCCGAAGCCGAAGAACAGCATCGGTCCGAGCAGCCCGCCCAGGTAGGAGCTGGACGGATCGATGAGCGTCAGCCAGCCCATCCCCACGGCGGTCAGCACACCGCCACTGACCATGAACGGTTTGGGTCCCAGGCGGGGCAGCAGATTGGTGGCGAGGCCCGCCGCGACGATGATCGCGGCGGTCACCGGCAGGAAGGCGAGCCCGGCCCTGATCGGGCTGTAGTGCAGTACGTTCTGCACGAACAGCACGATGAAGAAGAACATGCCGAACATCGC
Organism: Streptomyces beihaiensis; assembly: GCF_026274175.1. Lineage (GTDB taxonomy): Bacteria > Actinomycetota > Actinomycetes > Streptomycetales > Streptomycetaceae > Streptomyces > Streptomyces beihaiensis. Next base: position 70,007 of record NZ_JAPHNL010000112.1, read on the forward strand.
GGCCGCGAGGCTCAGCATCATCGCGTACGTGCCCGAGCGGTTGCGGTCGGCGAACAGCTTGAGCGGCGTGATCGGCTGTGCCGTGCGTCGCTCGATCGCCACGAAGGTGAGCAGGAGGACCACGGAGACGCCGAACGAGGTGACGGTGAGGTTGTCGCTCCAGCCGTCCTTGGCCGCGCGGATGAATCCGTAGACGAGGGCGGCCATGCCGACGGTCGACGACAGCGCCCCGGCCAGGTCGAACCGGCCCGGATGGCGCTCGGACTCCTTGATGTAGCGCGGCGCGAGCAAGGCTATGAACACGCCGATCGGTACGTTGACGAAGAGCACCCAGCGCCAGTTGAGCCAGTCGGTCAGCATGCCGCCCGCGATGAGGCCGATGGCACCCCCGCCGGCGGAGACGGACGCGAAGACGCCGAACGCCCTGTTGCGCTCGGGGCCTTCGGGAAACGTCGTGGCGATCAGCGCGAGTGACGTGGGTGAGGCGATGGCGCCGCCGACACCCTGAAGTGCGCGCGCCGCGAGCAACTGCCACGGCTCCTGGGCGAATCCACCGAGCAGGGAGGCCAGGCTGAACAGGCCGATGCCGACGATGAACATGCGTCGACGGCCCAGGAGGTCACCGGCGCGGCCGCCGAGCAGCAGCATGCCGCCGAAGGTGAGCGCGTAGGCATTGATCACCCAGGTCAGATCGCTCGTCGAGAAGCCGAGAGCCGTCTGGATGTGCGGCAGGGCGATGTTCACGATGGTGGCGTCGAGCACCACCATCAGTTGGCACGCGGCGATCACCGCGAGGGCGATGCCGGGGTGGGAAGGGCGGTGCGAGGCCGAACGGGGTGTGCTGGATGTGGGTGGTTTCAGCTGGATCTGATCGTGCGTCACGGGCGGGTCCCCCCGGTAGACAGCGTTAGAGAACGGCAACGTTCCCTAAGGGGAACCGTAGTGGTCCCGCAGGTGTGAACGCAAGCGTTCTTTATGTGAGTTGCCCGGACTGCGTTGCGTCGGAGGCGACTTACGCTGATGTCATGGCCGACGAGGGTGTGGACGGGACGGCGCGGACTGAGCGGCTGGTGGTCGTCCACGACCCGGGAGGTCCGCGGAACGTACGTCTGCGGATGGCCGTCGGCCAGGAGGTCGCGGTCACGCTTCACGGCACGCCCGGGTACGGCTGGACGCCGGTCGAAGTCGTCGACGGGCCGCTGGCCGTGATCGCGGGGGAGGTGTGTGAGGGCGTCGCGCGGGCCGTGGTGCGCGCGGTCGGGCCAGGCCGCGGGGAGGTGCGGTCGACGTCGTCGTTCCGCGGGGACGGCTTCGGGCCGCAGACGCGGCTGTGGCGGCTGGCCGTGAGCGTGGAGGCGTGAGTCGGGGCGCCGGTCCCGGACGGTGGCCGCCTACGGCACGACGGTGAGGGTCAGGCGCCAGCGGCGAGAGGGCGGGCCGTGCGGGTCGGGGGTGTAGGTGTCGGCGGAGATCAGCTCGGCGGTGCCGGGGGAGTCGGCGCGGATCTCGGCCGTCCGGGTGCCGCCGGACGCGGCTCGGTCGGCGACCACGGACGCGACCGCAGGGTCGGAGCTGGCGATCGGTGTCCAGTCGTGGTCGGTGGACGGTTCGAGGTCGATGCGGATCCGCGTGCCGGTGTGCGCGCAGGCGCGCCGTTCCAAGGGGCCCGCCGGGGTGTGGGTGACCGTCATCGTTCCGCTGCCGCATCTACGGGCGGCGCTGCCGGTCGGAGGCTCGGGCGTGGTCGACACCACCGAAGCCGAAGCCGAAGCCGTCGGAAGCGTCGGCGGTGTGGCCGGGGCGCGGGTGTCGTGGCAGGCGCCCGCCGTCGCCAACAGTGACCCGACGGCGGCCAGAACGGCGAACGGCCTTGCCGCGATGCGGCGGTGTCCCATGACGCATGCTCCCGGGGGTGCGGTGCGGGCGGGGCAGAGCTGGTCGTGTGCGACCGAGGGGGCGGCACTCTGCGTCGTCATGCCGGACGCCCGGCAGCGAGGCAAGAGAAGTCCTGTGTCCTTACTGTGAGTTGACTGTACCGCGTAAATTCTCGGTCTCGTCGGGAACGTCGGCCGCCCGCCCTCTTGTGGCGTGACATGTCCGGTGCAAGCATCCCGCATTGCGAACACGCGCTCTATCGGCGTGAACGACCTTCACCCCACCGTGCCGGGTCATCCCCGGCTGCCCGAAGGGATGTTCAGTGATTCGTTCCAGACGCAGACGCGGTCACAGACCCAGTTCCGGACGCGGTCGCATAGCGGCTCTCACCGCAATCGTCGCCGTCGCCCCCGGGATCTGGCTCGCCGCCCCCGCGGCCCAGGCCGCCGCCCCGGCCTCCGACCACTCCACCGCCTCGGCGCACCACTCCGCCGACACCGGCCCGGCTGTCCGCCACGACACCTCCCCGACCCTGCGCGCCATGGCCGCCCGGGCCCACGCCCACCCGCACGGCCACCACTCGAAGAGGCCGCAGGACGACGACCCCGGCGAGGACCGGCTGCCGCACCCGCCCGCCTCGCCCGTGCCCGACCCTGTCGTCCAGTCCAGCCCCGGCGGCCCCTCCGCCCCGTCGACCGGCACGAATTTCGAGGGAATCGGTGCCGGAAACTACTCGATCACCGGCGTCCCGCCGGACCCGAACGCCGCCGTCGGCGCCACCCAGATCGTCGAGACCGTGAACACCGCGTACGCGGTGTTCTCCAAGACCGGCTCCACGGTCCTCGCTCCGACCGACACCAACACCCTGTGGTCCGGATTCGGCGGCAACTGCGAATCCACCAATGACGGTGACGCCGTGGTGCGCTGGGACAGCCTGGCGAGCCGCTGGGTGGTCACGCAGTTCGCCAACGTGCGCTCGTCCTCCGGCCCGTACTACGAGTGCGTCGCCGTCTCCACCGGCACGGACGCGACCGGCAGCTACCACCGGTACTCCTTCGAGTACGCGAACTTCCCCGACTACCCGAAGCTGTCGGTGTGGCCGGACGCGTACTACGTCACCTACAACATGTTCACCGCCTCCGGCAGCTTCCTGCACGGTGAGGCGTGTGCCATGGACCGGGCGAACATGCTGACCGGTGGGAGCGCCACCCAGCAGTGCTTCACCACCTCGTCGTCGTACGGCGGCCTGCTGGGCGCGGACCTGGACGGCTCCACCGCGCCGCCGTCCGGTGAGCCGGAGCTGATGATGTCGCTCGGGACCACCAGCTCGTCGCTCGCGTACTGGAAGTTCCACACGGACTGGAACACCCCGTCGAACTCGACCTTCAGCGGCCCGACCACGCTGTCCGTCGCCCCGTACACCACCGCGTGCGGCAGCTCCGGCACCTGTGTCCCGCAGTCCGGCACCAGCCAGCAACTGGACTCGCTCTCCGACCGGTTGATGTATCGGTTCGCCTACCGCAACTTCGGTGATCACGAGTCCCTGGTCGTGGACCACGCCGTCACCGCGGGCAGTTCGGTGGGCGTGCGCTGGTACGAGATGCGGCTCTCGGGCGGCAATCCGACCGTGTACCAGCAGGGCACGTACGCGCCGGACTCCACATACCGCTGGATGGGGTCGATCGCCGAGGACACGGCCGGGAACATCGCCCTCGGCTACTCGGACTCCTCGTCCTCCGCCCACCCGTCGATCCGCTACACAGGGCGCCTGGCCGGGGACACCCTCGGCACGATGACGCAGGGCGAGGTCACGGCGATCACCGGTGGCGGCTCGCAGACCAGTTACAGCCGTTGGGGCGACTACACCTCCATGTCCGTCGACCCGTCGGACGGCTGCACCTTCTGGTACACGAACGAGTACATCCCCTCCAACGGCAACTTCAACTGGCACACCAGGCTGGCCTCCTTCACCCTGCCCAACTGCGGTTCCACCGCCACCGACGACTTCTCGGTGGCCGTCGACCCGGCGTCGGGCAGCGTGGCCGCGGGCTCGTCGGCGTCCACCACGGTCTCCACCACGGTGACCTCCGGCTCGTCGCAGACGGTGGACCTGTCGGCGTCCGGCCTGCCCAGCGGTGCGACCGCGAGCTTCAGTCCGGCTTCGGTGACCGCGGGCAACTCGTCCACGCTCAAGGTGGCCACGTCGTCGTCGACGCCCGCGGGCACGTACGACATCACGGTCACCGCGAAGGGCTCCTCCGCCACGCACACCGCCACCTACACCCTCACGGTGAACTCCACAGGCACGGGCGGCGCCATCACCAACCCAGGCTTCGAACAGGGCAGCCTCACGGGCTGGACGCCGTCCGGAACGACCTCCGTGGTCGGCTCCGGCGTGCACAGCGGCAGCTACGCGGCGCAGGTCGGAGGCACCTCGCCGACCAACGGCGACTCGTCGATCGCCCAGAGCTTCACCGCCCCGGCCGGTACGAGCACTCTCGGCTTCTACTACTCCGTGACGTGCCCGGACTCCATCTGGTACGACTGGGCCACGGCGACCCTCAAGGACAACACGACGGGTACGACGACCACGGTCCTCGCCAAGACCTGTCCGTCGTCCGCGGCGTGGAGCCACAGCACGGCCTCGGTGACGGCCGGGCACAGTTACACGCTCACCCTGATCAGCCATGACGACGGCTGGCCCGGTGACGCCACCTACACCCACTACGACGACGTCACGCTCTCCTGACCCGTCGGCGTCACTCAGGAAGCCCGCCGGTCGCACCCATGACCGGCGGGCTTCCGGCGCTCACGCGTCGTCGGGATAACGGGACGCGCGCCGGAACTTCTCGCGCATCCTGTGCAGGTTGCGCGTCGCGAGCGCCAGGCCGAGCGCGGCGCCGCAGGCGAACCCCGCGTACGTGCCGTCGCTGAGGCCCTGACCGGAGCCGTGATCCGACGTCGCATACCACGTCAGCGTGCCCGAGACGGCCGCCGCGACCACGAACGTCAGTAGTCCCGCGTACAGCTTGCGCGTGAAGTAGACGCTGCGCCGCGGACGTTTTGGCAGCTCGCCCTTGTCGAGCGCGGCGGCCGGACCGGTCGAAGCGGCGAGTGGGCGCTTGTGGTAGGCGAGGTACATCCAGTGTCCACAGGGCTCCCAGCCGTCCGGTGCGATACGCGCCGTCAGCGTCGCGCGGTCCTTGCGGTCCACCACGTCGCGCCGGTACTCCCAGCGGAGCGTGGACCGCGGCTCGCGGTGGCTGATGAACCGGCCCAGCCTGTCGACCCGCTCGATCTCCCACCCCTGGGCGCCGAAGCGGTTCATCATTTCCTGGTCGACGTACGCGTCCGCGGTCCATACCCAGCGTTGCGCCCCGGGTTCCGGAGCCGGGGCGTCCGCCGCGCCCGGCGCACGGTGCCCCGCCAGTTGCGCGGCAAGTTCGGCGGCCGGACCGAATTCGGTCTGCGGGGCGTTGTCCGACTCGCCCACGTAGTCCCGGAGTTCGGCGACGACCGAGGTCACCTTCGCCTCGGGCGCGCCGTTGGACCGTAGGTGCGCCGCCAATTCGTCGAAGTACGCGCGCGTTGTGTGTTCTTCGCTCACTCTTCTGCTCCCCCTTTTGTCAGTACGGACTTCACGACCTGGTGAAACCGCAGCCACGCCGTGCCCTGCTCGTGCAGGAAGGCGCGGCCCTGTTCGGTGAGGCGGTAGTAACGCCGCCCCGGCCCGCGCTCGGCGGCGCGGAACTCCGCTTCCACCAGGGCGGCTTCCTCCAGCCGGTTCAGCACCGGGTAGAGCGTGCCGCCACGGATCTCGCCGAGACCGGATTCGGCGAGCTTCTTGGTGATTTCGTAGCCGTAGCTCTCACCTTCGGTGAGACAGGTCAGCACGGCGAGGTCGAGGACACCCTTGAGCCAGCTCGCCCGTCGGTCAGTAGCCATGAATAGATGACACCACTTAATAGGTTGGATAGCAACCTAGGTGGTGGGGCTGAGGAGTGGGCTGCCGAGCCGAATCGTTCTTGATCTTGCGTTGACGAGACGGCCGCGACGATGCAACCTCCGTACGAGCGGCGACGATTCCCCTCGGCCGCTCGTTGGAGAGATGACCATGGTTACTTCGCGTTGGACGGCCGCCCCCGCTCAGGCGGCCACCTCCCCGCGCAGGCGTGGACCCGTGCTGGAACGGGCCATCCTCGACGCGACGCTGGAACAACTCAGCACGGTCGGCTGGAACGGCCTCACGATGGAGGGCGTCGCCGCGGGCGCCCAGACCGGCAAGGCGGCGGTCTATCGTCGCTGGCCCTCGAAGGAGGACCTGGTCGTCGACGCGCTCCAGGCCGGCCTTCCCGTGCTCGACTCCGCCGCGGACCACGGCGGTGTGCGCGAGGACCTCCTGGCGCTGTGCCGGCGGCTGCGGCAGGCCATGTTCTCCAGGTCCGGTCTCGCGCTCAGCGCTGTCATTCACGAATGCGACACCATCGCCGCGGAGCGGTTCCACTCCGTGATCACCGAGGGCGTCGTCGAACCGGGCGTCGAACTGATCAAGGAGGTTGTACGTCGTGGCATCGACCGCGGCGAGGTGCGACCTGACGCGGCGAACGCGACCGTGTGCGACGTGATCCCCGCGATGATGATGTACCGCAGCAAGATGTGCGGCAGCGAATGGGAAGACGGGGAACTGGTCGACCTCATCGACCAGGTGATGGTGCCGTTGCTGACCTCGCGCCCGGAGTGAGAGCGCGGTGCGCCGTACCGGGTGTCGCGGCGGTCCGGTGGCGGCGTAGGCTGGAGCCGCCATGCCCTACGAACCACCCACCCACACCGTCGAGCGCTCCTTGCGCGCCACTACCGGAGCGAAGATCGTCGCCGGTGTCGACGAGGTCGGGCGCGGTGCCTGGGCAGGCCCGGTCACCGTATGCGCCGCCGTCACAGGACTGCGCCGACCGCCGGCAGGGCTCACCGACTCCAAGCTGATCACCCCCAAGCGACGTGAGACGCTCGCGGAGGAGCTGGAGGGCTGGGTGACCGCCCACGCCCTCGGCCACGCCTCCCCGGAGGAGATCGACGAAGTCGGCATGACGGCGGCGCTCCGGCTCGCCGCGGTGCGGGCCCTCGAAGGGCTTCCCGTGCGACCGGACGCGGTCATCCTGGACGGCAAGCACGACTACCTCGGTGACCCGTGGCAGGTCCGTACGGTGATCAAGGGGGACCGTTCCTGCGTCGCCGTCGCGGCGGCCTCCGTGATCGCGAAGGTCCGTCGCGACAAATTGATGGCCGAACTGGGCATCGACCATGCAGACTTCGGGTTTGCGGCCAACGCCGGATACCCGTCGCCGGTGCACCGTGCCGCGCTGGAGGAGCGGGGACCCACCCCGTACCACCGGTTGTCGTGGGCGTATCTTGATGCGCTGCCCCAGTGGCGGCACCTCAAGAAGGCCCGCACCTGGGCGGACGCGAGCATTCCGGAGATCGAGGGCCAGCTCGGCTTCGACTTCTGACCGCCGCGCTCGCACGACAAGGCACCCGCCGACGCGACTCGCACCTGCGTTTGATAGATATCAGCCTATGCCTCTCATTCCCGAGGAGCCTCAGATTCACGAGAGCGCCCAGGGTCCCCGCGCCACGCCGGCCAGCAGCCGTACCGCGCCGACCCCCCGTCCCGTACCCGGCCCGCGTCCCGCGGCGCCGCCAAGGCCCGGCCGACCGGGCCCCGCACGGCCCGCGCCGCCGGCCCAGCGCGCCTCGGGCGGTGCCCCGAAGCCCGGCCCGGCCAAGCCCGCGCCCAAGCCTCCCGCCGCACCGCCGCCCGCGGCGGCCGACGCGCAGCTCCAGGTCATCCCGGCCTCGACCGACGGCGCGCTGGACGCCGCCGAGGAAGCCGTCGACCTGCTGCTCGACTCGGGCCGCGCGCCCGGCGACGTACTGGTCGTCACCACGGGCGAACTGCACCCGTGGGCCGCGCACGAGAAGTCCTTCGGTGAGAGCGCCTACTGGGCGCAGCACGATGCCGGGGACGACGTGTTCTACGCGGACGCCTCCGCGCTGAGCCGGGCCGCGTCGCGGCCCGTGGTCGTCGTCGCCGTGAACGGCGGCGCGGACCAGGTGACCGCCGCCGCGCTGCCGCTGGCACACGCGCGTGCCGGCTCGCTGCTCATCGTCTGCGGCGAACCGGAGCGCGTCAACGGGCTGCTGGCCGCTCGGGCCTGACACACCGCCTGCCGACCGCCCCGGGCCCACGGGAGTCGGCGGGCGGTCGCTCGTGCTCAGCGGGCCGCCGCTCGGCGCAGCAGCTCAGTCGCGGCGCCGCCGGTTCGCACCGCGGGCTCCGGGTCCACGCCCAGAGCCTGGTCGGCGGAGCCGACGCTGGGGCGGCGACCGCCCCGCTCCTCGCCGAGCACCTGCCAGCCGTCCCGCGTCATGGTGATGTAGGCGCCGCAGCGCAGGCCGTGCAGGGTGCACGCGTCCCGCAGCCCCCACATCCACGCCCCGTCCTCAGGGGTCCAGCGGATGTCGCCGTCCCGGCAGTAGAGCAGGACGGCCGTCCGTACGGGCGCGCGCCTGCGCAGGTCGTGCGGGATCACGCGGCGCAACTGGCTCAGCAGCGCGTTGCGGAACGTCCATCCGTCGGCCGGGCTCGCCCGCCGGGCGAACGAGGCGCTGGCTCTGAGCCGTTCCTCCGGGTCGAGAACGGCCACGACCGCGGTCCGCGCGGTCGGCCGGTGGCGTGTGTGCAGGCCGCTGACCACCTCGCGCGGATTACGCAGCAGGGGGATGCCGGCCGCCGCCCACTCCGCGGGGTCCAGCAGCCTCGTGGGGCGGTCGACGGTCTCGGCGGATCTCGAGGAGCGCATCGCGGAGGCGGGCATCGACGATGCCGGGGACGGAACGAATCCGAAGGTCACGGTCCTCCCTTCGGCGACACCCCTGCCTGCGGGCAGGGTCGGACTGGGGGAGCGCACCGCGGAACAGTCCTGCCGGACCACGGGGAGCGTCCCCCGATTCTTCCCGTCGCACCGGCGCACGGCAACGAGCAAATCGGGCCCTCGGGCCGGTATCTGGCGATGCGTCGTCAATATCCCTGCCCACAGGTGAGGCCCAGGATGCGGATCTCGCGATGCGCGGCGGTGAACCTCGTCACGGCGACAGCCACACCTGGGCTCACCGGCCGATTCGCCGATTGTCAGTGGCGTCGGGTTGCATGGAGACATGAGCGATCTGGAGCTGCGCACCGAGGCGGACGCGATCCTGGCCGAACTGGTAGGCGATCCCGACGGGACCGCGCGCCTGCGGGAGGACCAGTGGCGTGCGGTGGCGGCTCTGGTGCAGGAGCGAAGGCGCGCCCTGGTCGTGCAGCGCACCGGGTGGGGCAAGTCCGCCGTGTACTTCGTGGCCACCGCGCTGCTGCGGCGGCGCGGTTCGGGCCCGACGGTGATCATCTCGCCGCTGCTCGCACTGATGCGGAACCAGGTGGAGGCGGCGGAGCGCGCCGGTATCCGCGCACGCACCATCAACTCGGCCAACCCGGAGGAATGGGAATCCACCTACGGAGAGGTGGAGCGCGGCGAGACGGACGTCCTTCTGGTCAGCCCGGAGCGGCTCAACTCGGTCGACTTCCGTGAACAGCTGCTGCCCAAACTCGCCGCCACAACCGGCCTCCTGGTGGTCGACGAGGCGCACTGCATCTCCGACTGGGGCCACGACTTCCGCCCCGACTACCGGCGGCTGCGGGCCATGCTCGCCGAGCTCGCCCCCGGCGTGCCCGTGCTGGCCACGACGGCGACCGCCAACGCGCGCGTGACCGCGGACGTCGCCGAACAGCTGGGAACCGGCGCCGGCGAGGCCCTCGTGCTGCGCGGACCGCTCGACCGGGAGAGCCTGCGGCTGGGTGTGGTGCGGCTGCCGGACGCCGCGCACCGCCTGGCCTGGCTGGCCGAGCACCTGGACGAACTGTCCGGCTCCGGGATCATCTACACGCTGACGGTCGCCGCGGCGGAGGAGGCCACCGCCTACCTCCGCTAGCGCGGCTTCGCGGTCGCGTCGTACACGGGCCGCACGGAGAACGCCGATCGGCTGCAGGCCGAGGAGGACCTCCTGGCGAACCGGGTCAAGGCGCTCGTCGCGACGTCCGCGCTGGGCATGGGCTTCGACAAGCCGGACCTCGGGTTCGTCCTGCACCTGGGCTCCCCGTCCTCGCCGATCGCCTACTACCAGCAGGTCGGGCGCGCAGGGCGCGGCGTCGACCACGCCGACGTACTGCTGCTGCCGGGGCAGGAGGACGAAGCGATCTGGCGCTACTTCGCTGACACCGCCTTTCCGCCCGAGGCGCAGGTCCGCCAGACCCTTGCGGCCCTCGCGGAGGCGGGCCGGCCGTTGTCCGTGCCGGCCCTGGAGGCCGCGGTGGAGCTGCGGCGTACACGCCTCGAGACCATGCTCAAGGTCCTCGATGTGGACGGGGCGGTCAAGCGGGTCAAGGGTGGCTGGCAGAGCACCGGGCAACCCTGGGTGTACGACACGGAGCGGTACGCGTGGGTGGCCCGGCAGCGCGCCGCGGAACAACAGGCGATGCGCGACTATGTCGGCACGGACCGCTGCCGTATGGAGTTCCTGCGGAGGCAGCTGGACGACGAGGGCGCTGCTCCGTGCGGTCGGTGCGACAACTGCGCGGGCCCCTGGATCGGGGTGAGCGTGTCGGAGCGGACGCTGACCGCGGCCGTCGAGGAGCTGGACCGACCCGGGGTGGAGATCGCCCCGCGCCGCATGTGGCCGACCGGCATGCCCGCACTCGGCGTCGAGCTGAAAGGGCGTATCCCCGCGGCGGAGCAGTGCTCGACCGGGCGTGCGCTGGGTCGGCTCTCGGACATCGGCTGGGGCAACCGGCTGCGCCCGCTCCTGGCGGAGAACGCTCCTGATGCGCCCGTGCCGGACGACGTCCTGCGCGCAGCCGTGGCGGTCCTGGCCGACTGGGCCCGCGCGCCCGGCGGCTGGGCACCGGGCGTGGCGGACGCGATCGACCGGCCGGTCGGCGTGGTCGCGCTGCCGTCCATGTCGCGGCCGCAGCTGGTCGGTTCGCTCGCGCAGGGCGTCGCGGACATCGGCCGCCTGCCGTTTCTCGGCACCGTGACCTACACCGGGCCCCGTGGGCCGCACGCTGTGCGGCGCAGCAACTCCGCACAACGCCTCAAGGCGCTCTCCGGCTGCTTCGCCGTCTCCGACGACCTGGCCGCGGCGCTCACCCGCGTGCCCGGCCCCGTCCTGCTCGTGGACGACTACACCGACTCCGGCTGGACACTCGCGGTCGCCGCTCGACTGCTCCGCCGGGCAGGCGGCGGACAGGTTCTTCCCTTGGTGCTCGCCACGGCGGGCTGAGTCAGACGCGTGTGTCGCGTCACCGACGGGCTGTGGACAACCCATGACATGTCCCTGATTCAGGTTGTCCACAGAGAAAAGCGGAATTTTGAAGTCCGGTGCATGGTCGTCCCATGACGAATCACAGCGAGCCCGTCGGTGTGACCGGCGAGGCCAAGATCAACCTCCGCACGGCCGGTGAACTCGCAGAGGCGCTGCCTTACCTGCTCGGATTCAGGCCGGAGCAGAGCATCGTCCTGATCGCCCTGTACAACGGCCGATTCGGCGGCCGGGTGAGGCTCGGCCTGCCCGAACACCCTGATGACTGGACGGCCGTGGCCGAGCAGATGGCGTGTTGTCTGGTCGGGGAGTGCGAGCGCAGGGACGGACGGCCCGACAGCATCATCGCGTTCCTCTGCCAGCAGCCGGTGAACGCCGGGGTGGACAGCGGACGGGAGGTGATGGAGCGGCTGCGGCCCCTGGCACAGCGGCTGCGCACCGCGTGCGGCAGCCTGGACGTGCCGGTGACCGAGGCCCTGTGTCTTTCGGACGGCAGGTACTGGTCCTACTGCTGCCCGCGTCGAGAGTGCTGCCCGCCCGATGGCAGGCCCATCCCCGCCGGCGAAAGCTCGGTGATGGCAGCCACCGCCGCGTACGCGGGCATCCAGGTGCGCGCGTCCGCACCGGAGATGAGGTCACGCCTCATGCCCCTGGAGACAGCGCTCGTAGCCGATCAGGCGCGGGCGCTGGACGCCGCCTCATGGGACCTCGTGCCCAGAATCCTCACCGACGCCTCGCGGGACGACGTGGAGAAGGAAGTCCTCGATCTGGCCCGCCGAATCATGCGGCGCTTGGCGGCCGCACCGAAGCGCGCGGACGCGGGCGAGGCCGACCGGCAGGACGACGGGCTGCTGGCTGACGACGAGGCCGCGATGTTGATCATCGGCCTGCAGGACCGGCTCACCAGGGACGGCGCGGCCGCATGGATGGAGGGCGAGGAGGGCGCGCGGGCGCTGCGGCTGTGGAGGGCATTGGCGCGGCGGTGCGTCGTGCCCTATGGGGAACACGCCGTGCCGTCACTCACCTTGGCGAGCTGGGTGGCCTGGTCCCTGGGGGACACCGCGGAGGCCGACCAGGCACTGGAGATGGCTCTGACCCTCGACCCCTGCTATGTCTTCGCCCGCCTTCTGAACGAAGCGCGGGCCGCGGGCCTCGACCCGGAGCCGGTTCGCCGTGCCCTGCGCGCAGGAGCGGCTCACCGGCCCGACCAGGAGGAAGCGAGCGACCAGGGCCAGGGCAAGGGCGACGACGGGGGACCGGGCGAGCGGGACGTCAGGGACCCGCGGGGCGCGCGCCCCGTGTCGAGGGCCGTGCCGGTCCCCGGCGGCGCCGGAGGCCCGGACATGTCCCGGGCCGTCAGGGGACTGGAGGCGGCGGTACGCCGCAGGGGCGCGCGTCGCCCCACTGCCGGCAGCCGTCCCGCCTGGGCGGGCTCACGGGCTCCGCGTCGCCCCGTGATGCGCCGCAGGGCAGGGCGGCACCGAGGCAGGAGCGACGGATGATCACGGCCGCTGGGGAAGGAGTCCGCCGCGCGGACAGAGAGTTCATCCCGGCGCCGGAGCGTTACTCGGGACCTGGCCGCGCCGTTCACTCGTGTGGTGGCGGCGACGGCCGGGGCGTGCCGCCGACACGACTACTGGCCCGGCAGGATGCCGTCGCTTGGCGCGACCGCGCGCGAAAGGAGGTCCCACGTGGGGGAGCTGGGTCTTCACACGTTCGGCAGAGCGTCCGACCGGCGATGTACGGGCAAGGGGGCGGCGCGGGGGCGCCCGGCCGCCGCTCAAGAGGTGCGGCCGAGCCCGCGGCAGGAATGGCCGCGGGCCCAGAGGTACGAGGAGCCGGCGGCTCTCGCGCCCGATGCGGTCTGCCGGCTGCGCGGGGCAGTGCCGCCCGCGGTGGTGGCGGTCCCGCCCGCGGCAGCGGGAGGGAAGCGGTGACGACGCCGGACACGGTACGCAACACCCCTCCCGCCGTACCGGCCGCCGACAGCGCCGAAGCCCTCACGCCCGAACAGACATCTCCTCCACGTGCGACCGGTCAGACATCCCCCCGGGGCCGCCGACTCCGCGCAGTTCCCCGACCGCTGGCAGAACTCCCCTCGGTGCACCGTTCGTTGGTCTGCGTGGCCCTGCCCGGCCTCGCGATCTCCTCAGAGGACGGTCAGCTGACCGGTCGCGGTCTCGAAGGGTTCTACCGGTCCGGGCGGCGTCTGCTGTCGCGATGTGAGATCCGGGTGGCGGGCCGCGCCCCCGGGGCGGTCCTGGCGCGCATGGTCTCGGCCGACCGGGCGCGATTCGTGGCGACCGTGAGAGCGGCCGCCGATGCGGGGCCCGATCCGGACATCGTGGTGGAACGGACCCGGCACGCCGACGGGACCGAGCGGATCACTCTGAGCAGTTCGGCGCCGAGACCGCTCCGAATCCCGCTGGAAGTGGCGCTCGGCACCGACCTCGCGGAACTGGGCTCCGTGGCCGCCGGACGGCCCGGACGCGAACTGCCCGCCACGGTCCACGACGCCGGGATGCGGTGGTCGTCACCGTCGGCTGTCTGTGTGGTCGCGGCGACCCCCGCGCCGACCGATGCTCTGGCCTCGGCGGGGTTGCTGCGCTGGGAGCTTGAGCTGCCCCCGGGCGGAGCCCACAGCGTGGAGCTGCGCGTGCGGGCCGGCGGCACACGCGTGGGCAGGGCCGAGGACCAGCCCGCGGTCCGTCCCCTGGCCCGCGCCCAGGCGCGCGGGGACGATCCGCGGGTGGCCCCCCTCCTGCATAGCTGCATCGACGACCTGCAGGGGCTGCTGGTGCGTGACCCGGCGCATCCGCCGGACGTCGCCCTCGCAGCCGGTGTCCCCTGGCGCTGCGGAACGGCACCCGCGGAGGCGCTGGCGGCCGCCCGGATGACTTTGCCGCTCGGGACACGCCTGGCCGTCGGCACACTGCGCATGCTCGCCCGCACCCAACACCGCGCACCGGGACCGGAGTTCGGCAGGATCCCGGGACCGCTGCGGCACACCGGCGCACAGGAGCAGCCGACCTGCACCGGCATCGAGGCCACGTTGCTGTTTCCCGTGGTCCTGGCCGAGGCCAGGCGCTGGGGGCTGGCCGACCGGGATGTCGCCGAGCTGCTCCCCCCGGCCGAGCGCTGCCTGCAGTGGCTGCTGGCCGCGGGCCGCGAGAGGCTGTACGTTCCCGATCCCGGCCCTGGGGGACCACAGCGGTGCGAGACCCAGGCGCACGCCCACCGGGCCGCACTTGTGGGAGCTGATCTGCTCGACGCCTGTGCCAGACCCGGCGGCTCCGAGCTGAGGCAGTGGGCGCAGGCGATGCGGGCGGCCTTCCGGGAGGACTTCTGGGTCGAGGACCGGGCGGGCGGGCGCCCCGCCGCGCTGCGGACCCCGGAGGGGTGTGCGGTCCCGCGGCTGGTCGGCGCCGCCGCGCATCTCCTCGACACGGGCCTGCTGGGGGCGGGGCGCCTCGCGCCGGGGCTGCTGGACCGGGTGCAGACGGAGCAGTTGGCGAGGCTCCTCGGTGGGCCCGGGCTCGACTCGGGCTGGGGCCTGCGCAGCTCGGCGACCAGGGAACCGTCGTACAACCCGTTCGGGCATAGCGCCGGAGCGGTGCGCGTGCGGGAGACCGCGGTCGCCGTCTCGGGCCTGGCCGCCGCCGGCTACGAGAAGGAGGCGGCCTCCCTGCTCACCGGTCTCGTCGGCGCTGCCGAGGCGTTCGGCTACCGGCTGCCCGAGATGTACGCGGGGGAGCAGCGGATCGCGGGAGGTGCTCCGTTGCCGCACCCCTCGGCCTGCAGACCGGCCGCCGTCGCCGCGGCCGCCGGTGTGCACGTCCTGGCCACGCTCGTCGGTGTCCGCCCCGACGCGCCCGGTCGGACGGTCGCGCTCTCCCCGTTGCGCGGAGCACCGCTGGGCGAGGTCGGACTGACCGGTCTGCGAGTGGCGGGGCACGGTTTCGCCGCGCGTGTCAGCAGACTCGGCGTCGCCATGGTCGAAGAAGCGGCGGACGACCTGCAGCTGGGAGTGTGACCGGTTCGGGCCGGGGCTGGACGCGTGCCGACAGGGCAGGGCGCGGACGGCCGAGGACGCAACGATCGGAGGGAGTGTTTATCGTCAGGCAGACGACTATGATCGTTCCATGTCACCCTACGACCCGTCGGCCTTCCCACCCTTCGCTGTCACCGTCGACCTGGTCGTGCTGACCGTGCGCCGTCACGCGTTGTGCGCGCTGGCCATCCGGCGTGGGGAACCGCCGTTCCAGGGGCGTTGGGCACTGCCCGGCGGCTTCGTGCGCGACGACGAGGACCTCACGGCAGCCGCCGCGCGTGAACTGGCCGAGGAGACGGGGCTGATCGCCCACGACCCGGGCGCGCCGACTCCGGACAACGGCGCGCATCTGGAACAACTGGCGACATACGGCGACCCGCACAGGGACCCGCGGATGCGTGTGGTCAGCGTCGCCCATCTGGCGCTCGCCCCTGACCTGCCCGCGCCGCGCCCGGGCGGCGACGCGAACAGTGCGCGCTGGGCGCCGGTCGAGGCCCTCCTGAACCAAGGGGGCTACGGCCGGGACGGGGAACAGGCCGCGCCGCTCGCCTTCGATCACGCGCGAATCCTCGCGGACGGCGTCGAGCGTGCACGCTCGAAGATCGAGTATTCCTCGCTCGCCACAGCGTTCTGCCCGCCGGAATTCACCGTCGGCGAGCTGCGGAGGGTGTACGAGGCGGTCTGGGGAGTCGCCCTGGATCCGCGCAACTTCCACCGCAAGGTGACCGGGACGCCCGGATTCCTCGTGCCGACGGGTGGCACGACCACCCGTCAGGGCGGGCGGCCTGCCCAACTCTTCCGCGCCGGCGGGGCGACGCTGCTCAACCCCCCGATGCTCCGTCCGGAGGTCTGAGCCCCGTTTGGAGGTCTGGCAACTCCCCGTTGCCTGCGCGTCTCCGGTGTCCGAAGATCTTCGGACACACCTGCCCGAAAAGGCGGAAATATCGCGTTATCTTGCTGCGGTACCCGCGGGGCCCGTCCGTCGCCACACATGGGCGGCCCCGGCCGCCGAGCGGTCACCCATCCTGTGAGGCAAGCGATGATCCAGGCCATCGGACTGACCAGCAGCACACGCAAGGAGAGGCCGCCCGCCGTCGACGACGTGTCGTTCGAAGCGCACCCGGGCCGTGTGACGGCGCTGCTGGGCGCCAGAGGGGCCGGCAAGACGACCGTGGTGCGGATGATGCTCGAGCTTCAACCGGGGCGCGGCATCACGTACTTCAGAGGACGTCCGCTCCACCGCATCGCCCACCCCGCACGCGAGGTGGGTGTGCTGCTCGGTGACGTCCCGGGCCACCCGGCGCGCACGGTCCGCGGGCAGTTGCGCATGCTGTGCTCGGCGGCGGGGGTTCCCGGACGGCGTGCCGATGAGGTGCTCGAGGCCGTCGGCCTCGTGAGTCTGCGAGATCAGCGCCTCGGCGTCCTGTCGCGTGGCATGGACCGCCGGCTGGGCCTGGCGTGCGCCCTGCTCGCGGACCCGCACACGCTGGTGCTCGACCGGCCGGCTGCCGGTCTGTCGGCGCGGGAGAGTGCCTGGTTGCACGACATGCTGCGCGCGCACGCGGCACACGGCGGCACCGTCTTGTTCACCACGGACGACACCAAGGAGGCGGCGCGCACCGCGGACCGCGTCGTCACGCTCGTCGACGGCACGGTGGCCGCCGACCAGGAGGCGACGGACTTCGCGCGCACCCGGCTGCGGCCTCGCGTCGCGGTCCGCAGCCCGTACGCCGCCAGGCTCGGCGTACTCGTCACCAAGGAGGCGCGCACGGCGAAACGGTCCGTCGAGGTCGTGGCAGAGGGCGGCACGAGGCTGTCGGTGTACGGCAGCAGCTGCGCGCAGGTGGGGGAGATCGCCTTCCGGCACGGCATCCTGGTCCACCAACTGGCCGACGAGATCGGGGATGCGAACCCCGCCGCGCCGCGGTGCTCGGACACCGCCGGTGTGCGTTCCTCCAGCGGCGGACGCTCAGCGGAACAGGCCGACGGGCAGGGGGCCGAAGGACTCGCCGGAGCCGGGGGGCAGGAAAGGGGCGAGGCGGCTGGTGGGAGCGCGGAACGCGGGGGTGCTACCGGGCCCACGCCCCTCGACTCGCCGACAGCCGACCCTCCGGCCGCAGGCTCCCCGGCGGCCCCCGGCGTCTTCGTCCCCCTGGCCGACGACACGGCACCTCCCGGCATGCGACCGTCCGGCACGTGGCCTGCAGAGGCGCCCCCGGCCGTCGTGCCGGGCGACGGCCCGGTACCGTCGGACACCGATGCCCGGCCTGCGACGGGATCCGCCCTTCTGCCACCCCCCATCACCGTCCGGTCGGCGCGCGGTCCCTTGCGTCCGCTGCGCTACGAAGTCCGTCGTGCCACGGGCATCGCCACCGGATACGTCACCGTGGGTCTGGTCGTCGCCGTCTCCGCGCTTCTCTCCGTCTTCCTGGCCCGCGTCGGGCACACGCCCCAGGCGCGTCTGCTCGCCGCCTGGCCGCGCGAGCTGCCGCTGCCCCCCGCCGCCCTCGGGGCCGGTCTGCTCGGAGCCGTTGCCTTCGGCGACGAGTTCCGCCACCCGGCGCTCGCCGCCGATCGCGGAACGGTCCCGCGGCGCCTGGGGCTTCTCGCCGCCAAACTGCTGGTCGGTGCCGTGACTGCCGTCCTCATGGCCGTCGCGGTGGTCGCCTGCGACGCCGCGCTGCTCCACCTCGTATACGGACCGGAGCTCACGGAAGTTCCCGCCGACTGGTGGTCCACCGGCGCCAGTTGGCTGATCCTGGTGATCGCGTGCGCTTGGGCGGGGGTCCTCGCCGCGGGAGTGTTCCGGTCCACCACGGCGGGGCTCGCGGCGGTCGTGGCTGTTCCGATTGTCATCGTCCCGCTCGTACAGAGGGCCTTGTCGGGACCGTCTGTGCGAACAGCCGCAGGGCTGCCGAACCGGCTGAGCGGACTGACTCTCGTGCACTGGCCCTTCGGCTCGGAGCGCCTCGCCGTCGCCGCGGTACGCATGGTCGCCCAACCCGTGGGCAGCGCCCTGATGTTGTCGATCACCACGCTGCTCTGCGCATATCTGGTCACGGTGTTGCACCCACGTCTGCGGTGACTGATGCGGAGCGAGGTGTGGCGGTGTGCTGACCACAACTCCCCACAGGCGACGATTTCTTTCCGATAAGGCGTCAATTGCAGTGAGGGCGGCGATCACCCTTTCGTGTGCTTTTCACCAAAGCCCTCAAGGGAGTTGGGGACACCGCCGACAACTCAATGCGTGAGTACCCTTGCGCACACCATGATGACCACCGCCCGCTCCGCCGATTCCGGCCTCGCAGGACCGGGCGAACTCGACCGTTATCCCTATGCGGAGCCGGCCGCCGACCGTGTCGGGGCGCCTGTCTGGGAGAGCGCGGACCAGGACCTCGGCCGCGTGGGCCGACGAGCAGCGGGCAACCGCGGCCGCGGTCTGCACGGGCAGCTGGTCCAGCAGCTCGGGCAGATGATCGTCTCGGGGGACCTGGGTGCGGACCGCCCCTTGGTGCCGGAGGAGATCGGCCAGCGATTCGAGGTGTCCCGTACCGTCGTACGCGAGTCGCTTCGCGTCCTGGAGGCCAAGGGCCTGGTCAGCGCCCGTCCCAATGTGGGCACGCGGGTCCGCCCGGTCAGCGACTGGAACCTCCTGGACCCGGACATCATCGAGTGGCGTGCCTTCGGTCCTCAGCGCGACGACCAGCGCAGGGAGCTGAGTGAGCTGCGCTGGACGATCGAACCGCTCGCCGCACGTCTCGCCGCCGGGCACGGCCGTGACGACGTGCAGCAGCGCCTTGCCGACATGGTGGAGATCATGGGCCACGCGCTCGCGCAGGGGGACGCGATCACCTTCTCGCGCGCCGACGCGGAGTTCCACTCGCTCCTCATCCAGGTCTCGGGCAACCGCATGCTGGAGCACCTCTCGGGCATCGTCTCCGCGGCCCTTCAGGTGTCGGGCGGTCCCGTCACCGGCTGCGACCGCCCCAACGAGACGACGGTCGCCCACCACGCCCGCATCCTGGAGGCGGTCGCCACCGGAGACGGGACGGGTGCGGAGGCGGCGATGCGCCAGCTGGTCACCGTCCACCCCGAGGTGGAGCGCGTGGTGCCCGCCCCCCGCGAGCACTGACCGGGTCCGACCGGACGGACGGACCGGATGTCGCCGGACGGTGTTCCGCGTCTGCCCAGAGGCGGACCGACACGCCGTCCGGCGGCGCGGCGGCGCGGACGCGGCGACCCGGTCGGCCCCGTGGATGCCGTGATTCGGTGTCGCGGGATCGGAGAGGCAGGCGAAGGAGCCAGGGGCGCGTGGGACGTCCGGCACTCGCGCTGAGCGAGCAGGTTGTCTTCCGGCGTACAGCCTGCCCTGTGGACATGTCTGCCCATATCCGTCTGTTTTTGACCGCTTACGGGGTGTGACTCGGGCCACGCGGATTGGGCGTAACGCTCCTCGGGGCAGCGCGATGACCTAAGAGGTGACAGCCGAGGAGGGAATACAGCAGCCGTTCGTGGCGCTGTGCATCTCCCCGGCCCCCGCCCGCGCCGTCGACTCATCCCCAGGTCGGCGGTCGTCGGCTCCGGTCCGCACGGGACGGGGCCGAAAGCCGTTTTCCAACGTTCCGAGAGGTTGTTCGTGTCGGCCAGCACATCCCGTACGCTCCCGCCGGAGATCGCCGAGTCCGTCTCTGTCATGGCGCTCATTGAGCGGGGAAAGGCTGATGGCCAGATCGCCGGCGATGACGTGCGCCGTGCGTTCGAGGCCGACCAGATTCCGGCCACTCAGTGGAAGAACGTTCTGCGCAGCCTCAACCAGATCCTCGAGGAAGAGGGTGTGACGCTGATGGTCAGTGCCGCTGAGCCCAAGCGTCCCCGAAAGAGCGTCGCAGCCAAGAGTCCGGCCAAGCGCACCGCGACGAAGACCGTCGCGGCCAAGGCGGCCCCCGCGAAGAAGGTCGCCGCCACCGCTGCTCCCGAGGCGTCGGCCGCCGAGGCCGTTGCCGAGGAAGCCGCGCCGGTGAAGAAGGCGGCGGCGAAGAAGACCACCGCCAAGAAGACCGTGGCGAAGAAGGCCACTGCCAAGAAGACCACCGCCAAGAAGACGGGCAAGAAGGACGACGAGCTCCTCGACGACGAGGCGACCGAGGAGACCTCGGCAACCCCGGCCAAGGCGGGCGAGGGCGAGCCCGTCGAGGAGGGACAGGGCTTCGTCCTGTCCGACGAGGACGAGGACGACGCCCCGGCGCAGCAGGTCGCCGCGGCCGGTGCCACGGCGGACCCGGTCAAGGACTACCTCAAGCAGATCGGTAAGGTCCCCCTGCTCAACGCCGAGCAGGAGGTCGAACTCGCCAAGCGTATCGAGGCGGGCCTGTTCGCCGAGGACAAGCTGGCCAACGCCGACAAGCTCGCTCCCAAGCTCAAGCGTGAGCTGGAGATCATCGCCGAGGACGGCCGCCGCGCCAAGAACCACCTTCTGGAGGCCAACCTCCGCCTGGTGGTCTCCCTGGCCAAGCGCTACACCGGCCGCGGCATGCTCTTCCTGGACCTCATCCAGGAGGGCAACCTCGGTCTGATCCGCGCGGTCGAGAAGTTCGACTACACCAAGGGCTACAAGTTCTCCACGTACGCCACCTGGTGGATCCGTCAGGCGATCACCCGCGCCATGGCCGACCAGGCCCGCACCATCCGTATCCCGGTGCACATGGTCGAGGTCATCAACAAGCTCGCGCGTGTGCAGCGCCAGATGCTCCAGGACCTGGGCCGCGAGCCCACCCCGGAGGAGCTGGCCAAGGAGCTCGACATGACCCCGGAGAAGGTCATCGAGGTCCAGAAGTACGGCCGCGAGCCCATCTCCCTGCACACTCCGCTGGGCGAGGACGGCGACAGCGAGTTCGGTGACCTCATCGAGGACTCCGAGGCCGTCGTCCCGGCCGACGCGGTCAGCTTCACGCTTCTGCAGGAGCAGCTGCACTCCGTGCTCGACACGCTGTCGGAGCGCGAGGCGGGCGTCGTCTCCATGCGTTTCGGTCTCACCGACGGTCAGCCGAAGACCCTCGACGAGATCGGCAAGGTGTACGGCGTGACGCGCGAGCGCATCCGCCAGATCGAGTCCAAGACCATGTCGAAGCTGCGTCACCCGTCGCGTTCACAGGTGCTGCGCGACTACCTGGACTAGCCGCAGCGACCACACGGCTCTGAGAGGGCCCGGCGACGTCCCGTACGCGGGATGTGGCCGGGCCCTTCGTCGTACACGGCTGAGCGGCGGCGCCTGCGGTGCGTGGAGGGCCCGGCTGAATCACTCTGGGTCTGACATCGCAACGCAGAGTGAGGAGAATGTATGCGCCGTTCTTGTGTGAGAGCGCTGATCGCGTCGATGGTGGCGGCGGCCGCGCTGCCCTTGATCCCGTCGCCGTCCGCCTCCGCCGACGACGTGATCATCGGGGGCCACCAGGTGAAGGTGGCCGACAGCCCCTGGGTGGTGGCGCTCAGCAGTCGTCACGGGTTCGGGAGCGCGCGCGCCGGCCAGTTCTGCGGTGGTGTGGTGGTCGCGCGCCAGAAGGTCCTGACCGCGGCCCACTGCCTCAACGAGGACGTCCTGGGAGCTCCGCTGGACCAGGTGACCGACCTCAAGGTGATCGTGGGCCGTGACGACCTGCGCACTACGCGCGGAGCGGAGATCCCCGTGAGCGGCGCATGGGTGAATCCGTCCTACGACCGCCGTACGAACGGGGGTGATGTGGCGGTCCTCACACTGGCCGCACCGCTGCCCGAGGGATACGTGCTGCCGATGGCGGGCGCGGGAGACACCGCATACCGGCCCGGCACCGACGCGACGGTCTACGGGTGGGGTGACACGACGGGGGCGGGCGACTACGCGCGCACGCTGCACGCCGCATCCGTCCAGGTGCTCGGCGACGGTGACTGCCGCCGGGCCTACCCGGGTGGCGCCGAAGGAACGTACGAGCCGTCCTCGATGGTGTGCGCGGGGCGTCTGGCGGGCGGCAAGGATGCCTGCCAGGGCGACAGCGGCGGCCCGCTTGTCGCCCGCGGCCGACTGATCGGCCTCGTGTCCTGGGGGAGCGGCTGTGGGCGCCCCGGACGGCCAGGGGTGTACACGCGGGTCTCCGAGGTCGTCCGGCTGCTTCAGCGGGGCGCCTGAGGCCCTCTGTGCGGTACGAGGACGGGCGGCCGCCCCCTGGTGGAGGGTGCGGCCGCCCGTTCACCGGCCTGTCGCCGGAGCTGGCTCGTCGTGGGTGCGAGGCGTCAGCGTTCCTCGGTCTCGGCGCTTTCCGGAACGGCGGTCAGCCGCTCCGTCTCGTCCTGTATCTCAGCGGCGATCTTCTTGAGTTCCGGCTCGAACTTGCGCCCGTGGTGGGCACAGAAGAGCAGCTCACCACCGCTGGTCAAGACGACGCGCAGATATGCCTGGGCGCCGCAGCGGTCGCAGCGGTCGGCGGCCGTCAGCGGGCTCGCGGGGGTCAGAACAGTAGTCACGTCGCCTCTTCTCTAGCTCGACGAGCTGTCGTACCAGGGTCAACATCCAACCAGGCCGAAAACGTTCCCGCTCGCGGCTTTTCCTCGAAAAATTTCTCCGAGGCCGGCTGTATGTCGCCGGGTGGCGGCGAATGTGCCGTATTGCGTCTCTTACGTGTTTACGGGTTCGCGCTGTCTGTCAGGTCGGTCCTCCCCGGCCGGGTTGCCGGTTGTTCATGAGGACGTGCCCGGAGCCTAAATGGTTCATGCCTGGAAGGGAACGTGATGTGTGCGTCACTCCATCGAGGGATCGAACGTCCGTACGAACTTGGACTAGTCTGGGCGGAGGTGAGGGTGGCGTTACAACGGCTCTACCAGGCCTCGGTACCCTCTGACCGGCGACCGCCGCCGGCCCTTTACCCACAAGGGCCTCATCTGAAATTCAGCGAGGAGCGAACCGCGTGACCGCCGAAACGTCCGTGCCGTCCACAGCGCTGCTGACAGGAGCTGACCGGGACGGTTCCAACTACACCGCGCGGCACCTGCTCGTCCTCGAGGGTCTCGAGGCCGTACGCAAGCGTCCGGGCATGTACATCGGCTCGACCGACAGCCGCGGCCTGATGCACTGCCTCTGGGAGATCATCGACAACTCCGTCGACGAGGCCCTGGGTGGCTACTGCGACCACATCGAGGTGATCCTCCACGACGACGCCTCGGTGGAGGTGCGCGACAACGGCCGCGGCATTCCCGTGGACGTGGAGCCCAAGACCGGCCTCTCCGGCGTCGAGGTCGTCATGACCAAGCTGCACGCGGGCGGCAAGTTCGGCGGCGGCTCGTACGCCGCCTCCGGCGGTCTGCACGGCGTCGGCGCCTCCGTGGTGAACGCGTTGTCGTCGCGCCTGGACGTCGAGGTCGACCGCGGTGGGCACACGCACGCCATCAGCTTCCGGCGCGGCGTGCCAGGAGCCTTCGCCAAGCCGGGACCCGACGCGGCGTTCGACCCGTCGGCACGGCTGAGCAAGGTCAAGAAGGTACCGAAGGCGCGCCAGGGCACCCGCATCCGCTACTGGGCGGACCGGCAGATCTTCCTGAAGGACGCCAAGCTGTCCCTGGAGAACCTGCACCAGCGCGCGCGCCAGACCGCGTTCCTGGTGCCGGGTCTGACCATCGTGGTCCGCGACGAGCTCGGCCTGGGCGACGGCGGCAGCAAGGGCGAGGAGTCCTTCCGCTTCGACGGCGGCATCAGCGAGTTCTGCGAGTACCTGGCCCAGGACAAGCCGGTGTGCGACGTGCTCCGCTTCACCGGGCAGGGCGCCTTCAAGGAGACCGTCCCCGTCCTGGACGAGCACGGGCAGATGACGCCCACCGAGGTCACGCGCGACCTCGGAGTGGACATCGCACTGCGCTGGGGCACCGGCTACGACACGACGATCAAGTCGTTCGTCAACATCATCGCCACCCCCAAGGGCGGAACACACGTGACGGGCTTCGAGCGCTCGCTCACCAAGGCGATGAACGAAGTGCTGCGCTCCCAGAAGCTGCTGCGCGTCGCCGAGGACGACATCGTCAAGGACGACGCGCTCGAGGGCCTCACCGCCGTCGTGACGGTCCGCCTCGCCGAGCCCCAGTTCGAGGGGCAGACCAAGGAGGTCCTCGGCACGTCGGCCGCCAACCGGATCGTCGCCAACGTGGTGGCCAAGGAGCTGAAGGCGTTCCTGACCTCCACGAAGCGTGACGCCAAGGCCCAGGCCCGCTCGGTCATGGAGAAGGCGGTCGCCGCGGCCCGCACACGTATCGCGGCCCGGCAGCACAAGGACGCCCAGCGGCGCAAGACGGCGCTGGAATCGTCCTCGCTGCCCGCCAAGCTCGCGGACTGCCGCAGCGACGACGTGGAGCGCAGCGAGCTGTTCATCGTGGAGGGGGACTCCGCGCTCGGCACCGCCAAGCTGGCCCGCAACTCCGAGTTCCAGGCGCTCCTGCCGATCCGCGGCAAGATCCTCAACGTTCAGAAGTCGTCCGTCTCGGACATGCTGAAGAACGCCGAGTGCGGCGCCATCATCCAGGTCATAGGAGCCGGGTCCGGCCGGACCTTCGACATCGACGCCGCCCGCTACGGCAAGATCATCCTGCTCGTCGACGCCGACGTCGACGGCGCTCACATCCGCACCCTGCTCCTCACCCTGTTCCAGCGCTACATGCGGCCCATGATCGAGGCCGGCCGTGTGTTCGCCGCGGTGCCGCCGCTGCACCGTATCGAGCTGGTCCAGCCGAAGAAGGGCCAGGACAAGTACCTCTACACGTACTCGGACCGTGAACTGCGCGAGACGCTGCTCGAACTGCAGCGCAAGAACGTGCGGTACAAGGACTCGATCCAGCGGTACAAGGGTCTCGGCGAGATGGACGCGGACCAGCTCGCGGAGACGACGATGGACCCGCGCCACCGCACGCTGCGCCGGATCAACATCAACGAGCTGGAAGCGGCGGAGCAGGTCTTCGACCTGCTGATGGGCAACGACGTGGCGCCGCGCAAGGAGTTCATCAGCAGCTCCGCCGCGACCCTCGACCGCTCGCGCATCGACATGTAGCGCATCGGACGACGCAGCGGCGCCGGCGCCGAGCGTCTCTGTGATCTTGCGGCTCCACCCGTGGGTGGAGCCGCAAGATCCACCCGTTGTCCACCTCGGCTCCGATCCCCTGACCTGCCCGTTCTCCGTACCTTCGATGGCGTTGGACCCGTCCGCTCTCGAACCTTCACGGAGGCCGCCATGTCCGGGCTCACCGACGCCTTGGTGATCGTCGCCGCGGTCGCGC
The DNA here is from genome assembly GCF_026274175.1 of Streptomyces beihaiensis. GTDB lineage: Bacteria > Actinomycetota > Actinomycetes > Streptomycetales > Streptomycetaceae > Streptomyces > Streptomyces beihaiensis. The sequence continues at coordinate 95,628 of NZ_JAPHNL010000112.1, forward strand.
TCGTCCTCGCACGTCAGTTCAGGACCCGGCGCCTGGCGACGGACCGCAGGTGGTGGCTGCTCCCCGGGATCCTCGGGTTCCTGGCGATACGTGACGGCTCCCTGACCGACCCGCACCACGCCGCCGGCTCCGTCGCGCTGCTCGTCGTCGAACTTCTGCTCAGCGTCGGGACAGGAACCGGTTGGGCGTTCACGACGCGGGTCTGGACCGACGAGCGGGGCGATGTCTGGACCAAGGGCACCGCGGCGACCGCCGGGACGTGGGCCGGAGGCGTCGTCGCCCGCGCGGCCGTCGTCGGCGTCGGCCTGGCCATGGGCGTCCACCTGGGCAGTTCCGCGCTCATGCTGGGCTTCGCCGTCTCTCTCCTGGTCCGCTCCGGCCTGCTCATGTGGCGGGCCCAGGGCGAGCGGCCGTCGTACGTTGGAGCTGTCGCACGGCCGGCCTGGGAGGACCACACGTGAACCGGAGCCACTGGACGCAGTGGCCGAGCTGGGAGGCGCTCACCCGCGATGGGCAGAGCACAGCTCGGCTGGCACTGGCGTGGACCGTCCGGAGCGTGGTGCTCGTCGTCCTGCTCTGGACCGCTGTCACGGAGACGGGCGTCGCCCGCTGGGCGCTGGTCGTCGCCCCCGTCGGGCTGATCGTCTGTGCGGCCCTGGCGTGGGGCTACCACCGCACCACGCTCGCCCAGAGACTGTGGCCCTCGCTGGGGCTCCTCGCCGCCCTGATGGTGATGGCGGTGCTGGCCCACCGGGTCGGTTTCCTGGGGCCGACGACCGTGCTGTGGTGCGGCTGCGTCGTCTCGGCGCTCGAACGGATGCCGCTGTTCGCGGCGATTCCGGCCACGGCCGTGGCGCTGGCGGGGTTCGCGTCGGTCAACAAGGATCCCTGGCTGACCACCGCGGTCATCGGCGCCGGCCTCTGCCTGTCGGGATACGTACTGCGTCTCGACGCCGAGGCCAGAGGCAACGCGCAGCGCCTGCTCGCGCAGGAACGTGCCGCGCGGGTCGCGGAGGCCGAGTCGGCGGCGCTGGCCGAGCGGTCACGCATCGCACGAGAGATCCACGACGTGCTCGCGCACAGCCTGTCCGCGCAGCTCGTGCACCTGGAAGCGGCTCGGCTCCTCATCGAGCGCGGCGCTGAGCGGGACCAGATCCTGGAGCGGGTCGTGGCCGCCCGCGGGATGGCCCGCGACGGCCTTGACGAGACCAGGCATGCCCTCTCCGCGCTGCGCGGGCAGATGACGCCCCTGGAGGACGTCCTGCGGGAACTGGCGGCGCCGGAAGGTGCCGTGCTCACCGTGGAGGGCGAGCACCGGCCGTTGTCCGCCGAGGCGTCACAGGCCGTGCGCAGGGTGGCCCAGGAGGCGCTGACCAATGTGCGCAAGCACGCGCCGGGCGCGAAAGCCACGATGCGGCTCGCGTATTCGGCCGACGAAGTGGCTCTGGAGATACGGGACTCGGGCGCCACCCGACGTCACGGAGACCTCACTGTCAGTGGTTCCGGCTACGGTCTGTTGGGGATGAAGGAGCGTGCCGAACTGCTGGGCGGCACACTGCGGGCAGGGCCGTACGAGGAGGGGTTCTTGGTCACGTTGAAGGTTCCCGTATGAGCGGGGCGGAGGCAGCGGCGTGTGCCGCGCGGCCACCGGCGCGTGTGGTCGTGGTGGACGACCAGACCGTGGTGCGCGAGGGCATCGTGATGCTGCTCGGACTGCTGCCCGGTGTCGAGGTCGTCGGCTCCGGTGGAGACGGGCACGAAGCGGTCGCCCTGGTGGCGGAGCTGGCCCCGGACGTCGTTCTGATGGACCTGCGCATGCCGCGCTGCGACGGAGTGGAGGCCACCAGACGCATCCGCGCCGAGTACCCGGACACCCAGGTCGTCGTCCTGACCACGTACGCCGACGACGCCTCGCTCTTTCCGGCACTCGAGGCGGGAGCGCGCGGCTACCTGACGAAGGACGCCGGGGGCGAGGAGATCGTCCGGGCCGTGGAGGACGTTCTGTCGGGCGACGCGGGCCTCTCGCCGGCGATTCAGCGGCGCCTGCTGGAACGGCTGGCGCACCCCGCGCCGCCGGCCGCCCCTGAGCCGAAGGACCCGCCGGACGGCCTCACCACCCGGGAGACGGAGGTGCTGCGCCTCATCGCCGACGGTCTGAGCAACCAGGAGATCGCCCACACTCTCCAGGTCTCGACGGCGACGGTGAAGACACATATCAATAATCTGTTCTCGAAGGCCGGGCTCAAGGACCGCGCCCAGGCGGTCCGTTACGCGTATCGGCACGGAGTCGCGAAGCCGCCGGGGGCAGCCCTCACCTGATCGGAGACGGCCCTTGACCTGATCACAGAGAGTCCGGCCGTCGGCCCACCCGGCGGTACGTCACGGCGCGACCCACGCGTACCGGTGCTCCGGGCGGCCCGTGTCTCCGTACTTGAGCAACAGGCGCAGCCGCCCGGACTGCTCCAGGGTGCACAGGTACCGCTGCGCCGTCGACCGGCTCAGACCGGGGCGGCGTCCGCGGCAGGTCCCCGGCGATCTGCGGCTGCGCGGCCGTGGACTGTGCGATGGACAGAGCCCGGCGCATCGCCTGGTCGTCCAGCTGCTGGCTCAAGGGCGGCAGGAACAGCCCCACGGCGAGCACGGCGACCCCGGCGGCGACGGCCACCTGCATCAGAGGACTTGTGCGAACACGCGCCGGGGAGGCCGAACCGCCTGCGGCGCGGGGTGGAGGTCGAGCTCATGGCAGGAAGGTACGGGGCCGCCCGGCTCGGCCGAACCCCTTGTGGCGCGGACCTCGTACAGCACACGCGCGGTGCCGCCGGCGGTATCAGAGCGGCAGAGCGGGGACCTCACGCACCGCCAGGACATCCATACGGGCCGGGGAGCCCGGGGCGCCGCCGCAGCTCTCCGGGCGCGGCGGTCGGGACGCTCCCTGGGCGACCGTGACGCTCCACAGGCGCCCGTCGGCGTGGGCGACGCTCACTTCCCAACCGGGCGCCTGCGCCCCGGCGGTGCCGTCGTCGGCCGGTACCGTGGCGGCACGCGCGCGCAGGACGGTGAGAGCGTCGGCGCCGTCCTCACCGGTCACCTCGCGCACCGCGAGCTCCGCGGCCTGACCCGGGCGGTCCCAGGCCGAGTTGCCGCGACATCCCCGGGATACGACCCGGCCCTCGCGCACCGCCTCGATGACCTGCTTGACCTCGGCGGCCGACGCCCTGCCGTACGCGTATCCGTAGGGGAGGACGAGCAGGGTCGGCGAGAAGCGGTGGCCGCCGAGGTGGGTGATCTCCCATACGCCCGCTTGTGCCGACAGGGTGGGGTCGGAGGCCAGGGGGCGCCCCAGGAGAGCGCAACAGCGGTCCCGCTTCCCATTGGTGCACACGAAGACGAGCGGGTCCCCGGTCCAGGGGCTGCCGAAATCGCCGTGATCGCCCGTTCCCAGAGCGGCGAAGTCGAGCCGGAGCAGGTTCTCGGGCGACTCGGTCGTGGCACCGCGCACCCAGGCGTTCCCCGGGGTCGTGTGCGCCAGGAAGACCTGGCGGCGGCCCTGAGCGTGATGGTCCGCGTGCCGGCCCGGGCGGCGTACGAGCGCGACACGCACCCCGGTGCCCTCGGCAGCCGCCTCCAGAGCGCGTCCCACGACGGGGTCCAGATGGCTGGAGGTCAGGGCCTTGGCGCCCCAGGGGCCCGGCTGTTCGACCAGCAGCCAGGTCCTGGCCGTGGCCGCGGTCCCCGCGAGGGGCTCGTCGAGGTCCCGCGAGGCGGTCGCGCACGTACTCACGCAGCGGAGCCTAACCTGGGCCGCCGTACACGCCCCGACCGGTGGTCGCTCGGCCCCTGCCGGTGGTCACTCGTCGTCGGGGGACGACGCCTCGCCCGGGGCCGTGGTCGGCAAGGGCTGTGGCGGACGAAGCCCCACGTACTGGCCCGACGGTCGCATGCGCAGCGGCTGTTCGCCATACTCCTCAAGGGCGTGCGCGACCCACCCCGCCGTGCGGGCCACGGCGAAGATCGTCTCACCGGCCTCGGGAGCCATCCCGGACGACGCCGTCAGCACGGCGAGCGCCAGGTCCACGTTGGCACGCAGATCCGTGTGGCGGGCGGTCGTCGTCACCACGTCGCGTGCCGCGGCCAGCGCGCAGTGGGCGGACGGCAGTTCTTCCAGGGCGTCGAACAGTGCCTGGGCGCGCGGATCCTCGCCCTCGTAGAGCCGGTGGCCCAGGCCCGGGATCCGGCGGCCGTCGCGCAGTTCGGCGGCGATCACCGGCGCGGCGTTCTTCCGGTCGAGGACGTCCAGGAGCATCCGGTGGGCCAGCCCGCTGGCCGCGCCGTGCAACGGTCCCTCCAGCGCGCCCAGGCCCGCGGAGACGGCGGCGTACGCGTGTGCGCGCGCGGACGCGGCGACCCGCACGGCGAGGGTGGAGGCCGCCAGGTCGTGGTCGGCGAGCAGCCCGAGCGCCATGTCCAGGACCCGCAGTGACGCCTCGTCGGGATCCTGGTGCGAGAGCCGTCCCCACAGCCGCCGTGCGATCGGCGGGCCGTCGGCGTACGTGGAGCGGCACAGCGGCAGTGTGGCCGCGAGGGTGGGGATGAGGGTGCGCGCGGCACCGAGGACGGACTCTTCGGAGAGGTCGTAGCGCAGCGGGTCCGCGACGGCCGCGGCGATGGCCGCCACCCGCAACCGGTCGACGGGGCCGCTGAGTTCGGGCAGGGCCGCGACGGCCTGGCGGGCCGCTTCGAGCGATTCCCTCGGCGCGGTGAACGTGGCGCCGGGACGGAGCGTGCCGGTCCAGAGCCACTCCGCGACCTCCTCGTACGAGTGATGGGCGGCCAGCTGCACCGCGTCGACTCCCCGAAAGAAGTACCGGTCCCCGTCGATGAGGGTGAGCCGGGTGCGTACGGACAGCTCGGCTGAGCCCGGACGGGCTGTGGTCTCCCGGTTGGTCCGGCGGGCGAGCGCCTCGACCTCGGCGGCGTCGAAGGTGCTGCCGCGCCGCCCCGGATCGCGTCGGCTCGTGAGCTGCCCCCGGCTCACGTACGCGTACACGGTCTCGGGTTTCACACCGAGCCGCTCGGCGGTCTCCCTGGTGGTCAGCCGGCGGGCCTGCCGCGCCGGAAGCGGTCCTTGATCCCTCATGCGCGTCACCGTATCCGCAGGGCAATACATTGATTCAATCAATATTGACAGCAATAGAGTCAATCATAGACAGTCGAATCAAGTTCAGGGAGGAATCATGCCGAACAACGAGACCGCTCCTGCCCCGGTCGTCGACGTGCCGCGCGGCCTCGCCGGAGTCGTCGTGACCGATACCCGACTCGGGGACGTCCGAGGGCGCGAGGGCTTCTACCACTACCGCCAGTACTCGGCCGTCGAGCTCGCGCAGACCCGCGGCTTCGAGGACGTGTGGTACCTGATGATCCACGGCGAACTGCCCGACGCGGCACGCTCGGCAGCGTTCGCGCGGGAGACCGCCGCACTGCGACGGCTGCCCGACGACATCCGTGCGGTGCTTCCCGCCGTCGCCCGCGCGAGCGCCGCCTCCGGTCCGCTCTCCGCTCTGCGCACGGCCCTGTCGCTGTTCGGAGCCGCCCGGGGCCTGCGCCCCGTCTACGACATCGACGCCGACCGGCGCCGCGCCGACGTCCTCGCCGCCGCGGCCGTGGTCCCCACGCTGCTCACCGCGCTGCACCGGCTCGGCGGGGGCCTCGACCCGGTCGAGCCGCGCGAGGACCTCTCGTACGCGGCCAACTACCTGTACATGTTGACCGGTTCGGAGCCGGACCCCGCACGTGCGCGGGCGATCGAGCGTTACCTGATCTCAACCATTGACCACGGCTTCAACGCGTCAACGTTCACGGCCCGGGTCGTCGCGTCGACGGGAGCCGACGTGGCCGCCTGCCTCGTCGCGGCGATCGGCGCCCTCTCGGGGCCGCTGCACGGCGGAGCGCCCAGCCGTGCGCTCGACACCCTGGACGCCATCGGCAGTCCGGACCGGATCGACCCCTGGATCCGGGACCGTGTCCTCGCGGGAGAGCGGATCATGGGCTTCGGTCACGCCGTCTATCGCACGCAGGACCCGCGCTCGCGGATGCTGCGCGGCATCGCGCAGGGCTTCGGCGGCCCGCGGGTGGAGTTCGCGGTCGAGGTCGAGCGCCGCGTCGAGGCGATTCTCGCGCAGCTCAAGCCGGGCCGCGAACTCCACACGAACGTCGAGTTCTACGCCGGGGTGGTCATGGAGCTGTGCGGTCTGCCGCGCTCCATGTTCACGCCGACCTTCGCCGCCGCGCGCGTGATCGGCTGGGGTGCCAACATCCTGGAGCAGGCGGAGGACTCGAAGATCATCCGCCCGGCGGCCCGTTACGTGGGTGAAAAGCCGCCCGTACCCGTGCCCGAGCCGCACTGAGCGCGTCAGGCGTCAGGGATGTCCTGCTTCGCTCGCACCAGGGTCTCGCGGCTCACCACGACGATGCGCTCGTAGTCCGCGACCCCCGCGTCCGCCGGGAGTTCGCCCTTCAGGTCGGCGGTGGCCTCGGTGCCGATCACGGCGAAGTTCCCGTCGCTGAGCTCGAACACGTCGGGGCAGGTGGCTCCGGAGGCGCTTCCACGGGCGGTGGGGGGAACCCCGATGCGGCGTACGATCTTCAAGGGGGGTCGGTCCTTCACTGTTCACTAAGTGCCGCCTGGTGGCGGAGTGTCGCGGACACAGTAGTGCGCCCGGCGGGGCGATGAGGCAACGACGCCCTTTAATTCACAGGGAGTTGATGTTTCACCGGTCTGGGTGACAGTGGCCGCCCGTCACGTGACCGGCGGCTCGCCCACCACCCACCACTCGTCCGTGTCGGCCTCGTCCAGCTCCTGGAAGAGAGCCTCGGCGATACGGCCGATCTCGGCCTCGGAGGACGACGGGTCGAGCGCCGCGCGATGCGGGCGGGTGATCTCCCAGTACTCACGGATGTAGGCGCTCTGGAAGAGCTCGCGCAGATGGCCGAAGATCTCGCGGCGGTTCAGCAGGCCCGATTCGTAGAGGTGGAACGCGTTGACGTACCAGAGATTGGCGTACAGGTACTGCCGCCGCTTCTCCGGCGTCAGATCCACCCCGAAGGTGTCGATCACGACGGCCAGGGCCGGATCGTCGATGGCCTTGCTGAGCAGTTCCCAGTGCATGCGCTGCTGATGGGCGCGGGCCAGCCGTCGACGCTCCACCGCGGCGGACTGCCGACCGGGCCCCAGCTGCTGCCACAGGTGCACCGCGGCGGCGCCCACGAGTCCTCCCGTGAGCGCGCCGACCACGCCCGGCAGCGATCCGTAACTTCTTGTGCTCATGTCAACCCCCGATTCGGGCGACCGTCCGCCGGTCGTCGGATGCGGGTCGACAGCGACGGTGGCAGGGACCAGCGAGCGGGTGGGCGGCGCGCTTGCCGTCTCCCAGAGGGCCGAGCGGCTCTGATCGGCAGGAAGACGAAGGGAGGCGCGCGGAAGCCGCACAGGTGCGCAGAAACCGGCGCCATGTCCAACGTGTGCCCCGCGGGTGGTGCTAACAATCGTTCACATCGCGGCGTTTCTACGCGCTCGTATCCTGGGACGGCATTGATCCGTCGTACGAGAGCCGGTCGCACGAGCCGGTGCGCGCTCCGGTGTGAGAGAGGTCGCGTGAGGTCGCGTTGAGCAAGGCAGTACCCCATCAGATCCCCGTCGTCGTCCTCGCGGGCTTCCTCGGCTCGGGAAAGACCACGCTGCTGAACCATCTGCTGCACACCAGCGGTGGCACCAGGATCGGCGCGATCGTCAACGACTTCGGGGCCATCGAGATCGACGCGATGGCCGTCGCGGGGCAACTCGGCGACTCCACGGTCTCCCTCGGCAACGGCTGCCTGTGCTGCGCCGTCGACGCGAGTGAACTTGACGTGTACCTCGATAAGTTGACTCACCCCGTCAACGACGCGCACGCCATTGACGTCATCGTGATCGAGGCGAGCGGCATCGCGGAACCACAAGAACTCGTCCGCATGGTCCTCGCCAGCGAGAACCCGCGGATCGTCTACGGAGGGCTCGTGGAGGTCGTCGACGCCGCCGAGTTCGACGCCACGCGCGAGAAGCACCCCGAGGTGGAGCGGCACCTGAGCATCGCGGACCTCGTCGTCGTGAACAAGAGCGACAGGTGCGCCGAGTCCGAACGGCAGCGGGTCCTGGACACCGTGCGCGCCGCGGCCGGGTACGCCGCCGTCGTATGCGCCTCCCACGCCCGTATCGATCCCGAGCTGCTGTTCGACTGCCGGCCCCACGAGGAGAGGATCGGCCAGCTCTCCTTCGACGACCTGCACCGGCACGACGACACGGTGGACAACCGCGGGGCGGGCCACCGTGCGGCGCACGACGGCCATCTGCATGCCGCCTACGAGACGCTCTCCTTCACCTCCGACACGCCCATGGACCCGCGACGGCTGATGACGTTCCTCGACGGCCGGTCCGAGGGCTTGTACCGCATCAAGGGCTACGTCGACTTCGGCTCCGGCGACCCGCGCAACCGGTACGCGGTCCACGCCGTCGGCCGTTTCCTGCGTTTCCGCCCCGAGCCGTGGCCGCCGGGCGGGCCGCGCCGCACCCAACTCGTCCTCATCGGCACGGACATCGACACGGCGGCCCTCACCGAGGCGCTCGACGCCTGTCGGCGGCCCGACGCGACACCCGCAGCGATGTCCAAAACGAGCGAGGCCCCACACGCCGCGGACGACCACGGCATGTGGGGCGTGCTCCGCTTCGTACAGGACAAGGGCGAAGCGGACGCGGTGGACGAAGCGGACCTCTAGACCGGCCCCGCCACCGTCGCCACCGGCTTCGCCAGGGAGACGCCCGAGCCGTCGCGACGCGGGTCGGGCTCGGGCAGCTCTGCCGGGGCGCCGCTGCGCTGCGCCGCGCGCGCGGGCGCCGGGCCCGCCCAGGCGACGCTCAGGCAGTCCTCGCCCTTGAGGAACCGCTGGCAGCGCACGCCGCCCGTGGCCCGCCCCTTGCGCGGGTACTGGTCGAACGGCGTGAGCTTGGCCGTCGTCTGCACCGAGTCGTCGAGCGTGCCGCGCGAACCGGCCGCCGTGAAGACCACCGCGTCCACCGCCGGATCGATGGCCGTGAACGAGATGACCTTGGCACCGGTCGCCAGCTTGATACCCGCCATACCGCCCGCGGGACGACCCTGGGGACGCACCACGGAAGCCTGGAAGCGCAGCAGCTGGGCGTCGTCCGTGATGAACACCAGGTCCTCGTCGCCGGTGCGCAGCTCCACCGCCCCCACGATCCGGTCACCGTCCTTGAGGGTGATGACCTCCAACTCCTCCTTGTTGGACGGATAGTCCGGCACCACCCGCTTCACGACACCCTGTTCGGTGCCGATCGCCAGGCCCGGCGACGACTCGTCCAAGGTCGTCAGACACACCACGCGCTCGTCCGCCGCCAGGGTGGAGAGGAACTCGGTGATCGGCGCGCCGCCCGACAAGGTCGGGGCGGCCGCTGTCTCCGGCAGCTGCGGCAGATCGATCACGTTCAGCCGCAGCAGACGGCCCTCGGAGGTGACCGCGCCGACCTCGCCACGCGCGGTGGCCGGCACCGCCGAGACGATCACATCGTGCTTGGCCCGCTTGGCGCCCTGCGTGTCGAACGGCTCCACGGTCGCCGTGCGCGCCAGCAGCCCCGTCGACGACAGCAGCACGCGGCACGGGTCGTCCGCCACCTGCAGCTCGACCGCCGCGAGCGGGGCGCCCGCCGACTCCATCAGAACCGTGCGGCGCTCGTTGCCGAACTTCTTGGCCACGGCGGCGAGCTCGGACGAGACCAGCTTGCGCAGCTCCGTGTCGGAGTCGAGGATCCCGGTCAGCTCGTCGATCTCGCCGTTGAGCTTGTCGCGCTCCGCCTCCAGCTCGATGCGGTCGTACTTGGTCAGGCGGCGCAGCGGCGTGTCCAGGATGTACTGCGTCTGGACGTCGCTCAGCGAGAAGCGCTCGACGAGGCGCTCCTTGGCCTGCGCGCTGTTGTCGCTGGAGCGGATCAGCCGGATGACCTCGTCGATGTCCAGCAGAGCGACCAGGAGGCCCTCCACCAGATGCAGCCGGTCCCGCTTCTTGCCGCGCCGGAACTCGCTGCGGCGGCGCACCACGTCGAAGCGGTGGTCCAGGTAGACCTCGAGCAGCTCCTTGAGGCCGAGTGTCAGGGGCTGGCCGTCGACCAGGGCGACGTTGTTGATCCCGAAGGACTCCTCCATCGGCGTCAGCTTGTAGAGCTGCTCCAGGACGGCCTCGGGGACGAAGCCGTTCTTGATCTCGATGACCAGACGCAGTCCGTGCTCGCGGTCGGTGAGGTCCTTGACGTCGGCGATGCCCTGGAGCTTCTTCGAACCGACCAGTTCCTTGATCTTCGTGATGACCTTCTCGGGCCCCACGGCGAACGGCAGCTCGGTGACCACGAGGCCCTTGCGGCGCGCCGTCACGTCCTCCACCGAGACCGTCGCGCGGATCTTGAAGGTGCCACGGCCCGTGGCGTACGCGTCCTTGATGCCGGACAGGCCGACGATCCGGCCACCGGTCGGCAGGTCGGGACCCGGCACGTACTTCATGAGCGTCTCGAGGTCGGCGCCCGGGTGCTTGATCAAGTGCCGTGCGGCGGCGATCACTTCGCCGAGGTTGTGCGACGGCATGTTGGTCGCCATGCCGACGGCGATGCCGGACGCCCCGTTCACCAGCAGGTTCGGGTACGCCGCCGGGAGGACCGTCGGCTCCTGCTCCTGGCCGTCGTAGTTCGGGGCGAAGTCGACCGTGTTCTCGTCGATCGAGTCCGTCATCAAAGACGCCGCGGCGTCCATGCGGCATTCCGTGTACCGCATGGCGGCCGGGCGGTCGTCGTTGCCCAGGGAGCCGAAGTTCCCGTGGCCGTCGACCAGGGGCACGCGCATGGAGAACGGCTGCGCCATGCGCACCAGGGCGTCGTAGATCGACGTGTCGCTGTGGGGGTGCAACTTACCCATGACGTCGCCGACCACGCGCGCGCACTTCACGAAGCCGCGCTCGGGCCGCAGGCCCATCTCGTTCATCTGGTACACGATGCGGCGGTGAACGGGTTTCATCCCGTCCCGGGCGTCGGGCAGGGCGCGCGAGTAGATGACCGAGTACGCGTACTCCAGGTAGGAGCCCTGCATTTCGTCCACCACGTCGATGTCGAGGATCTTCTCCTCGAAATCGTCGGGCGGCGGCGTCTTCGTGCTGCGGCGGGCCATCGCTGCTGCGGCTCCTTCACCAACATCTGCGGGAACTGTCGCGGACCATTGTGGACCGCCCCACTGACAACGCCGCCCGCGACCCGTCGGTACGGGTACTTCGCCAGCCGGCGGCGCGCTTGCATACAGTGGCAGCACTGGCATCATTTCTGCGCCTCCCCCGCAGTTCCCGCGATCGAAGGGACCCCCATGCCCATGGGTCACACGGCCACCGCCGAGGCCGGTTCCGGCGGCCTGACAGCGACCGAGCACCGGCTGGCCAACGGCCTGCGCGTGATCCTCTCGGAGGACCACCTCACCCCGGTCGCGGCGGTCTGCCTCTGGTACGACGTCGGTTCACGCCACGAGGTCAAGGGCCGTACGGGTCTGGCTCACCTTTTCGAGCACCTGATGTTCCAGGGCTCGGGGCAGGTCAAGGGCAACGGCCACTTCGAACTCGTCCAGGGCGCGGGCGGCTCACTGAACGGAACGACGAGCTTCGAGCGCACCAACTACTTCGAGACCATGCCCGCCCACCAGCTGGAGCTGGCCCTGTGGCTGGAGGCCGACCGCATGGGCTCACTGCTCACGGCCCTCGACGACGAATCCATGGAGAACCAGCGGGACGTCGTCAAGAACGAGCGGCGCCAGCGCTACGACAATGTCCCCTACGGCACCGCGTTCGAGAAACTGACCGCCCTCGTGTACCCCGAGGGCCACCCCTACCACCACACGCCCATCGGCTCGATGGACGACCTCGACGCGGCCACCCTCGACGACGCGCGCGCGTTCTTCCGCACCTACTACGCGCCCAACAACGCCGTGCTCTCCGTGGTGGGCGACATCGACCCCGAACAGACGCTGGCCTGGGTCGAGAAGTACTTCGGCACCATCCCCGCCCACGACGGCAAGCCCGCCCCGCGCGACGGCGCCCTGCCCGACGTCATGGGCCAACAGGTGCGCGAGGTCGTCGAGGAGGAGGTGCCGGCGCGTGCTCTCATGGCCGCCTACCGGCTCCCGCAGGACGACACGCGCGCGTGCGACGCCGCCGACATCGCCCTGACCGTCCTCGGCGGCGGCGAGTCCTCGCGCCTGTACAACCGGCTCGTGCGCCGCGACCGCACCGCCGTGGCCGCCGGATTCGGGATGCTGCGCCTGGCGGGCGCGCCGTCCCTCGGCTGGCTGGACGTGAAGACTTCGGGCGACGTCGAGGTGCCGGTCATCGAGGCGGCGGTCGACGAGGAACTGGCCCGGTTCGCCGAGGAAGGGCCCTCCGAGGAGGAGATGGAGCGCGCCCAGGCGCAGCTGGAGCGCGAGTGGCTCGACCGCCTCGGCACCGTCGCGGGCCGCGCCGACTCGCTGTGCCGCTACGCCGTCCTCTTCGGCGATCCGCAGCGCGCGCTGACCGCCGTGCAGCGGATCCTCGAGGTGAGTGCCGAGGAGGTCAGGGAGGTCGCCAGACAGCGGCTGCGCCCGGACAACCGCGCGGTGCTCGTCTACGAGCCGACCACGCCGGCCGAGGCCGCCGAGGCCGACGGCGAGAGCGCCGAGAGCCACCAGAGCCACGAGAGCGACGAGGAGGCGGGCGCATGACCGAGCAGCTCGCGAGCATGGACTTCCACCCCCGACCACAGGCCGGTGAGCCCAAGCCCTGGGCGTTCCCGGCCCCCGAACGCGGTGTGCTGCCCAACGGGCTCACCGTGCTGCGCTGCCACCGCCCCGGCCAGCAGGTCGTCGCGGTGGAGGTCCATCTCGACGCCCCGCTGGACGCCGAACCCGCCGGGCTCGACGGCGTCGCCACCATCATGGCGCGTGCCTTCTCCGAGGGCACCGACAAGCACTCCGCCGAGGAGTTCGCCGCCGAACTGGAGCGCTGCGGCGCCACCTGGGACGCCCACGCAGACCACCCCGGCGTCCGTGTGAGCCTCGAAGTGCCCGTCTCCCGCCTGCCGAAGGCGCTCGCGCTCCTCGCGGACGCGTTGCGGGCGCCCGCGTTCGAGGACAGCGAGATCGAGCGCCTCGTCCGCAACCGCCTGGACGAGATCCCGCACGAGACGGCCAACCCGGCGATCCGCGCCGCCAAGGAGCTCTCCAAGCACCTCTTCCCGGCCGGCTCCCGCCTCTCGCGACCCCGCCAGGGCAGCGAGGAGACCGTCGCCGCCGTCGAGACGGGGGCCGTGCGGGCCTTCTACGAGAAGCACGTGCGCCCGGCGGCGGCCACCGCGGTCGTCGTGGGCGACCTCGCCGGCACCGACCTGGACGCCCTCCTCGCGGACACGCTCGGCGGCTGGACCGGCGGCACGGCGAGCCCGCGCACCGTGCAGCCCGTCACGGCGGACGACACCGGGCGCGTGGTGATCGTGGACCGTCCGGGGGCCGTCCAGACCCAGCTGCGCATCGGCCGGATCGGGCCGGACAAGCACGACCGTGCGTGGGCCGCGCAGGTGCTCGGTACGTACTGCCTCGGCGGCACCCTCACCTCACGCCTGGACCGTGTCCTGCGCGAGGAGAAGGGCTACACCTACGGTGTGCGCGCCTACGCCCAGCCGCTGCTGTCGACGCGGGAGGGGACCGGCGCGGCGATGCTCTCCATCAGCGGCTCCGTGGACACCCCCAACACGGCTCCGGCGCTGGAGGACCTCTGGAAGGTGCTGCGTACGCTCGCCGCCGAAGGGCTCACGGACGCCGAACGGGACACCGCCGTGCAGAACTTGGTCGGGGTGGCCCCGCTGAAGTTCGAGACCGCGGCCGCCGTGGCGAGCACCCTCGCCGACCAGGTCGAGCAGCAGCTGCCGGACGACTTCCAGGCGCAGCTGTACCGTCAACTCGTCGAGACGGGCACGGTGGAGGCCACCGCCGCCGTCGTGAGCGCCTTCCCGGCGGACCGCCTGGTGACGATCCTGGTGGGCGACGCCGCGCAGATCGAGGAGCCCGTCAGGGCCCTCGGCCTCGGAGAGGTGACTGTCGTCAAAGGCTGACTGACGTCCCGTCGGCGCACCGGCTCCGCACGTCGGAGCCGGTGCGCCGGAGTTCGCACCAGCGATGTCGAATGTCCGGATTGTGGTGGAGGTTGGTCTTCTCCTCTGTGGCATGCGCTACAGAAGCCCGGTTCCGTTTGTTGATCGAAAGATGTCCGCCTAGCGTCGGTCCGGCTGTCCGCCGAAGACCCGTCGCACCCGTGACACCGGGCAGCCATCGCCGAGTCCCCTTGGCGCGAGCCAGGGGAGCCGGGGACCCACGAGATCCCTGGGGTGAATCGGGCGCCAGCCCGTAGGAGACCTTCCTGCTCCGAACCCGTCAGCTAACCCGGTAGGCGAGAGGGAAGGAAAGGACCAGCCTCTTCATGGCGTTCACCCGTGCCACCGGGAAGCATCGTCGTCCGAGCCGGATCACGCGCACGACCGCGCGGGTCGCGGGCGTCGCCGCGCTCACCACGACCGGCGTGGTCGGCACTCTCGCCGGCCCCGCCCTCGCCGCCGACACGACACTCGCCGATCAGAACGGTTTGACCAGGGCCATCTCCATCGGTGCCTCCCTGGCCGACCAGATCGACGCCCAGGCCGACGCGCAGAAGCAGGCCGCCGAGGAGGACGCCGCCGCGAGGAAGGCCGCCCTCGATGCCGAGAAGAAGGCCGAGGAGGCCAAGCGCAACGCCGAGGCGAAGGCCGAGAAGGAGCGCGAGGCGAAGGAGCGAGCGGCCCGCGCGGCCGAACGCAGGCGCCTGACCATGTTCGTCGCGCCCATCAGCGACTCGTACGTCTCCACCGGCTACAAGGCGAGCAGCGGCCTGTGGTCGTCGGGCAGCCACACCGGCATCGACTTCCACGCGGCGGCCGGCACTCCGGTGCACGCCGTCGGCGCGGGAACGGTGGTGGAAGCCGGCTGGGGCGGCGCGTACGGCAACAACATCGTGATCAGGATGCACGACGGCACGTACACGCAGTACGGCCACCTGTCGTCCATCGGCGTCTCCGTCGGACAGACCGTCGCCCCCGGCCGCCAGATCGGCCTGTCGGGTGCCACCGGCAACACCACGGGCCCGCACCTGCACTTCGAGGCTCGCACGACGCCCGACTACGGCTCGGACATCGACCCTGTCGCGTACCTGCGCTCGCACGGTGCATCTGACCCGCCACACTCCGGCACCACTCGAAAGCCCCGGCCCGCCGCGCCGGGGCTTTCGCGTTCCGACGCCCTGTTGTCCAAAAAATATCCCTGGATTCAGGGCTGCCGTCGGAAATTCGTGGCAGGTGGAATAGAGTCACTCGACAAGCGTGCCGGAGAATATTCCCGCACGACGTACGGGTGACGAGCGACCGCGTTTCGCGGGAACCTATTCGGAGGTCGGGGCATGCGTATTCCCGCGCACGCGGTATGCACGGCGATCCGTGACGACATCGTCGCGGGCGTCCACGCGCGCGGCAGCAGGCTCACCGAGGAAGTGCTGGCGCGCCGTTACGGCGTCTCGCGCGTGCCGGTCCGCGAGGCGCTGCGCACCCTGGAGGCCGAGGGGTTCGTCGTCACGCGCAGGCACGCGGGCGCGTGCGTCGCCGAACCGAGCGAGCAGGACGCGGCCGACGTTCTGGAGATCCGGATGCTGCTCGAACCCATGGGGGCCGCCCGCGCCGCCCAGCGCCGCACCGAGGCCCACCTCAAGGTGCTGCGTGGCCTGGTCAGACTGGGGCAGGAGCGCGCCAGGCGCGGCCAGAGCGACGATCTGCGCTCCCTGGGCGGCTGGTTCCACGAGACGCTCGCCCAGGCGTCGTGCAGTTCGGGCCTGATCACCCTGCTCACCCAAATCCGTCACAAGGTCGCCTGGATGTACGCGGTGGAGGCTCCGGCGCAGCCCGCCGAGTCGTGGGCCGAGCACGGTGCCATCGTCGACGCGGTGGCCCGGGGCGACGCGGAGCGCGCTCGGTCCCTGGCCGTCCTGCACGCCGAGCGGGCCGCCTCGGCGCACCGGCTGCGCGGCCCGCGCGCGGGCGAGCGTGTGAGGAGTTCGCAACATGCCGTAAACACGGCGGGGCTCCAGCATTAACAGGCGAGCCGTATACAAAGAGATGAGATATTTTCTGCATGAGACCGCGGGCGGTTTTCGGTGCGCGGTGACAATGCCGCGCGGATTTCCGCTCGCGACTTCAGGCCGTCCGGACTCTCGCGCTCATTCTCGTATGTGTGAATTACTGGTGCCGGGCGTACGGGCCGCGGTGTCGCGGCATGACAAAGCCGCGCGCCCCTAAGCTGGGAGTGGCGCGCGGCTTCGGTGACCCCTGGCGGAACCCGCGCGGGTCAGGGCGGGATCAGACGGTCTCGGGGAGCTCCTCGAGACCGTCGGCGACCAGCTTGGCCAGACGGTCGAGAGCGGCGTCCGCGCCCTCGGCGTCCGAGGCGAGGACGATCTCCTCGCCGCCCTGGGCGCCGAGCCCGAGGACGGCGAGCATCGACGCGGCGTTGACCGGGTTGCCCTCGGCCTTGGCGATGGTCACGGGGACGCCGGCCGCCGTGGCCGCGCGGACGAAGATGGAAGCGGGGCGGGCGTGGAGGCCCTCGGCCCAGCCGACGTTGACGCGGCGCTCAGCCATGTGATGCTGCCCTTCAGGTGTTCCGGGTTGTCTAGACCAGTGTCCCATACCAGGACGGGTGGTCGAAGCGGCCGCAGGTCCCGGACGCCACTGTCCTTAGGCCCTCCACAGCCTGCCTCGCACCTGCACCGTACGCGAGCCGTACGACTGTCAGTGCGCGGCTCTACTCTTGCCGCATGAAGACCCCGTCGGACGAGCACGCCTACCCCGCCCACTGGGAGGCCGACGTGGTGCTGCGCGACGGTGGCACCGCTCGGATCAGGCCCATCACGCCCGCGGACGCGGACCGGCTGACCAGTTTCTACGAGCAGGTGTCGGCCGAGTCGAAGTACTACCGGTTCTTCGCTCCCTACCCGCGCCTGTCCGCCAAGGACGTCCACCGCTTCACCCATCACGACTACGTGGACCGGGTCGGACTCGCGGCCACGGTCGGCGGCGACTTCATCGCCACCGTCCGCTACGACCGGATCGACGCCCAGGGCGTGCCGGCCGCGGCCCCCGCCGACGAGGCCGAGGTCGCGTTCCTCGTGCAGGACGCCCACCAGGGCCGCGGTGTCGCCTCCGCCCTCCTGGAACACATCGCGGCCGTCGCCCGCGAGCGCGGCATCCGCAGGTTCGCCGCCGAGGTGCTGCCCGCCAACAACAAGATGATCAAGGTCTTCACGGACGCCGGGTACACCCAGAAGCGCAGTTTCGAGGACGGCGTGGTCCGTCTGGAGTTCGGCCTGGAGCCCACCGAGGCATCGCTCGCCGTCCAGCGCGCGCGAGAGCAGCGCGCCGAGGCCCGCTCCGTGCAGCGCCTCCTCGCCCCGGGCTCCGTCGCCGTCATCGGCGCCGGCCGGACCTCCGGCGGCGTCGGGCGCAGCGTCCTCGACAACCTCAAGGACGCCGGGTTCACCGGCCGCCTGTACGCGGTGAACAAGGCGTTCCCGGACGGCCTGACCGAACTCGACGGAGTGCCCGCGCACCGCTCGGTGCGTGACATCGACCCGGCCGCCCCCGTCGACCTGGCCGTCGTCGCCGTCCCCGCCCCCGACGTCCCCGAAGCAGTCGCCGAATGCGGCGCACGCGGCGTACAGGGCCTCGTCGTCATCTCCGCCGGGTACGCGGAGAGCGGCGCCGAGGGCCGTGAGCGCCAGCGCGACCTGGTGCGGCAGGCCCGCTCGTACGGCATGCGCATCATCGGGCCGAACGCGTTCGGGGTGGTCAACACCGCGCCTGAGGTGCGGCTCAACGCCTCGCTCGCACCCGAGATGCCGCGCGCGGGACGCATCGGCCTGTTCGCCCAGTCCGGCGCCATCGGCATCGCCCTCCTGTCCCGACTGCACCGCAGGGGCGGGGGAGTCACCGGACTCACCGGGGTGTCCACGTTCGTCTCGGCGGGCAACCGCGCGGACGTCTCCGGCAACGACGTCCTGCAGTACTGGTACGACGACCCGGACACCGACGTCGCGCTCATGTACCTCGAATCGATCGGCAACCCGCGCAAGTTCACCCGACTCGCCCGCCGCACCGCCGCCGCCAAGCCCCTCGTCGTCGTCCAGGGCGCCCGGCACAGCGGCGTCGCCCCGACCGGCCACGCCGTGCCGGCCACCCGCCTGCCGTACGCGACCGTCTCCGCGCTCCTGCGCCAGGCCGGTGTCATCCGGGTCGACACCATCACCGAACTCGTCGACACCGGCCTGCTGCTGGCCCGCCAACCGCTGCCCAAGGGGCCGCGCGTCACCATCCTGGGCAACTCCGAATCGCTCGGCCTGCTCACCTACGACGTGTGCCTCTCCGAGGGGCTGCGCCCCAGGACGCCGCAGGACCTGACGACAGCGGCTCGCCCCGCCGAGTTCCGCACCGCGCTCGAAGCGGCCCTGGCGGACGACAGGACCGACGCCGTCGTCGTCACGGCCATCCCGGCTGTGGGGGAGGGCCTGGGCGAAGGGCTCGCCGCGGACGCCGAACTCGCCGCCGCACTGAGCGCGGCAGCCGCCACCCAGCCCGCCAAACCGGTCCTCGTCGTCCACGTCGAGCTGGGCGGTCTCGCCGAGGCGCTGTCCGCCGCGGCCAGCACGGGCCCCAACGCGCCGGGCGGCGGCACGGCGCCCAGGCCCGTCCCCGCGCCCGCGGCGGACCCCCACGCGGCGCCCCGGCTCATCCCCGCCTACCCCGCCGCCGAGCGCGCCGTCCGCGCCCTGTCCGAGGCCGTCCGCTACGCCCAGTGGCGACGCGACGCGGCCGAGCCGGGCAAGGTGCCCGACTACGACGACATCGACGAGGCGGCCGCCGCCGACCTCATCGCCGCCCTGCTCGCCCGTGACAGCGACCCGCGCGGCGCGCCGCTCGCGCCGGACGACGCCCGCCGACTGCTCGCCCACTACGGCATCGACGTCCGCCCGACCCTGCCCGCGCCCGACGCCGACACCGCCGTCGCGGCCGCCCGCGCGCTCGGCTACCCGGTCGCCCTGAAGACGACCGCCCCGCATCTGCGCCACCGCGCGGACCTCGGCGGCGTACGCCTCGACCTCACCGGCGAGGACGAGCTGCGGCGCGCCTACGCGGAGCTGACCGAGCGGCTCGGCAAACCCGCCGAGCTGCGGCCCGTCGTGCAGGCGATGGCACCGCGCGGTGTCGACACCGTCGTCCGCGCGGTCATCGACCCGGCGGCCGGGGCCGTGCTCTCCTTCGGTCTGGCCGGAGCCGCGTCCGAACTCCTGGGCGACATGGCGCACCGCCTCCTGCCCGTCACCGACCGGGACGCCCAGGCGATCGTGCGCGGCATCAAGACGGCGCCGATCCTGTTCGGCTGGCGCGGCGCGGCCCCGGTGGACACGCACGCCCTGGAGAAACTGCTGCAGCGGGTCTCGCGGCTGGTCGACGACCACCCGGAGGTCGTCGGGGTGGCGCTCGAACCGGTCGTCGTCGCCCAGCGCGGTCTGACCGTGCTCGGGGCCTCCGTCCGGCTCGCCCCGCCGCCCGCGCGCGACGACCTCGGCCCGCGCACCCTGCCGGTCGCGTACTGATCCGGCGGCCGCGCCGGACCGCGCCGAGCGTTGTCCACAGGGGCGACGGCGGTGTCCGTACGGGCCTTAGGATGGACCCCATGGCCAAGACCAGTACGACGACCCAAGGGCTGCGCGTCGCGATCGAGCGCAGCGGCTACTACCCGGCCCTCGTGGCCGAGGCGGTGGAGGCCGCGGTCGGCGGCGAGCCGATCGCGTCGTACTTGGTGCACCAGGAGACCACGTTCGACGCGAACGAGGTCCGCCGTCACGTCACCGTCCTGGTCCTGACCGACACCCGGTTCATCGTCAGCCACACCGACGAGCAGGCGGCCGACGGCACGTCCCCGACGCCGTACGCGACGACGTCCACGGAGTCGGTGAAGCTCGGCCGGATCTCCTCGGTCGTGCTCAGCCGCGTCGTCGCCAACCCGGAGAAGTACGTGCCGGGCACCCTGCCGCGCGAGGTCGTCCTCACCATCGGCTGGGGCGCCGTCTCCCGCCTCGACCTGGAGCCCGCCACCTGCGGCGACCCCAACTGCGAGGCCGACCACGGCTACACGGGCAACTCGACCGCGGACGACCTCAGCCTGCGCGTCAGCGAGGCCGGGGACGGCCCGGAGACCGTGCGCCAGGCCCTCGCCTTCGCCCAGTCCCTCTCCGAGGCCACCGCGGACGCGGGCCGTCGATGACGCAGACCGCCTGGGACGACGTAGAGCCGCTGCCCGTCCACTCCGCTCCCGTCCCGGCGTACGGCACCGGATCGCTGGCCGATCTGCTGCCCACCCTCGGCGCCCACCTGGGCGTACCCGGCTGCACCGCGGCGATATCCGAGCTCGCCCCGGCCGACCGCGTCTGCGTCTTCCTCATCGACGGGCTCGGCTGGCAGCAGCTGCTCGACCACCCCGACGAGGCCCCCTTCCTCACCTCGCTGGCCGCGTCCTCGCGCGGCGGCACGGGCAGCCCGATCACCGCCGGCTACCCGGCCACCACCGCGACCTCACTCGCCTCGGTCGGCACCGGGCTGCCGCCCGGCGCCCACGGCCTGCCCGGCTACACCGTCCGCAACCCGGCCACCGGTGAGCTGATGAACCAGCTCCGCTGGAACCCCTGGACCGACCCGCACGCCTGGCAGCCCCACCCCACCGTCTTCCAGCGCGCCCACGAGGCGGGCGTGCACACGGCGCAGGTCTCCGCCCCCGCCTTCGCGTCGACCCCGCTCACCAAGATCGCGCTCAGCGGCGGCACCTTCCACGGCCGTCTCTCCGGCGAGGACCGCATGGACCTGGCCGCCGAGCAGCTCGCCGCGGGCGACCGCTCGCTCGTCTACACGTACTACAGCGAGGTCGACGGCAAGGGCCACCGCTTCGGCGTCGACTCCGATCCCTGGCGCGGCCAGGTGATGTACGTCGACCGGCTCGCGCAGCGCCTGGCCGAGCAACTGCCGCCGCGCAGCGCCCTGTACGTCACCGCCGACCACGGCATGGTCGACATCCCCTTCGACGAGCGGTCCCGCATCGACTTCGACGAGGACTGGGAACTGCGCGCGGGCGTCGCCCTGTTGGGTGGCGAGGGCCGCGCCCGCCACGTCTACGCGGTACCCGGCGCCCAGGACGACGTCCTGGCCGTCTGGCGCGAGGTGCTCGGCGAGCAGTTCTGGATCGCGAGCCGCGACGAGGCGGTCGACGCCGGATGGTTCGGTCCTGACATTGATCAACGTGTGTACGAGCGGCTCGGTGACGTGATCGCGGCCGCACGCGACGACGTCGTCATCATCGCCTCGCGCAACGAGCCCAACGAGTCGATGATGGTCGGCAACCACGGGTCGATGACCCCGGCCGAACAACTCGTGCCGCTCCTCGAAGCCCGCCCCTGACCGCGCCACCGTCACGCCGTCACACCGCCACAGCCACCGCCCGCACAGCCCTTCCGTTTCTCCCTCGCTCTTCGTCCTGCAATTCCCCGCGAACCGAAAGGTGCTCAACTCCCCATGCCGGAACTGGTGTTCTTCTCCGGAACCATGGACTGCGGGAAGTCGACTCTGGCGCTGCAGATCGCCCACAACCGCTCGGCGCGGGGACTTCAGGGTGTGATCTTCACGCGGGACGACCGCGCGGGGGAGGGGAAGCTGTCGTCGCGTCTGGGCCTGGTGACGGACGCGGTGGAAGCGGGCCCCGGGATGGATCTCTACGGCTATCTGGTGGACCGCATGACGTACGGCGGCAGGATCGACTACGTGATCGTGGACGAGGCCCAGTTCCTCGCGCCCGAGCAGATCGACCAGCTGGCCCGGATCGTGGACGATCTCTCGCTGGACGTGTTCGCGTTCGGCATCACGACGGACTTCCGCACCAAGCTGTTCCCGGGCTCGCAGCGGCTGATCGAGCTGGCGGACCGGATCGAGGCGTTGCAGGTGGAGGCGATGTGCTGGTGCGGGGCACGGGCCACGCACAACGCCCGGACGGTGGGCGGCGAGATGGTGGTGGAGGGCGAGCAGGTGGTCGTCGGGGACGTCGACGTGCCCGCGGAGGAGGTCGGGTACGAGGTGCTGTGCCGCCGCCATCACCGCAAGCGGATGACGAGCGCCGCGGCGCGGGCCGGGGTGCTGTCGCCCGACGTGTTGCCGGTCGCTTCGGACTGAGGCGGAGAGCACCGAAGGGGCGGGTCCGTCCGCGCATAGTTGATCAAGGTGTTCGCGGCCACTCCTCTCTGAACGCCTGGTGCGACCTGCCGCTCGCCGCGCTGTGCTGTCTGGTCCTGACCCTCGCCGCGCGGCCGCGGTCCGTGGCCGATGGGCGAAAACCGGCGGCGGCCTGCTCGTTGAAGTGGACGGCGTGGCCTGTCGTCGCGGTCGTCGTGGCGTTCCTCGCACGCGTCCGCGGAGGCCGGGCGACCCGGCGGGGCGTGGGCGTGAGGGTGACCGTGGGCATGGGCCTGACGGCGGCCGGGGCGGGGTCCGGACTCCGTCGCCGCCACGGCCGTCGCAGAGGCCGGCGCGAAGTGTCAGCAGGGACCCCGGTCCTGTTCGGCCGGCCGGGCCTTGCGCGGCAGACGCCGCCCGGCTGCTCGCCCGAGGCTCCTCAGGTCCCCGCCTCCACGACCGTGAAGACCGCCCCTTCGGGGTCGGCCACGGTCGCGACCCGGCCGTGGGAGCTGTCCCGGGCGGGCCTGACCACATGGCCGCCGAGGTCGGCGACGCGCTCCACGGCGTCGTCGACGTCGTCGACCGCGAAGTAGGTCATCCAGTGCGAGCCGCGGTCGCGCGGCAGGGCGTGTCCCACGCCGTGCACGGAGGCGACCGGACGGCCTCGCAGATGCAGCGTCAGGTAGTCGAAGTCCGCGGAGACCACGGCCTCTTCCTCGTAGCCGAAGACCGCCTGGTAGAACTTGGCGACGCTCGCCGTCTCCGCCGTCACCAGCTCGTTCCACGCGACGGTGCCGGGCACCCCGGTCAGCGCCATGCCCAGATGCTCGGCCGCCTGCCAGATGCCGAACACCGCGCCCGACGGGTCCGAGGCGATCGCGAGGCGCCCCGCCTCCGCGGCGTCCAGCGGACCGACGCCCACGGTGCCGCCGCAGTGCCGCACCGTCTCGGCCGTCGCATCGACGTCGTCCGAGGCCAGATACGGGGTCCAGGCGATCGGCAGATGCCGGTCGGCGGGCAGCCTGCCGATGCCCGCCACCTCCTTGCCGTCGAGCAACGCCCGCACGTACGGGCCCAGCTGCTGCGGCCCCGGCCGGAAGTCCCAGCCGAACAGCGCCCCGTAGAACTCCTGGGTCGCGGCCATGCCGTGCACCATCAGGCTGACCCAGCAAGGGGTGCCTGGTGCGCGCCGGGCTGCTGCCTCGGTCATCACTCTCTCCTCGGAACGGGACCCTCGGGCTCTCACCCGGGATCCCACGTCGCATCACGCCCTGCCGATCGTGACACCCCGTGCCGCGCGGCGCTCCCTGGCCGCGCCGAAACGGCCGGACTCCACGCAGAGGATGCCCGAAAAGGTGTTTCGCCTGCGTTGCGGTGCCATGATCCGGTCTGTACGACCGATGGGGACGCTGGGTAGTCGAGCGAGCACGGTATCCGACCGGCGGCGCTCGGGCCAGAGCATGAGCAAGGATGGCCCACATGAATGCCATCATCTCCGCACCCGAACTCGCGAACGAGTTGGCCGGGAACACTCCGCCGGTCGTGCTCGACGTCCGCTGGCAGATCAGCCTCTCCAGGGCCGCCGGAGCCCCCGAATTCGACGGCAGGGCCGCCTATGCGGCCGGTCATGTCCCAGGCGCGGTCTACGTCGACCTGGACGGCGAGCTGGCCGGTGACGCGAGCCCGGAACTGGGCCGGCATCCCCTTCCCGACCTGGCCGTGTTCGGCTCCGCCATGCGGGCGGCGGGCGTTGACGCCGAGCGTGACGTGGTGGTGTACGACGGCGGGCAGGGCTGGGCCGCCGCACGCGCCTGGTGGCTGCTGCGCTGGACAGGTCACCCCCGTGTGCGCGTCCTTGACGGTGGCCTTCCGGCCTGGCGGGGGCCGCTGGAGAGCGCCGTGCCTTCGCCGCGGCCCGGGGGTTTCGTCCCCGCGCCGGGTGCCGTCGGTCTCCTGGACGCGGACGGTGCGGCGGCGCTCGCCCGTTCCGGTGTCCTGCTGGACGCGCGGGCAGCCGAACGGTATCGCGGTGATGTGGAGCCCATCGACCGTGTGGGTGGTCATATTCCGGGCGCGGTGTCGGCGCCGACGACGGAGAATCTCACCGCCGACGGCCGGTTCCGCCCGGCGCCCGAGCTCGCCGAGCGGTTCAACTCCCTTGGCGTGGACGGCGGCGCCGGCGAGGTCGGCGTGTACTGCGGCTCGGGCGTGTCGGCCGCCCACCAGGTGCTGGCGCTCGCCGTGGCGGGGATCGAGGCCCAGCTGTACGTCGGCTCGTGGTCGCAGTGGTCGGCGGACACGGCACGGCCGGTGGCCACGGGACCCGACCCGCGGTAGGCGGCAGCCGTGGGTGACTGCCGGTGACGCCCGTGGCAGGGGGCGGCACCGGCCTCTCGTCGGGGGCCGGTGCTACTCCTGCTTCTTGCGCCGGGTGCCGAAGACGATCTCGTCCCAGCTCGGCACGGCGGCGCGGCGGCCGGGCCGCACCCCGTCGGCCTCGGCCTGGCGGTCCGTGGTGCCGGTGAGGCGGTCACGGTGGCCCGCGACGCTGCGCGGCATCAGCACGTCGGCGTACGCGGACCCGGCACCGGCCGACGCGGCGGGCGCCGGAGGCTCCTCGGCCTCGTCGGCGGCGGACGGCTCCGGGGCGTCCTGCGGTGGCTCGGGCGCGCTCGACGGCCGCTCGGGTACGACGATGTCGCCGCGGTAGCTGGGTACGGCCTCCAGGAGGCTGGTGAGGGAATCGCGCTCCGAGGAGGCGACCACCGGCAGGTTGTCGTCCGCGGACGGTTCCGACGGCGTCGCCGGGCGCTCCAGCTGGCGGTCCAGGGCACGATCGAGCGGCCGGTCCCGCGGCAGCCGGGCGATCCGCGGCACGAACGGGACTGTCGGCTCGGGCGACGTGAGGTCGTCGGTGGACTCGCCGATCAGCGAGCGCGCCTCGTCGTCCACCGCCTGGACGAGCCGGCGCGGTGGGTCGTACGTCCAGCTCGCCGAGTGCGGTTCGCCCGCGACCCGGTAGACGAGCAGGACCTCCCAGGTGCCGTCGTCGCGGCGCCAGGAGTCCCACTGGACGGTCTCTTTGTCGGCGCCGCGCAGCAGCAGTCGCTCCTGCACCGCCTCGCCCAGCTGGGGACCCGTGGACTCGCCGGGGCGGCGCACGGGGGTCTTCCTGGCCCGCTCGGCCATGAACGCGCGCTCCGCGAGCACGGGGCCCTCGAAGCGGCGGACGCGGTCGACGGGGATGCCCGCGAACTGCGCCACCTCCTCGGCGGAGGCGCCCGCCCGTATCCGGGCCTGGATGTCGCGTGGGCGGAGGTGGCTCTCCACCTCGATCTCGATCTGGCCGAGGCGCGGACGGTCGCCGCGCACGGCGGCCCGGAGGCGCTCGTCGATCGGAAGCGTGTACTCCGTGCTGTCCGCAGCCTTCAGCACCAGCCGTGTGCCGTCGTTAGAGACGGCCACGACACGCAGTTCGGGCATGGGGACCTCCCGGGTGGTGCCTGCCGACGTCACGTGCGTCGCTGCTTCCGCTAGTCGAGTGTGGCCTGCCCGGGTGCAGCCTGCCACAACCTTGCCGAGTTGCCCGGCGTGTCGGGCATGGGCCCTGGATCGCCGTTATGGCACGGTTACCAGTTCGCAACGCTAAGTGACTGCCTTCGTCACCCTGTGCAACGAGCCCCCTCTCGGCGGTCCTGGAAGGCCCCGACACCCTGGCGGGAGACCGGACCCAGGGCTCGCAACAGTACTCCATTCGGGCCACTCTCGTGGATCGGCACGCCGCCGAACTTCTCGCCAGGGGTGCGAGTTGAGGCCGGGATGTGCGGGCCCGGCGCCCGGGGCATGGCCGAATCACGTGTCGTGCTTCACGAAATCTCCAGAACTGGAACTAACAAGACCGGTCTGACGTCCCTTTCCTGTGTGTCATGGAGAGTTCGCGTACTCTTGCGAACTTCGTCGGGATGTACGTGGAGATACCGAGAAGGGCGGCAAGGGGCAGGCATGGGCCAGAAGCCGGAAACCTCCAAGGACGCAGAGGAAAAGCCCAAGGAGAAGCGGCTCGATCTGAGCGTGCCTCAGGTGGCGGGCAGCGCGGTCGCCGCGGTCGTGGCCGCCAAGCTCGCTTCCAGCTTCGGTGTCTACGGGACGATCCTGGGCGCAGGCGTCGTCAGCGCCCTGGCCACCTGTGGCGGCACCGTCTTCCAGCACTTCTTCCGGCGCACGGGCGAGCAGATACGCGACGTCGCCGTACAGACCAAGCCCAAGGGGCGGCAGGTGCCGGTCACCGAGTCGGGGCGGCCGGTGCCGCGGACGTTCCGCTCGGACGCGTCGATGGACACGACCAAGGCGATGGCCACCGGGGCCGCGCCGCCCGCCGCGCGGCCTCGTGTGTCGGCGCTGCCGACGACCACGACATGGGGGGTGCCGCGGACACGGGCCCAGGTGGAGCAGCCGCAGCAGCCGCAGCAGCCGTCGGCCGGGACGGCGGACGACGAGCGGACCCAGTTGCTCGACACCGGCGCGGTCGCCGACCTGCTCGCCGACACCTGCGAGAAGACCCGGCTGCTCGGCACGGTCGGTCCGGTCGACCTGGAGAAGCCCAAGGGCGACCAGAACGACCTGAACGCCGTGAACGACCAGGCCGACCAGGCCGACCAGAACGAACACGAGGACCAGGCGACGCGCGTGCTGCGCTCCGAGGAGTTCGGCGGCGCGACCGTGCACCGCGCGCGCGTGCGCGGCCTGAGCGGCTGGAAGCGCCCGCTGATCGCGGCCGCGGTGGTCTTCGGCGTCACCATGGGCGGCATCACCACGTACGAACTGGTCTCCGGATCGAGCTTGAGCGGCGACGACAAGGGAACCACCGTCTGGGACGCGTTCAAGGGCGGTTCCTCGTCCGGCTCCCGGAGCGACCCGGCCCCGAGCACCTCGTCCCAGCCCTCCGGCGGGGCGAGCACCGGCAGCGGCGACGGCACGCGGCAGGGCGACGGCGACGGTTCTTCGGGCGGCCGGGGCGGTGCCACGCCCACACCGACGCCGAGCGACGGCAGCAGTCCCGACACGGGCGCCGACACCGGCTCGGGTGCCGACGGCGGCTCCGGCTCCGGTTCGGACGGCAGCAGTACGAGTCCGACCCCCACGCCGAGCCCGTCGCAGAGCTCGGACCCGGCCGCGACGAGCGGCGCCGGCACCCCGCAGGCGCCGCCGGCCGAGTGACGTGCGAGGACGCGTGAGGATCAGTCGCCCAGGACCCGGCGCAGGTAGGCGTTGCCGAACAGCCGGTCCGGATCGAGCCGGTCGCGCAGCGCCGTGAACTCGCCGAACCGCGGGTAGGCCGCCGCGAAGTACTCGGCGTCGCGCGTGTGCATCTTGCCCCAGTGCGGACGGCCCTCGTGGGCGGTGAAGATCCGCTCCGCCTCGGTGAAGTACCGCTGGTAGGGCGTGCCCTTGTACACATGGACGGCGATGTAGGCACTGTCGCGGCCGGACGCCGTCGACAGGGTGATGTCGTCGGCGGGGGCCGTGCGGACCTCGACCGGGAAGCTGATGCGCAGGTCGGAGCGGTCCACCATGGACTTCAGCTCGCGCAGGGTCTCCACCAGGGCCGCCCGCGGCACCGCGTACTCCATCTCCACGAAACGCACCCGGCGCGCAGAGGTGAAGACCTTGTAGGGGATGTCCGTGTACGTCCGCGCGGAGAGCGCCCTGCTGGAGATCTTGGCGATGGCCGGGACCGTCGCGGGCACCGCGCGACCGATCGAGTTCACCACCTGGAACAGGCCGTTGGAGAGCAACTCGTCCTCGACGAACCCGCTGATCTTCGAGACCGGGGCGGCGGGACCCGCGCTGCGGTTGTTGCGCTTGGTGTTGCAGTTGCCCGTGTGGGGGAACCAGTAGAACTCGAAGTGCTCGTTCTCCGCGTACAACTCCTCGAAGTCCCGGGTCACCCGGTCGAAGCTCATCGGCTCCTCGCGCGCGCAGAGCAGGAACACCGGCTCCACGGCGAACGTGAGGGCCGTGACGATGCCGAGCGCGCCGAGCCCGATCCGCGCGGCGGCGAAGATCTCCGGGTTCTCCGTCTCGGAGCAGGTGAGCAGTTCACCTTCGGCCGTCAGCAGTTCGAGCCCCTTGAGCTGGGCGGAGATGGAGGCGGAGTCCCGGCCGGTGCCGTGGGTGCCGGTGCTGGTGGCGCCGGAGACCGTCTGCTCCATGATGTCGCCCATGTTGGTCAGCGACAGGCCCTCGCGGGCCAGAGCCATGTTGAGCCGCTTGAGCGGGGTGCCGGCCTCGACCGTGACCGTGCACTTGTCCCGGTCGATGCCGCGGATTCCGGTCAACAGTTGAGGGCGTATCAACACCCCGTCCGTGGCAGCCGTCGCCGTGAACGAGTGGCCCGTGCCGACGGCCTTCACCTTCAGGCCGTCCGCCGCCGCCGCGCGCACGGCCGCGGTCAGCTCCTCCACCGAGGCGGGCGTCACTTCGCGTACGGGCCGCGAGACGACGTTCCCCGCCCAGTTGCGCCAGGCCTCGCCGCTCTTCGTGGTACCCCGTTGTGCCGTGCTCATCGGTCGTTCCTCCCCGCCGCGGAACCGGGTTCCCGTCCAGTTGGAGGGGGATCATACTCACGGTTACGCGCCGGTATCCCGTACGGGTGTCCGAGCGGGCCCACCGTCCGTCCGACGGCCGCCCGGCGGCACGCGGTTTCCCGCCTGTCAGTGGCGGGTGGCAGGATCGAAGACATGCCAGACGCGCACGCTGCCAGCCCCGACGCCCGCCCCTACGACGCCCTGCTGCTGCTCTCGTTCGGCGGCCCAGAGGGACCCGACGACGTCGTCCCGTTCCTGGAGAACGTGACACGCGGCCGCGGCATCCCCAAGGAGCGGCTCAGGGAGGTGGGGCAGCACTACTTCCTGTTCGACGGGATCAGCCCCATCAACGACCAGAACCGCGCCCTGCTGGACGCGCTGCGCAAGGACTTCGCCGAGCACGGCCTCGACGTGCCGGTCCACTGGGGCAACCGCAACTGGTCGCCCTACCTGACCGACACCCTGCGCGAGATGGTCACCGACGGCCGCCGCCGCATCCTGGTGCTCGCCACCAGTGCGTACGCCTCGTACTCGGGCTGCCGCCAGTACCGCGAGAACCTCGCCGAGGCCCTGGTCACCCTCCAGGAGGAGGGCCTGGAGCTGCCGCAGATCGACAAGCTGCGGCACTATTTCAACCACCCCGGCTTCGTGCGCCCCATGATCGACGGCGTTCTGAAGTCCCTCGCCGACCTGCCCGAGGACGTCCGCGCGGGCGCCCACATCGCCTTCACCACGCACTCCATTCCGAACGCCGCGGCCGACACCTCAGGACCGGTGGAGGACCACGGCGACGGCGGCGCCTATGTGAAGCAGCACCTGGAGGTCGCCCGGCTGATCGCCGACGCGGTGCGTGAGGAGACCGGCGTCGACCACCCCTGGCAGCTCGTGTACCAGTCGCGCTCCGGCGCCCCTCACATCCCGTGGCTCGAGCCCGACATCTGTGACCACCTGGAGGAGCGCCACGCCGCCGGGGTCCCGGCCGTCGTCATGGCGCCCATCGGGTTCGTCTCGGATCACATGGAGGTCCTGTACGACCTCGACACGGAGGCCACCACCAAGGCCGCGGAGCTGGGCCTCCCGGTGCGCCGCTCGGCCACCGTGGGCGCCGACCCCCGGTTCGCCGCCGCCGTGCGCGAGCTGGTCCTGGAGCGGGCCGCCGCCGAGCGCGGCCAGGACGTCACGCCCTGCGCCCTGGGCGCGCTCGGCGCGAGCCACGACGTGTGCCCGGTGGGCTGCTGCCCGGCCCGCACCCCCAAGCCCGCCGCCGCGGGCGCCGACAGCCCGTACGCGTAAGGACAGCCACGTGACAGACGACCCTCAGGCCCCCCAGGTCGGCCGAACCTCCCACGCTTCCCAGGTCTCGCAGGCCCTCACGGCAGAGCTGCTCGACGTCGCCCTGGAGGCGGCCGCCCGCGCGGGCGCGTTCCTGCGCGACGGCCGCCCCGACGACCTCGGTGTCGCCGCCACCAAGACGAGCGCCGTCGACGTGGTCACCGAGATGGACATCGCCTCCGAGAAGCTGATCACGGACTACCTGGCCGAACGCAGGCCCGACGACGGGGTGCTCGGTGAGGAGGGCGCCGCCACCGAGGGCTCCAGCGGCGTCCAGTGGGTGATCGACCCCATCGACGGAACCGTCAACTACCTGTACGGACGTCCCGAGTGGTCGGTCTCCATCGCCGCTCGCAAGGACGGCGAGACGGTGGTCGGTGTCGTCGCCGCCCCCATGCGCGGCGAGACCTACCGCGCGGTCCTCGGCGAGGGCGCCTTCGTCAACGACCGGCCCGCACGCGCGCGCGTGGCGCCGCCCTTCGGGCAGGCCCTGGTCGGCACCGGGTTCGGCTATCTGGCCGAGCGCCGCGCCCGCCAGGCCGAGGTCGTGGGACAGCTGCTGCCGCACGTGCGTGACATCCGGCGCGGCGGCTCCGCGGCGATCGACCTGTGCGACGTGGCGGTGGGCCGCCTGAACGCCTACTACGAGCGCGGCCTCAACCCCTGGGACTTCGCCGCGGGCGAGCTCATCGCGCGCGAGGCGGGCGCCCGCACCGGCGGCCGCCCCGGCCAGGCTCCCTCGGGCGACCTGACCGTCGCCGCGCCGCCCGGCCTCTTCGAGGAGCTGCAGGGCCGCCTGGACGAGCTGGGCGCCTGGCACGACTGACCAGGACCACACGGCCCGGCCGCCGGATCACAGGGCCCGGCCGCGGACACGGAAGAGCCCCGGCGCCTGCCTGGATCGACCAGGCGCCGGGGCTCTCGTGTGCCCGTCAGACGCGCGCGGCGCCGAGTTCCACGCCGTGCTCGGCGGCAAGGCGGTGAAGATCGTCCAGCTCGCCCTGCTCGACCTCCGCGAGGAAGTCGTCGCCGGTCTCACGCGCCCGCGTCAGGTCGGATTCGGCCGCCCTTATGCGCTGCAGCAGTCCCGCGGTGAATGCGTCCATGGTTGCGCCCCCTCGTCATGGGTCGTGGGTCGGTGGCACGGGGGTGTGCCCTTGTGGAAGGGGTGCGATCACGTCCGGACCGCCCTGCGGGGAGCGGCTCGACAGCGGCTCGTGGCATGCCACATACGAAGCGTGATCGCGGGTGTAGTGCCGTCCTCCCCGCCGTCCCTCCACGGGAAACCTCAACCCGTCGAGAAAGTGCGGCATTCCCCGGCGTCCGGTCGTCTTACAGCCGGTTTATGGCCGAAAGGGGCAGGATGGTGTGCCGAAACCCATGACCGGACATGCCCGCGTGTGCCCGAACCCTGCCCGCGGGTGACCAGAGGAAGGACAAGCGACGTGCGCGTACTCGTCGTCGAGGACGAGCAGCTGCTCGCCGATGCGGTGGCCACCGGACTGCGCCGGGAGGCCATGGCCGTCGACGTCGTGTACGACGGTGCGGCCGCCCTGGAACGCATCGGCGTCAACGACTACGACGTGGTCGTCCTCGACCGCGACCTCCCGCTCGTGCACGGCGACGACGTCGCCCGCAAGCTCGTCGACCTCGGCATGCCCACCCGCATCCTCATGCTGACCGCGTCGGGCGACGTCAGCGACCGCGTGGAGGGCCTTGAGCTGGGCGCCGACGACTATCTGCCCAAGCCCTTCGCCTTCAGCGAGCTGACGGCCCGTGTCCGGGCCCTCGGACGCCGTACGAGCGTGCCGCTGCCGCCCGTCCTGGAGCGTGCGGGCATCAAGCTCGACCCCAACCGCCGCGAGGTCTTCCGCGACGGCAAGGAGATCCAGCTCGCCCCCAA
Organism: Streptomyces beihaiensis; assembly: GCF_026274175.1. GTDB lineage: Bacteria > Actinomycetota > Actinomycetes > Streptomycetales > Streptomycetaceae > Streptomyces > Streptomyces beihaiensis. Next base: position 127,903 of record NZ_JAPHNL010000112.1, read on the forward strand.
GGAGTTCGCCGTGCTCGAGGTGCTGCTGCGCAGCGAGGGCGCGGTCGTCTCGGCCGAGCAGCTGCTGGAGAAGGCCTGGGACGAGAACACCGACCCGTTCACCAACGTCGTCCGGGTCACCGTCATGACCCTGCGGCGCAAGCTCGGCGAGCCCGCCGTCATCGTCACGGTCCCCGGCTCCGGCTACCGGATCTGAGCCCTCCATGGCCACGACACCCCCACCGCCGCCGCGCACGGCACCACCGAAACCCACGTGGAAGCCGGGCCGCGAGGAACCGCCGTTCCCCTGGCTGCGCCCCACCATCCGGATACGCCTCACGCTGCTGTACGGCGGAATGTTCCTGATCGCCGGCATCCTGCTGCTGTCGATCATCTACCTCCTGGCCGCGAAGGCTCTCAACGTCGGCGGTGACCTCCCGTTCAGGATCACGGAGGGCTCCGTCGTCACCAGCAGCATCTGCAACTTCCCGCCGGGCAGCACGAAGGTCCCCGCGAGCGACCTCAACAACCTGATGAACCAGTGCGTCAACCAGCAGCGCCAGCACTCCCTGGACGCACTGCTCAGCCACTCGCTGATGGCACTGCTCGGCCTGGCGGTCATCGCCTTCGCCTTCGGGTACGCGATGGCGGGCCGTGTCCTGTCCCCGCTCGGCCGCATCACACGCACCGCGCGCCGTGTGGCCGGCACGGACCTGTCGCGCCGCATCGAGCTGGACGGCCCGGACGACGAGCTCAAGGAGCTCTCCGACACCTTCGACGAGATGCTGGACCGCCTGGAGCGGGCCTTCACGGCACAGCAGCGCTTCGTCGGCAACGCGTCGCACGAGCTGCGCACGCCGCTCGCGATCAACCGCACCCTCCTGGAAGTCCATCTCTCCGACCCGAACGCACCGGTCGAGCTGCAGCAGCTCGGCAAGACGCTGCTGGCCACCAACGAGCGCAGCGAGCAGCTCGTGGAGGGGTTGTTGCTGCTCGCCCGCAGCGACAACCAGATCGTCGAGCGCAAACCCGTCGACCTGGCCGAGGTCGCCACCCAGGCGATCGACCAGGCCAGAGCCGAGGCCGAGGAGCGGGGCGTGGAGATCCGCGGCGAGCGCAGGGAAGCGGTCGTCCACGGCAACGGCGTGCTGCTCGAACGCATCGCCCTCAACCTCGTGCAGAACGCCATCCGCTACAACGTCCCCGAGGACGGGTGGGTGGAGGTCGACACCGAGGCGCAGCACGGCCAGGCGGTGCTGCGGGTCGCGAACACGGGGCCGGTGGTCCCCGCGTACGAGATCGACAACCTCTTCGAGCCGTTCCGGCGGCTGCGTACGGAGCGGACCGGCAGCGACAAGGGGGTGGGCCTCGGCCTGTCCATCGCGCGGTCCGTGGCGCGCGCCCACGGCGGCCGTATCACCGCCGAGCCTCGCGAGGGGGGTGGCCTGGTGATGCGTGTCACGCTGCCGATCTAAGGCGGCTCCGGGGCTCCGGCGTGCGGAGGCGCGATCGATCTGAGATGCTTCCGCCGACGCGCCGGGCGTGTTCGCTTTGAGCGGAATTTTCGGGACCTGGTCCCCGGGATTCCGTGTGTGATCGATCACATGGGCGAATTTTCGGCCGTCTACTCTCCGTGGTCGCCGACGGAGCCGGAAGGCCCGGAAAATCCGGGTTTCCGCGCCGCTTGATCACGGGAAGTACACGGGATGGCGCCTGTGCGAACCGGTAGGGGGACCGTGTACGGTCCCGTTCGCCACCCAAGCTGATCACTCATGAGGGGTCCGGTTGGGTGTCGATTGAGTAACAGACCTTGATGTGAGGCAAAATCTCCGCCTCAGGTCGGGCACAAGTCCGGCCTCTCATGCGTTACGTGCGCTGAGACACCGCAGACACCCAGAGGGGGAGAGCGACATGGCAACGGATTACGACACCCCACGTAAGACCGATGACGACCTCAACGAGGACAGCATCGAAGAACTGAAGTCCCGGCGGAACGACAAGTCCGCGTCCAACGTCGACGTGGACGAGTTCGAGGCGGCCGAGGGCCTGGAGCTTCCGGGCGCCGACCTCTCGAACGAGGAGCTGGCCGTTCGCGTCCTGCCCAAGCAGGAGGACGAGTTCACCTGCATGAGCTGCTTCCTCGTGCACCACCGCAGCCAGCTCGCGCGGGAGAAGAACGGCCAGCCGATCTGCCGCGACTGCGACTGAGGCAGGGTCGGGCATGACCGGCTCGACCCCGCCCTGGAAGCGCCGCTCCCGCAAGGGGCCCGCGAAGCCCCGGGAGGAGGCGCAAGGCCCGTACGAGGCCGTGTGTGACGTGAGTGACGAGCGTGACGACGAGCGAGGCTCTCCCGATGAGGGAACGGCCTCGCTCGCATCACTGCCCGCGCGCGACGCTTCGCCCCACACGCGCGCGCGGACGGGTGAGATGGCGACGGCCGGAACCGCGGACCCGGCCGACGCCGACGCCGACGGCGTGACCGCACCGGCCGCGGGACCGGCCAGGCGCCGCGCTGCCGCCGTCAGGGACGGCGTCCGCAGAAGCGGCGCCCTCGCGCGCACGGGGATGGCCAAGGGCGGCGCGGCCGCCATGGCCGGTGTCGGCTACATCGCCGACCGGATCATCGCGAACGCGCCGCGGGTCCCCGTCCGGGACCTGGCGACCCTTCGTCGGCAGTTCCCCGGGCTCGGTCCGGAACAGCTGGCGGACAAACTGGTGGCCGGTGCGGCCAACGCCTCGTCCACGGTGGGCGCTTCGGTCGGCGCCGCCGCGATGCTGCCCGTACCGCCGGCGATGCCGACCGAACTGGCCGCGGAGATCACCGGAGTGGCGGCGATCGAGCTGAAGCTCGTCGCCGAGCTGCACGAGGTGTACGGGGTGCGGCCCGTCGGCGGCCTGAAGGACCGCAGCACCGCCTATCTGACCTCCTGGACACATGAGCGCGGCATCGAGGTCACCAAGCCGGCGTCGGTCAACGCGGCGCTCGGCGGCCAGATGAAGCGCGAGCTGCGCCAGCAGATCATGAAGCGGACGGCACGCAACCTGCCGAGCCTGACCCCGTTCATGATCGGCGCCGCCGTCGGAGCGGTCATGAACCGCCGCGACACCAAGAAGCTGGCCGACCGCGTCCGCGCGGACCTGCGCCGCGTCCAGGTGCCCTGGGACGCCCTCGATGACCTGCCGGCTCTCGAGATGCCGCGGGACGCCCTGGAGCTCGAAGGAGCGGGCGAGGAACGGACCGTACGAGGCCACAGACGCCTGCGCCGGGCTCGCGGCACCGGCGACTGAGTCTCGCCCCCCCGGCGCCTGAGCCGGGACCTCAGGGCCTGAGGGCGCCTCGATTCCGGGTGAGGTACCCCTGCCCGCCGCCGCAGACGGGCGTGCCAGGCCCCGGCCCCCGACCGGCAAGATCCGCCGGACAGCCCCTAGCCCCGCAGCGCCTTCGCCAGCGCCTCCGGGTCCCGTGTCGAGACGTACACGTACGGGGTCGGGTCGTCCGGGTCGGTGATCTCGGCCCGGACCGCCGTCGGAACGTAGCTGCGCAGCAGCATGAAGGCCCGGGGATCGGCCTTGTACGTGCGCCAGGCCCTGGTCTCCTCCGGGTCGAGCACCTCGACCTCACCGAGCGCGGAGAGCGGGATCTTCGCGTCGCCCGCGACGAGCGACCCGGCCACCACGCGCACCCGGACCGACCCGTACGAACTGGTGACCACCGCCGCGACGAGCAGACCGCCCACGAAACCGCCGAGCAGCGGCAGCACCCCGAAAGGCAGCAGGATCAGCGCGCACGCGACCCCGACGAGGAAGCTGACGAACCACCACGAGGGGGGCGCCGTGAGTCGTTCTTCGTACGGTGTCGTCGAGAGCTCCATGCGCACAAGCTTGGCACGTTGCGTCGACGTACAGGACACGCAGGTAAGGTCTGCGCCTGTGAGTGGTACTTCAGCAGCTCTGACGCCTCCGGCCGACGCCATAGCGCCGGTGCGGCACCCCGACGCCCCCGCCCCCGGTGAGCTCATCGGCGCACACTACGGACACTGTTTCGGGTGCGGCGGGGAGCAGCCGCACGGGCTGCACCTCCAGGCGCGAGCCGGCCGCGGCGTCGACGTCACCGCCGAGTTCACCGTCCGCCCCGCCCATCAGGGCGCACCCGGCCTGGCGCATGGCGGCGTCCTCGCCACCGCGCTCGACGAGACACTCGGTTCGCTGAACTGGCTGACGCAGACCATCGCCGTCACCGGACGCCTGGAGACGGACTTCGTGCGGCCCGTACCCGTGGGCACCGTGCTCCACCTGTCCGCCGAGGTGACCGCCGTCGCCGGGCGCAAGATCTACTCGACCGCGACCGGGCGGATCGGCGGCCCCGACGGGCCCGTCGCCGTGCGCGCCGACGCCTTGTTCATCGAGGTCAAGGTCGACCACTTCATCGAGAACGGCCGACCGGAGGAGATCCGGGCCGCCATGAGTGACCCGGACACGGTCCGGCGAGCCCGCGCCTTCGAGGTGAACCCGTGAGCCCTGCCCCCGGCCGGCCGCTCGACGTGCTGATCCGCCGAGTCGACCCCGACGTGCCCCTGCCCGCGTACGCACACCCGGGTGACGCGGGTGCCGACCTGCGGACCACCGAGGCGTGCGAGCTCGCGCCGGGGGAGCGCGCCGTGCTGCCCACCGGGGTGTCCGTCGCGCTCCCGGAGGGGTACGCGGCCTTCGTGCACCCCCGCTCCGGGCTCGCCGCACGCTGCGGTGTCGCCCTGGTGAATGCCCCGGGGACGGTGGATGCCGGGTACCGTGGAGAGATCAAGGTGATCGTGGTGAATCTCGACCCGCGCGAGTGCGTGCGGTTCGAGCGCTTCGACCGGGTTGCCCAACTGGTCGTCCAGCAGGTCGAGAGGGTGCGCTTCCGCGAGGTGGCGCGGCTTCCCGACTCCGTGCGGGCCGAGGGGGGCTTCGGGTCCACGGGCGGGCACGCCGCCGTAGGCGCCCCCGCCGAGGCCACCGAGGAAACGCACGGTCAACAGGGTGGGAATCGATACGCTTCGGTCGTATCCGACCGGGAAGGACAGTGACGTGTTCGGACGTCGCAAGAAGAACGACTCCGCTGACAGCGCGGTGGACGCGGCGAGTGAGACCGAGCAGGTCGACGACAACGTCGACGGTGCCGACAGCGCCGACACGGACGCCGAGGAGCCGGAGCGCGTCCGGCTCGAGCCCGAGCCCCGTCCCGACGGCCCCTGGGACGTCTCCGAGGTCCGCGAGCCCGGCGAGGGCCGGGTCGACCTCGGCGGCCTCTTCGTCCCTGGCGTGGAAGGCATGGAGCTGCGCGTGGAGGTCGCGGGCGACGCGATCGTCGCCGCGACCGTCGTCCTCCAGGACAGCGCGGTGCAGCTTCAGGGCTTCGCCGCCCCCAAGAAGGAGGGCATCTGGAGCGAGGTCCGTGATGAGATCGCCACCGGCATCACCCAGCAGGGTGGTGTGATCGACGAGGTCGAGGGCCCGCTCGGCTGGGAGCTGCGGGCTCAGGTGCCGGTGCAGCTGCCGGACGGCACGGGTGGCTTCCAGGTCGTGCGCTTCGTGGGCGTGGACGGCCCGCGCTGGTTCCTGCGCGGAGTGATCTCCGGTCAGGGTGCGGTGCAGCCGCAGACGGCCGGGCTGCTGGAGCAGATCTTCCGGGACACCGTCGTGGTGCGCGGCGAGAGCCCGATGGCCCCCCGCGACCCGATCGTCCTGAAGCTCCCGGACGACGCCCAGATGGTCGCCGAGGGCGCCAAGGCCGACGCCGACGAGGGCTCTCGGTTCTCCGGCGGCATGGGCCAGCTGGCCCGGGGCCCGGAGATCACCGAGGTCCGCTGACCTCTGCGCCCCGCGCGCGGGTACCGCACGTGGCCGGGGGCCGCGCATCCGCCGTGATGCGCGGCCCCCGGCTTCTTCCGTGTGACCTTCCAGTCCGGGCACGGGCCGGGCGCGCGGCCGCGCGCCGGTCTCGACCATTGCCCGGCCCGCCCGGCCGCGCCCATACTGGCGCCCGACCGGCAAGGCGACGGGGAGACGGGGGAGTGGGGCGGATGACCAGGAGCGCCCGGGCCAGGACGGCGATCCAGGAGCGGCGGCGCGGGGGAGCGGAACCCATGGTCGTCGTCGAGGACCTGCACCGGTCCTACGGCAGGGGCGCCGCTGCCGTGCACGCGCTGCGCGGGGTCTCTTTCGAGGTGCCGCGGGGCGAACTCGTCGCCCTCAAGGGACGCTCGGGCTCCGGCAAGACCACCCTGCTCAACCTCGTCGGCGGCCTCGACGAGCCCGACCGCGGGAGCGTCACCGTCGACGGCCTAGACCTCGCACAGCTCGACGAGGACGGCCGCCTCGAACTGCGCCGCGACCGGGTCGGCTTCGTCTTCCAGTCCTTCGGGCTCATACCGATCCTCACCGCGGCCGAGAACGTCGGCGTGCCCCTTCGGCTGCGCAGGACCGACCCGCGTGAGCGCGAGGAACGCGTCGAGACTCTGCTCGGCCTCGTCGGGCTCGCGGACCACGCCGAACAGCGGCCCGGCGAGCTCTCCGGCGGCCAGCAGCAGCGCGTCGCCATCGCCCGGGCGCTCGCCAACCGGCCGGCTCTCCTCATCGCCGACGAGCCGACCGGACAGCTCGACGCGGAGACCGGACTCGCCGTGATGGAACTGCTGCGCGCCGTCGTCCGCGCCGAGCACGTCACCGCGCTGGTCGCCACGCACGACACGACACTGCTCGGCCTGGCCGACCGCGTCCTGGAACTCAGCGACGGCGGCATCGTCGAGCACTGACCAGTCCGACGGCCGGCGGTCAGGGCAGGACGTACGCGATGCCGTCCGAGGACCACCATAGGACCGAGCGTGGCGCCGCGAAGCCGACTGTGCGGAGCCGACGGCGCGGAGGAGATCCCGCGCCGCCGCTGAGGGCGGAGTCCTCGCCGACCGAATTCGAACCACACCGCCCGCGCCCGCCCCGAACCCGCGCCCCGCGCCCCGCGCCCGCACTCCCGTCCACGTCCACGCCCACGTCCAGGCCATGCACGTCGTCCATATCATCCATATCTGGACAGGTTGACCAATCATTGACCGCTCAGAGAGGCAGGAACGCATGACCCGGGTGCTCGTGGTCGACGATGAACCGCTGATCGTCCGCGCCCTCGTCGTGAACCTCGAGGCGCGCACGTACGAGGTGGACGCCGCCGGGGACGGGGCCGGTGCGCTGCGGCTCGCCGCCGCCCGCCACCCCGACGTGGTCGTCCTCGGCCTGGGCCTGCCCGACATGGACGGTGTCGACGTGATCAAGGGCCTGCGCCGCTGGACCCGGGGCCCCATCGTCGTGCTCTCGGCCCGGCACTCGTCGAAGGAGAAGGCCGAGGTGCTGGACGCGGGCGCCGACGACTACGTCACGAAGCCGTTCGGCATGGACGAGCTCCTCGCGCGCCTGCGCGCGGCCGTGCGCCCCGCCGGATCCGCCGACGGCGACGACCAGGGCATCGTCGAGACCGACGGCTTCACGGTCGACCTGTCGGCGAAGAAGGTCCACCGTGACGGCCGCGACGTACGCCTGACCCCCACCGAGTGGCACCTCCTGGAGGTCCTGGCGCGCAACGCGGGGCGCCTGGTCGGCCAGAAGCAGCTCCTGCAGGAGGTCTGGGGCCCGTCGTACGGGACGGAGACGAACTACCTGCGCGTCTACATGGCCCAACTGCGCCGCAAGCTGGAGACCGACCCGTCCAGCCCGCGCCACCTCATCACGGAGCCGGGCACGGGATACCGGTTCGAGAAGTGACGTGGGCCGACGTGGGCCGGTGACCGGCCTTGGGTACGCTTCTTGTATGAGTGCTGTTCCTCGTTCCGGCGGGACGTCCGAGAAGCCGGTGGGGCGGTTCAGGCGCATGCTCGACAGGCTGTCCTCCTCCCAGGAGGACCTTGAGTCGGAGGAGCTGCGCGAGGACTCGCAGACCAAGGGCTGTACGCGGATCTGTGACTGCTCCGACCGCCAGGTCGTCACCGTAACTGGTACGTTGCGGACGGTCACCCTGCGGCCACGCGCCGGAGTCCCGGCCCTTGAGGCGGAGTTGTTCGACGGCTCGGCCGCTCTGGACGTGGTGTGGCTCGGCCGGCGCTCCATCGTGGGCATCGAGCCGGGCCGCAAGCTGATCGCGAGCGGGCGGATCTCCATGAGCCGCGGCCGTAGGGTGCTGTTCAACCCTAAGTACGAACTCAGACCCCTCGGACGGGAGTAGCCGGTGGCGTCAGTCGACAAGCCGACCGACCGTGAACGCTCAGACGCGGACCAGGCCGCCGACAACAAGGCGGTGACGGAGGCCGCCCTGTTCGAGGCCTTCGGCGGGGTACGGGGCATGGTGGAGACCGTCGCGCCCGGCCTCCTCTTCGTGAGCATCTTCACGGTCGACAAGGACCTCCACATGTCGGCCATCGCGGCCCTCGTCGTGGCGCTGGCCCTCGTCGTCGTACGCCTGGCCATGAAGGACACGGTCAAGCACGCCTTCAGCGGCGTCTTCGGTGTCGTGTTCGGCGTCGTCTTCGCGATGATGACCGGCAACGCCAAGGACTTCTACCTGCCCGGCATGCTCTACACCCTCGGCCTGGCGCTCGCGTACATCGTCACGACCCTGGCCGGTGTGCCGTTGATCGGGTTGATCCTCGGGCCGGTGTTCAAGGAGAACCTGTCGTGGCGCACCCGTAACCCGGGTCGCAAGAAGGCGTACGCGAAGGCCAGTTGGGCCTGGGGCCTGATTCTGCTCGCCAAGTGCGCCATCCTCTTCCCGCTGTACTGGTGGGCGAACACGGCGCAGCTGGGCTGGGTGCTGGTCGCCCTGAAGATCCCGCCGTTCCTGCTGGCCGTCTGGCTGACGTGGATCTTCCTGGCGAAGGCACCGGCGCCGATCGACGTGTTCGCCGAGATGGAAGCCGAAGAGGAGGCCGAGAAGGCGCGCGAGGCCGAGCGGGCGGCCGAGCGGGCCGGGGCCGCGGGGGCCGCTCGGGCCGCCGAGTCCGGTGCCTCGTCCGGCGG